>CAYZET010000021.1:0-16434 GCA_964477215.1 uncultured Syntrophaceae bacterium | reverse complement strand
ACGTTGCTCAACCCCAGAGGAAGGAGTCGAAGCACCTGGAGCTCCCGCTTTGTCAGCTCGCCATAACATCCTTCCTTCCAGTCATAACCCGATTCGTCTGGAGACGCCCCGGTCATTTGGCTCAAAGTTCTCTCCAATAGCTCGACATGTCTCGTTTGTCTGTTATCAAGGACCTTCTTCTCCGTGATATCGAAGCCAATCCTGATGGCACCGATGACCGCTCCGTTCCCCTGGCGAATCGGGTACGCCCTGACTTCCTTCCAAACGATCGATCCGTCCTCGCACGAGATACACTTCTCGATGGAGGACGGCCGCCCGGAATCGAATACCGCCCGCACCGGACAGTCGAGACAGCGGTTGTTCCTCTTAAAGATTATCTCGTGACAGCGGCGCCCGTGAAGGTCTTCGAGCCTCGCCTTGCAGAATCCTAAAACAATTCCGTTGGCCCAGAGCATTTCATAGTCTCTCGAGATGACGGCTATCGGGTCGGGAACCTCGCCGAGTATTGCACTCAGGCTCATATCGGTGATCCCGGTCCAGGAAGACCCTGCGATATTTCCAGATTCACTGCGCATTTCCCATTCCTACACGCCGTAGGGTAGGCTCCTCGGGCATGGCCGCGTGGATTGCGAAGCCCGCTCCGTACGTGCCACGAATTATAAGGGCTCAACGATCCTGGATCAAGCGCGGGAGCTATGTGTGGTGCACCCGTTGCCGATCGAGAATTTCTATTGCGACGCTGGCGTTGATTTAGTATCACTGACAGATTGCCAATATCACCATCATCGCTTAAGGAGCACCATCACCATGCCACGGCGCAACGATATCTCAAAGGTCATGATCATCGGTTCCGGTCCCATCGTAATAGGCCAAGCCTGTGAATTCGACTATTCAGGCACCCAAGCGTGCAAAGCGTTGCGAAAGCTCGGTTACACAATCGTCCTCGTTAATTCTAACCCGGCAACCATTATGACTGATCCTGGCATGGCAGATGTGACGTATATCGAGCCGCTCAATGTCGAGACCATGACGAAAATCATAGAGCAGGAACGGCCTGACGCTCTCTTGCCCAACCTGGGCGGACAGTCGGGACTCAACCTCTCGTCCGAGCTACACAGGGCCGGTGTGCTAGACAAGTACGGCGTCAAGATCATTGGCGTCGAGGCGGATGCGATAGAGCGCGGAGAGGACCGCATCGCGTTCAAAGAAACCATGAATCGGTTGGGCATCGAAATGCCTGCGAGCGATCCGGCATTCAGTGTGGAAGAAGCGGAGCGGATTGCCGAGAGGCTCGGATATCCTGTGGTGATTCGGCCGGCTTACACGCTGGGAGGCACCGGTGGAGGGCATGTGTACAATGTCGAGGAGCTCCGTACAGTCGCGCGGCGGGGTATTTCGGCAAGCCTCGTGGGACAAATCCTGGTAGAAGAGTCGGTGCTCGGGTGGGAGGAGCTCGAGCTCGAAGTGGTTCGGGACTCGAAGAATCAGATGATTACAGTGTGTTTTATCGAGAACGTCGATGCAATGGGCGTCCATACGGGGGACTCTTACTGCACGGCTCCTATGCTGACCATAGATCCTGAATTACAGAGACGCCTCCAAAAGCACTCCTACGATATTGTGGAGGCGATCAAGGTAATAGGTGGCACAAATATTCAGTTTGCCCACGACCCCAGGACCGGCCGAGTGGTTGTCATCGAAATCAACCCCAGGACCTCCCGGTCTTCCGCGCTCGCGTCGAAGGCAACAGGGTTTCCCATAGCCCTCGTTTCCGCGCTCCTGGCCGGCGGTCTCACCTTGGACGAGATTCCCTATTGGCGGGAGGGCACACTCGACAAGTACACTCCCTGGGGCGAGTACGTGGTCGTGAAATTCGCGAGATGGGCGTTCGAGAAGTTCGAGGGAGTAGAAGACCGGCTTGGCACTCAGATGCGCGCAGTGGGCGAAGTGATGAGTATCGGGAAGACTTACAAGGAGGCGTTTCAGAAAGCGATCCGTTCCTTGGAGATCGGCAGATACGGATTGGGATTCGCAAAGGATTTCAATGAACGATCCCTGGAAGACCTCTTCAATCTTCTTGCCGAGCCTACGAGCGAACGTCAGTTCGTCATGTACGAGGCTCTTCGCAAAGGTGCATCCATCGAAGCACTGTACGAGAAGACGTACATAAAGCCTTGGTTCATCCAACAAATGAAGGAGCTCGTTCTCCTTGAAGAGGAGATCCTCCAGTACCGTGGTCGCGAGCTCCCAGCCAGTCTTCTGGAACAGGCCAAGAAGGACGGATTTTCCGATCGTTATCTTGCGAGCCTCCTCCGGATGCCTGAGGGGAAAATCAGATCGGAGCGGGAATCTATCGGGGTTGTCGAGGCCTGGGAGCCCGTGCCCGTGAGCGGCGTGGAGAATGCCGCGTACTACTACTCCACGTACAATGCACCGAACAAGGTGGAAACGAGCACGCGACGCAAGGTCATGGTGCTTGGCGGGGGGCCGAACCGTATAGGCCAGGGCATTGAGTTCGATTACTGTTGCGTGCACGCGGCCTTTGCCAGGAGGGACGAGGGATTTGAATCGATTATGGTCAATTGCAATCCCGAGACGGTATCCACCGATTACGATACCTCGGACAAGCTCTACTTCGAGCCCCTCACCGTGGAAGACGTACTGAGCATATACGAGAAGGAGCGCCCCGAGGGAGTGATTGTGCAATTCGGCGGCCAGACCCCTCTGAACATAGCCAATGAGCTCGCGGCTGCAGGCGTCAAGATCATCGGCACCTCGCCGGACATGATAGACCTTGCGGAGGATCGGGATCGTTTTCGCAAGAGAATGGACAAGTTGGGCATACCTCAGCCTGAATCGGGCATGGCCAGTAACCTCAAAGAGGCTCTCGATATAGCCGGCGAGATAGGGTATCCGCTCATGGTCAGACCGTCCTATGTGTTGGGCGGCAGGGCCATGGAGGTAATACACGACAGGGAAATGTTGGAAAGGTATGTGTCCGCCGCGGTGGAGGTAAGCCCTGAGCGTCCTATCCTCATCGACAAGTTTTTGGAGAACGCTATCGAGGCCGAAGCGGACGCGGTGGCAGACGGAACGGATGCATTCGTGCCCGCGGTCATGGAGCACATAGAGTTGGCCGGCATTCATTCGGGGGACTCCGCATGCGTGATTCCGCCTATTAGCATTCCTCCCGTCCATCTGGAGACCATCCGTGAGTACACGCGGCGCATAGCGGTTGAGCTCAATGTGGTGGGTCTCATGAACATCCAGTATGCCATTGCCGACGACAGGGTGTATGTTCTCGAAGCAAACCCGAGGGCGTCCCGCACGGTTCCCATAGTCTCGAAGGTCTGCGGATTCCCCATGGCTCGCGTAGCTACACAGCTCATGTTGGGCAAGAAGTTGGCGGATCTGGACATCAAACTGGGCCCCATCCCGCACTTCGGGGTCAAGGAAGCGGTTTTTCCCTTTAATATGTTTCCGGAAGTGGATCCAATTCTGGGACCCGAGATGCGTTCCACCGGGGAAGTTCTCGGTCTGGCGGATTCATTTGGGTATGCCTTTTATAAGGCACAGGAAGCCACCCAATCGCGGTTACCGTCTGAGGGGACGGTACTGATCTCGGTCACTGAGTCTGAAAGACCGGCAGTCCTCGAGGTGGCAAGAAAATTCGTCGAGCTTGGCTTTACGATTAAAGCCACTCAAGGGACCCACCGGCACCTGAGCTTCCACGGTATCCCTTCAGAGCAGATCTACAAGATTCACGAGGGAAGGCCCCACATCGTGGACGGGATCAAGAATGGTGAGATAAACCTGGTTATCAACACGCCCACGGGCAAGGCCGGAAAACATGACGATTCCTACATCCGCAAGTCTGCAATTACCTACCGCGTGCCCTACATTACCACACTGGCCGCAGCCACTGCTGCAGCCCGGGGAATCCGCGCGTTCCGGTCTGGGACAGGAAACATCAGGCCTCTTCAGAGCTGTCACATGGATATTCAAAGCAGCGGCCAATAGAATTTGCAGGAAGCGTCTGAGCATTGAGGAAGGCCATGCGTTGAAATGTCTTGTAGGATTCCTGTGCAGAAGCTGCCGCAATAGCTCCGCAAGCTTGTGTCTTACTCGAGCTAAGACCCGAGAGACTAGCAAGAGACTCCCTTGCTCCCCCACGTGAAAAGTGGAGAAACGGGGTAGAGGGTGGATTGTCAAATCGTGGTCTTTTCGGGGGGATAAAGCATGGTTTTTCTTCCTGACAAGAGTATTCGCACATTTCTAAGAAAGAAATCGAACATTTTTCTTTGTAGCGGTTATGGTATAAAATTGTTCTAGATCGCTCTTTTTTGGTGGGCACTCCTGGCTGCGGAGGCAAGACCCTGGACCGGAATCCGGGATATTGTCCTCGGCGTGCCCATCCCTTCGATACTTGTGGTGGGGGATTGGCCTCGGAACGAGCCCCTCGGAGATGACGTCCATGGATGAGGGCGAATCCAGCATGGGAGAGCTTTCCGCCGGGATGACCGAGTTGCGCCAGCGGCTCCAGGAACTGGAGCATGCTGAAAAGAGGCGCCGCATAGCTGAGGAATGCATGGTCCAGTGGGAAATGCGGTTCCGGGCTCTGGCCCAATCGCCTCTTTACGGGATCGTGTCTCTTGACACCGGCATGCGAGTGGCGTTCTGGAATCAGGGGGCGGAGCGGATATTCGGGTACACCGAGCAGGAAGCGCAGGGCATGCAAGTCCGAGCATTGCTGCCCGATTTACCTGAGCTGTTGCGGAGAATACATGACGAAAGCCTGATCCAAGAGGGAAGGATCCTCTCCTTGGGCAGACCCTTTGAATGCAAGGGCGTCCGCAAAACCGGTGATCTCGTTCCGGTCGAATTCTGCATCTCGTCCTGGAAAGATCGATCCGGGGTTTCCTATTCGGTCGTAATCCGCGATATCAGCTTTAGAAAACGGGCCATAGAGGCACTGCAATGTCGGGCGGAGGAAGCCAGGAAGAGGGCCGAAGAGCTGGAAACGCTGATCCAGAGTGTTGCACACGATCTAAAGTCCCCGGTCGTGACAGTCAGAGGGTTAGCTCAACTCCTGGTCAGGAGAAGCCGGGGCTCTCTGACAGATCACGATCGCGAGCAAGCCCTCCGTCAGATCGCGACCAGTGCCCGATCGATGGAGGCATTACTGAATGCTCTCCTGGAAGGTCTGTCCGCTCCGCATGCAAAATTGCAGTGGGCGCCCGTTCATCTGCGGACAACCATCGAGGAGGTGCTTGACCAGCACAAGCAGGAGTTGCAGGAAAAGGGAATACGCGTCATGATCGATGTCCAGGAACGACTCCCTGACGTGTATGGAGATAAGCACAGGATCGGAAGAATCATTGACAATTTGGTGGCAAACGCAATTCGACACATGGGTGAGAGGACCCGTCCCTTTATCCAGATTCGCTGCGTGGCCAAGACAGGATTCATCGTTGTCAGCGTCTCGGACAACGGCAGGGGAATTCCGCCCGAACAGCAGTCAAAGATTTTCGACCGCTTCGTCAGAGCTCCGGACCCCCAGGAGGGTACGGCCGGATCCGGACTGGGACTCTTTATCGCTAAGAAGTTCGTCGAGAGTCATCAAGGGAGAATTTGGGTTGAATCCAAGTTGGGGAGAGGAACAACGTTCAGTTTTACCCTTCCGAAATTCACTTCTGGAGAGCTCACTGACTACCAAATCTGAAGTCCGTCACTTGCGTCACTTGGTCAATTCTGGCCATTTCGGGACAGAGTGTTGCGTGTGGAGGTATCATGGCCGACTCTAACAATTCTCTCGGTGCCTTCGAGATAAAGGACTGCGCGTTGGTGGCTATCGCGACCGGGGAGAGGGCACAGAATCTGAGAGAGCTGAGAGACAAGCTGCAAACTGTCGCAGCGGGAAGTATCTATTACCACTTCTGGGCAAGGCTGCTGCGACCTCGCTTCGATACTCCTCAGTACATAAATGATTTCGCCACCTGGAGCCACTACTCTCTGCACGACCAAATCTTGGCCGAGCGGTTGGCGATCATAGATCCTACGGCATTCGAGAGCCTTGAAGTACTGCGGCAGGAGTTGGTAGATATCATCGAGCAGCGTCTCGACGAAATCGAGTTGGCTCCTTGGACAAAGGCCGATCGCCAATTCCACTTCGTACGATCCCAAATAGTCGTGTTTGACAGCCAAATGAAATTGGAAAGCCCCGAGGATCTGGTGGACGTTATCCCGAACCTGTCTCTCGGGAGCATCTATTACCATTTCATTGACGCACGTCGGAGGACAGAAGGGGGCAAGGACGATTTCCACGCGTGGCTGATTGCTTTTGGGCCTGCCTATGCCGATCTCTGCCACAGACTCGGGACAGTCGATCCCTACTTCGTTTCACTGAGCGAATTGCGCCATCAGTTGGCGATGCTCTTCACGACCTACTTCGGGAGGGTGCCTGTATGAGATCTATCAAGGACTACGCGCCCATTGTTGGGGTTGACGTCATAGACCACTTGCGGCAACTGGCGCGACCTCTCGAAGGTCTTAAAGTAGTGCATGTCAATTCCACGAGGGTGGGTGGAGGTGTGGCTGAAATACTCCACAAGCTCGTTCCGCTTAAGGCGGAGCTCGGAATAGACGCGAGGTGGGAAGTCATTCGGGGAGAGGAGGCCTTCTTTTCGTGCACGAAGAACTTCCACAACGGGCTGCAGGGAATACCTGTGCCCATGACCGATTCCCTGCTCTCCGCGTATGAGCAAACCAACGAAACAAACGCGGAGGAGCTGAGACCTGTCCTCGAGGAGGCCGACATCGTATTCATTCACGATCCTCAGCCGTTGTTGCTCCTGAAATGGTGCCCGAACAGGAGAGGCAAATGGATCTGGCGGTGCCACATCGATTTGAGCCGCCCTTTCCGCCCCGTATGGAAATACCTGCGACCGTTCGTCGTGCAATACGATGCCAGCATCTTCTCTCTGGCCGATTTCGCGCAGCCCTTGCCTCACGTTCAGTATCTGATTCCTCCAAGCATAGATCCCTTGAGTGATAAGAACCGAGAGCTCAGCCCTGACGATGTGGCAGGTGTTTATTCGAGATTCGGGATCGACCCTGAACGGCCTGAGATGCTCCAGATAACACGATTCGATCGATTCAAGGACCCGACCGGCGTTATCAGGGCATACGGGCTCGTCAAGCAGTTCATTCCCACCGTTCAGCTCGTCCTGGCGGGGGGCGGCGCCACAGACGATCCCGAGGGCGCGATGGTGCTCGCAGAAGTCCAGGCCGAAGCCGAAGGGGATAGGGACGCCCATATCCTCCTCTTGCCACCCGACGCTGACATCACGGTGAACGCCCTTCAGAGGGCTGCGAACATTGTCCTCCAGAAATCCATAAGAGAAGGATTCGGGCTAACGGTGACCGAGGCTCTCTGGAAGGGAAAACCTGTCATCGGAGGCAATGTTGGCGGGATCCGCCTCCAGGTGATCGATCACCACACGGGATTCCTCGTCAGCAGCCCGGAAGGAGCAGCTCTGAGGACCCGGTACTTGCTTCAGCACCCGGATGAGGCATTCCAGATGGGTCGTAAGGCGAGGGACTTGGTACGGGAGAACTTCCTTATCACCAGGCACCTGCGAGAATACCTGAGCCTCATGGTTTCAGCCGTATATGGGGATGAGGAGCGCATCGAGCTGGAGATGTACGCGGGAAATTCCTGCGGTGGGTGACCCCCATTCTCGTTACAACCTCTCTGCAATCAGTTGGATGGTGTGGCGAACAGCCGGATCGCCCTCACCATAGAGATTGCCGGACAGGGTAAGGTTGCATCCCGGACACCCTGTAGCAACGAGGCGAGCACCTGTTGAAAGAATGTTTTCCTTCTTGCGCGACGTGACCGCTGCTGACATTTCCACATGCTCGAACTGGAAGGCTCCGGCGCCGCCGCAGCACTGGTCAGAACCGGGCATTTCGATCAGGCTCACTTCCTCCAGGGATGCGAGAAGCTTCCGCGGCTCCTTGGAGATCCCCATGGATCGAACCAGGTGACACGGATCGTGGTACGTCACCTCCACATGCTGTCGACGCGGTCCGACGCGCAGGGGAAGCTCTTCCAGACGTTCCGCCACCAACTCGGATACATCTCTAACCTTGGCAGACACCCGCCGCGCGGGCTCCGGATCTAGTCCCAGGTCTTCCATAAGGTGAGGAATGCTTTTCTTGAGCCCTCCTCCGCAGGTTGCACAATCCACCACGATCGCATCCACATCGCTTCGGTCGAAGAGGGCCAGGTTCTTTCGAATGTTAGGGAGGGCTTCCCTCCGGGCGCCGCTAAGGAAGATGGGTACTGCACAGCACACCTGATCCTGGGGTATTACCACCTCAATGCCCAGTGTAGTGAGGACCTTGACTACGCTGAGCCCAACGTCTTCATTGATAAGATCCGTTGCGCAGCCGATGAAATAGAGGACTCGTCCCGATCGTTTTCCCTTGGCTGGGACCACTTCACCCATTCGCCTGCGGAACGACCGTTGATTGAAGGTGGGAAGGCGACCCACAGGGATCCTGCCAAGCTTCCAATTGATGTTCAAGGGAACGACGAAGAACCTCTGGCCGAATCGAGCGACTCGGGCGCCTAGTCTCATGAGCATGGGGTTCTTGAGGGCCGCGAACAGCGCTCTCTTGGGCAGCGCAAGCCCCAAAGCTTCGTGAAGCTCCATGCGCATGTTCTCGAAGACCCTATCGAGCCGAACACCGCTCGGACAGGCCTTTGCACACGATTCGCAGAGTATGCAGCTCGCAAGGGCTTCGTAGAGGCTCTTCGTTATGGCGAGATCCCCTTCCAGGTACTTCTTCACCATTTGTATTCTGCCCCGTGGAGCATACCGCTCCATCCGCGTAGCCTTGTATGTGGGGCAAACCGCCTGACAGGCAGCGCATTTAAGACAATTGTGGAGGTCCTCCACTACACTTGGTGCAAACATCTGACTTCCTGATACTGAATTTGGTGGCGTTTCGTTCTGGACACAGAGCCGTGGAGCGCCCCTTACACGAATTTGCCCGGGTTCAAAATTCCCTTGGGATCGAGGCTTTGCTTGAGGCGCTTGGTGACGGCCATGGCGACGGGATCCAGCTCCAGGTCAAGAAATGGGGCCTTGGTCATCCCGATGCCATGCTCTCCGGACAGGGTGCCTCCCAGGGCCAACGCCTCTCGAAAAATAGCTTCAGTTGCTTTTTCCACACGGTCGAGCTCGTCCTTGTCCCGGTGATCGAACAAGATGATGGGGTGCAGATTGCCGTCTCCTGCGTGGGCCAAGACTCCAATCTTGAGCGAGTGGCGTTCTGCAATCTCCGTGATCTTGCGCACCATCGCAGTCAGATTTGACACCGGCACAGTGGCGTCTTCGATCATCGCGTTGGGGCGAAGGCGGGCCATCACCGAAAACGCGGCCCGGCGCCCGGTCCACAACCGTTCCGCTTCCTCGGGCGACGACGCTGTCTGGATGCCCGAGGCTTGATTGCTCGTCAGGATATCGCGGATCCTCGCCACCTGGAGATCCAGCCCTTCGGGCTCGCCGTCAACCTCGATCAACAGAATCGCGTCCACATCCGTGGGAAGTCCCAAATGTGAATCCGCCTCCACAGCTTGGATCACCACCCTGTCCATCAATTCAAGCGCTGTTGGAACAATTCCGGACTTGATTATCCCTGCCACCGCGTCGGAGCTACTCTCCAATCTCGGAAAATGAGCCATAATCGTGCGGGACGCCACAGGCTTCGGCACCAGTCGGACTACGATCTCGGTGACAATTCCGAGCGTTCCTTCCGAGCCGCATATGAGTCGGGTAAGATCGTATCCGGTCACATTCTTGATGGTACGCCCCCCCGTATTCAGGACATCACCGTTAGCGAGCACAACCGTAAGCCCAAGCAAGTAGTCTCGCGTCACCCCGTACTTCAGAGTCTTGGGTCCCCCGGCGTTGGTCCCGACCGTTCCCCCCATTGTCGCCGTCTTCCAGGAGCTGGGGTCGGGCGGATACATCAATCTAAACTTCTCCACCTCTTGCTGAAGATCGAAATTGATCACGCCAGGCTCCACGCGCGCAACGCGGTTTTCGCGATCGATTTCAAGAATTCTGTTCATACGCGTCATGGCCAGGACAATTCCGCCCCTCATGGGAACGGTCTGACCGGCCAGGTTTGTGCCCGAGCCCCGTGGAGTCACAGGAATCGCCTCCCTGTACGCCACTTTCATGATCGCGGACACCTCTTCCGTTGACAGAGGATACAGAATTACGTCGGGCAAGTGCTCTTCCAAATGCGGGTCGAGCGAGTAGATCGCGAGGTCCTCAGGCCGAGTCGACGCGCGTTCTTTGCCCACAATCGCCGTGAGCTCCTTGATTATTTCCTTATTCATGCTTGAAGCCCTTTTGCACGCCCCCCACCGACCCCTGGATTGCGAGGATAGCTCAGGGAGGCAGTGTCGACCAATCTGATGCAGAACCGCTATCACTGCAAAACACGAAGTGAAAGCGAAATCGTCTCAGGCCTGCCTGATACCCCTATTCGGAGATGCGGTCGCGAATTCACGGCCATGCTGTTCAGGCGAAGGAGGGCTAGAAGCCCGCTTTTGCCTCGAAGCACGTTACGAAGAAAGCATCGGCGAGACGCCGGCGCTACGGAAAATTCGCGCTGACTCCTCCGCGGCAGGGCCCGGCTTCAGACCTGTCCTCTCTTGAGACAGGCTCTAAACCTGCCCCCTAGCCGGATCGTTGCACAGTGGCCTATTTTCAAATCGCCCAAGCCGCCATTCTCCACGCGTTCCACCGCCATCGGGTCAACCCCGTTGCCGTGGCGAATACGGCACCGTATTCCTGAAATCGACTACCTGCCAGGTCCTCTGGTAGCAAGCAGATAGTACTTTCCCCCCTCCGTTTGCCCGATAACGCCTTCACTCACCAGGTATTCCAGCGCCTTGGCCCGGTAATCTCTGAGACCTACGCGCAAGATATTCGGTTTGGAATAAGGGAGCTCGACCGCGGACATGGTGTCCACTGCCCCCCGCTTTTCAAGGTCCTGGATCAAACGCGCCGCGGCTTTCTGCATCTTCCGCATGATTACGATACGCGTCAGAATGAACACCAAGACGAGTATCACGATGCCGATTGCGATTTGCACGTTTTCAGACAATATGGGCTCCTTCGGGGGAACGTGCGGCACACCACTCCCCGAGTAGCGCTTTCGCTGTCAAACGGCACGCGTGCACCTGCAAAGAGAACACCCCTGACCCCCTCCGAAAATGCCCTTACAGACGCAGCCTTCAGTATCCGTACGGAAATTGTGTCACGACGATCTCGTTGACAACACTCTTCACGCCCGGATACTCGGAAGCAATCTTCTCCGCTCTCTCCTTATGTTTGGGATCCGAGACCCGGCCGGACAGCGTAATCTCCCCGTTCAATCCCGAAGCTGCTTCCACCTTCGATGCACTGACAGGCGTCAGCCGCTTCTTGATCACCGCTTCCACTCGTTTTGCCAGAGCCATGGCCGAGAGCCGCTCTTTCCAGTGCTCCGGCTCCGGAGCACGCCCCAGAGAGTCGATCCCCTGGCACACGACCGCGGCTGCGCCTTCAGCAGTGTAATGCTCTGTGTTGATGATTAAGTCATAGAGCGTCCAATCCTGCACATCATGCTCGAAGACCGATTGAATGAGCGCCCGTCGCTCACGGTCGTGCTTCCGAACGAATTCTGCTGCCTGCGCCTTCTGCAAGCCCAATCTCTCCGCCACGCGCTGCACCCGGATATCCGTTGGAGCAACGGTTCGCACGCCGAATACTCCCGGGATGCCCCTCAGAACGAGCTGCGATCCTCTTCCGATCAGGACAACTTCTCCCTCACTGGCGAACTCGTACGTCAAAGCCGCAAAAAGAGCCAAATACACAGGGGTGTCGAAAAAGAACCGCTCCCAGAAACCAGGGCCTTTCTCCGTCTCGTACATGACGCAGATGTCCTTGAATTCCGGATCGCATGTCTCAGCCCGCTCGTGAACCTGTGCTGGACCGATCAACCTGAACCCTTTTTCACGTGCCACAATGGCTGCGATAACATCGCCAAGGCTCCCGATCTGTCTCGAGAAGGTTATGACTTGCATGCCGTGTCCTTTCCTCGGGCAGGATCGGGAAGCGCCGCCGTGCCGAGCCTGCCGTGAGCTGCCATGGGCTGGTCTGTCCCGTTCTTTCTGCGGGAATAGTATTTTTGTATTGTAGCATAGGGCATTCGGATGGGGTAGCCCTCACGATGGCCCGGGGACTATTGTCTAATGGTAAATTGGAACGACCAAAAAATCAATTGATCATTTTCTTTGTTCAGTCTATGATCTGCCACACAGCCATCCGGCCATAGAGCATCATCCATGACAAAGTCCGAAAGCACGTCGGAATCGATTTTCAGCCCTATCAGAATCGAGAGGGTTTCAGAAAAAGTCGCGCAGCAAATCAAGAAAGCCATCAGCGATGGGATCTTCAAGGTTGGGGACCGGCTCCCGTCCGAGAGAGATCTCGTGGAACAGATGGGGGTGAGTCGACCTTCAATACGGGAGGCGATCCAACTTCTGGAGCTTCAGGGCATGGTGGAAACCGTCCACGGCGGCGGGTCCGTTGTCCGCAACATAGCTGAACAGGACATTCAGAAGCCCATTGAAACGTTTCTCCGCGAAGATCGCCAGCGGGTGCTCGAACTGACCCACGTGCGTGCGTTTATGGAAAAGTGGGCGGCGCGCCAAGCCGCGTCCCAGCGGAGTGAGGAGGAGCTCGAACGCATGGGCCGATACCTCAGGGAAATGGAGAAAGACTTCGATCGAGGACGAGTCCGCCCTGACATAGACTTCAAGTTCCATTCGGAAATCGCTGCTGCCACCCACAACACTATCTTTGTCCACCTTATGGACAGCATCCATCAATTGGTGAAATACTCAGTCCAGGTGCACCGCGAAGAAGTTTTTCTCGCGAGGGAAGCCCAGGAAATCATTCTCAATCACCACAGAAAGATCTTCTCTGCCATCCGCAATCGCCTTCCGGAAGCTGCCGAGAGCGCCATGGCCGAGCACCTTGAATTCGTGGTGCGCGAGTATTCGAAGAAGTTTCTTCAGGCAGAGGAGTAATGCGGAGACAAGGGGTCAGGACTCGTACGAGGGGTGTCGAGAAATCCGGAAATCCGTTACTCTCCCGATCTTTCCATACAACCTGCCCAATTGCAGCAACGTCCGATAGGCTTGTCTGTAGCGATAGGAGACGCGCTTGCGGACCATGGGGGCAAATTTTCCTGAATCCCGGGAATCCAAGGCCCCAACCTGCGCGAGTGTGATCGAAGCCGCGGCCACGAACTTGAGCATACTATCCAGGTCCAGTCCTTGTGTGTCTTGAGCGTGTAGCCCGGTTACAATTTCCAGAATCGTGTGCTCTCCGTCACACGCGGCCCAATACCGATCCAGGAGGTGGTTGAGTGCCGCAACATTTCTCACCTTGGTCAGTGGTGAGTCATACCGCAGGTAATCCGCTATAGCGACGTACGAAACAATGACACTGAACACACGGTCATCGATGGCCAGGTCCTCGACGGTCCGTACAGGCTTGTCATTCATGAGGCTGTGCGGTAGAAAGCAGGTAGAGCTGTGATGAAAGTCCTCCTCGTCCTGCCACATGCGCCGCCCAAGCTCGTCGGCCTGCTCGAACATCCTGGTTCCCACGTGAGGGGTACAACATTGTCCGATGTATATGTCAAACGGCAGGTGGTGAAAGAATTTGTATCTCGGAAGTCCGTCCAGCAGCTTGTCCATGAACGCGGCCTGTTCGTACGCACCCCGGATGGTATCCCCGGGCAAGTAACTCATGTAGGTGTACATGGGAAACATATTGTTTTTCTTCTGAATCTCACAGGCCCTCGTTAAGCTCTCCAGAGTTTCGTTCTTGTCCACAATCTCGTAGGCCGCGGGGTTAGAGCTTTCTATGCCTATCTCCAGGCCGATGAGGCCGGCTCGAGATAAGAGGGGGATGATGTCTTCTCTCTGAGCCACGTGGGAAGCTCGGGTGAGCCCCACCCATCGGATTCGAAGATTCCGCCTCAAGATCTCTTCCGCAAGAGCCTGAATGTGCTTGCGATTCAGGAGTAAATTGTCGTCCCAGAAATGAAATTGATCTATTCCGAAGTGTTTTTTCACATATTCCAGCTCATCGACTATATTTTCGGGAGATCTCCATCGTACGCGACGACGCCAAATCGCGGGGGACACACAAAACGAGCAATTGTATGGACATCCCCGCGAGCCGATGATCGGGAACCTGGGACCTCCTACCACGTGCATCGGTGTGTTGTACCGCTTCAGCTCCAACAATTCCCACGCGGGAAACGGGAGTGAGTCCAGGTCATTGATGAAACCTTGGAAGGGAGGAACGTGGACTCGCCCGTCTCTTAGGTATGCCACTCCGGGAACCTCGGGCAGATCGTTTGTTTCTCTCAACGTATCGATCAGACTGGCAAGAGACCGCTCCCCTTCGTGGAGAATGGCAAAATCCGCATTTTCCAGGGCCTTTTCAGGTCTTAGGGTGGGATCGACCCCGCCGTGAACGATCACCCCTCTTTTTCCGGCCTCTTTGACAGCGGCGCATAACCGGTTCACAAACTGAAACTGATTCGTCCAGTACCCGAAGCCCAACACGTCCCAATCTTTGGACAACACGGTTTTCAGGGTATTCCGAAAACCGGCGTTCGTAACCTGCGGGTTCAATATCTCCACGGAAATACGCTTGTCGTGTGCCAGCATGTAGGAGGCCAGATACAGGAGCCCCATGGGAAACATGCGTTTGAGCTTCCGGTTGTGCGGTAAAGGGGGATTGACCAGGAGGATTTTGATTTTTCCATCCCGGAGAGGTGTATGGTCGGTCATGTGTTACCCGCTGCGAGAGCCTAGAAACAGCTCCCGGTAATGATTCTCAAAAATGGCCTCCCACTGGTACCTATCGAGGCACCGTTGGCGGCCCTGCCTCCCGAGACTCTGGCGCAGCTCAGGATCGTCGCAAAGAGCGCTCAAGACTTCCACCGTACGAGAGACATCCCCAGGCGGCACGAGATAGCCGGTATGGCCGTCTGAGATCAGATCCTTGAGACCACCCACGGACGTGGCGACAACAGGCAGTCCCGATGCGGCGGCTTCCAGCGCGACTATTCCCTGGGGCTCAGGCCACAGGGAGGGGATAAACGCCACATGAGACGCGCGGTACAAATCCGGCAATCTCTCGGGAGACAACCATCCCGCTGCCTGGACATTCGCCCCGGAAATGCCCCTGAGCGAGCCCGTGATTCGAAAGATCACTTGAGGTCTCACTGCGGCCATTCGGCGGATCACTTCCGCAAGGAAATCTCTCCCCTTGTGGCGCTCGCTCACGCGGCCGGGAACTACCACCGCAACCGGCCCTGCCGGCTGCTCCGGGGAGGGAGCAAATCTTGCACAGTCTATACCGGATGGGATGACCATGACACGGTCATTGTACGGTCGAACCCGGCTTTCTGTCCACCGGTTGTACACAATGACCGTAGACGCTGCTCTGAGACCCTCTTTTACCACCTCTCGATAACCGGGTGCCCATGCCCGCGCCTGCACATATTCTTGAACCCAGCGAACCGCGGGATGCTTCGCGTAAAAGCTCGTGGAGCACGCGAGACAACCCAGGTAATCGCTCCCCCCATTGAGGTAATTGCGCTGACACAATTTACCACGCCTGAAAAACCACCCATCCGCCTTTGTGCAGAGGAATTCGTGTGCGTATATCCGAAGAATGGGCCTCCATCGTGCCAGATCTTTCGCAAGATGGGCCTTGAGGTGCCAACCGTTTGAGATGAAGGTGGCATCGGGACGGAACGACTCCAGTGCCGAGGAATATCGACGACCTATAACAGAAGGCTTGAAATCCAAGCCGCTGATCTCGATGTGCTGGACATTGAAGGGCATGGGTCCGTCGATGGCTCCTCGGAGAAAAAACCGGGAGTATTTTCCCAGTATGGTGTCTACCACAGTCTTCCTTCTTGAAAAAAACGTCTCGATCTTCGGCACGATGAGCTTGACCGTCGCATGCCTGGAAAGCCACGATGCGACGTTGACCACATCGACGAACGCCCCCGCGTCGGGAGGCCAGCACATCAACAAATCGCATATGGCTATTCTGGGAGTCCTGACAGACACGGCAATTCCTCTGTGGATCTCCGGCCACACGTATGGGGCAGCGTCATGAGGCCCCTGAACGGGCGTCACTTCCTACTGGGCTCCAGCGGTTCCAGGGTGTACTCACGTTGTCCGAGTCCCAACTCTTCGGCATACGCCAACTGATGCGCCCAATCTACCTCCGGAAACAGGGCGCGGAACTTGTCCTCCCCCGGCGCCAA
>CAYZET010000020.1:0-25587 GCA_964477215.1 uncultured Syntrophaceae bacterium | reverse complement strand
TGTAAATATACCTTGCGGTGTCCGAGACCTACGAGCCCGCGTGAAAACCGTGCCGAATCAAAGATTCTTGTATTCCCTGTGCGGTCCGATTAGGGGGGGCTCATGCACCCATCTCGACAGCTCCGAGACCGCCTTCCCAGAGACCTGTAATCCCGCCAAGGCGAATCTTCCGAAACAAACAGCGATAGCGATCCTCCTGACGCTTTTCATCATGGGGGGATGGTGTTGCGCATATGGACAGGCACCGCTCAGGCCGGTCACCTTCATGCCTCAGTGGATTCCTCAGGCACAATTCGCGGGGTACATGGTAGCTCAGGAAAAGGGATTCTACCGGGAAGCCGGACTGGATGTAACTCATCTCAATGGAGGTCCGGGGAAGAATTGTTTTGCCTCCCTCGCAGCGGAGGAAACCACTTTTTGTACCGGCTGGCTGTCTGCCGCGATCTTGCAGAGGGGCGCTGGGCTACGGTTGGTCAACCTAGCCCAGATGATTCAGCGCTCCTCTCTTCTCCTGGTTGCAAAGAAGTCTTCCGGCATCCGCGAACCGAAGGATATCGAAAACAAGCGCGTGGGATTCTGGGTAGGCGATTTCGACGCACCAGGGCTCTACTTTCTCAAGAAGCACAATCTCCGTGTCCGGGTGATCCCCAATTACACTACCGTAACGGTATTCCTTGCCGGGGCAGTGGATGCCGTTGCGGCCATGTGGTACAATGAATATCACACCATTCTCAATTCTGGCTTTAACCCGGACGAGCTGTCAGTGCTGAAATTCGCCGACACAGGGGTAAACTTTCCGGAAGACGGCCTGTACTGCTCCGAAGAGATGTTTGAGTCCGATCCTGCCCTATGTCTTGCCTTTGCCGAGGCTTCTCTTAAGGGCTGGAAGCACGCATTCGACCATCCGGATGAGACCATCGAGATCGTCATGCGCCGCGCGAGGGATGCGAACACAGGAACGAATGTCGCTCACCAAAGATGGATGCTCGCAGCCATGAAAGAGCTCATGACACCTGACGGCAAAGATAAGGTGTTCGGAAGGCTCTCCGAAGAAGACTATCGAGGAGTGAGCGAGGCATTGAAAGAGGTCAACCTGATTCGCGAGGTCCCGGAATATGCCAAATTCTACCGGGGGCCACGATGATTTCCTGGTTGACTGACAGTATTGTCTCCAAGATAACCCTCCTCGTGATGGGAGGGACGTCACTCGTCCTGGGGCTCGTCCTCGCCCACAGTTATACCTCCTCACGCGATATCATCCTTCGAGAATCAGAGCAGAATGCGAGAAATCTCACCCTCTCGGTCGCGAGACGAATCGAGCAGGAATTCAGGGCTGTGAGCAAGGTGCCCGCAGGGATGGCGAAATATGTCGAGGCACAGGCCCCCAGCAGCACCCAAAATCTTCTCGACCTAATTCGAGCGCTGGTAGCCAACAATCCTGAGGTGTTCGGCGCTGCAGTGGCTTTTGAGCCAGGCGGCTGGGAGAAGGATCTGGCGGCGTACGCACCGTATTTCTACCGCGCTCCAAAGGGAATCGAGTATGTGCAGCTTGCTACCCCGGCGTACAATTATTTTCAGATGGACTACTATCACATTCCGAAGTTGCTCGGTCGCCCTTTGTGGACCAACCCCTATTTCGACGAGGGTGGCGGCAACATTCTGATGGTGACCTACTCGGTCCCCCTGTTTTGGCCCGGCGACGAGGAAGAGCGCGGTAAGTTTCGGGGCATTGTCACCGCTGACGTTTCCCTGGAGTGGCTTACCGAACTGGTCGAGTCGATCAAAGTAGCTCAGACCGGCTACTGTTTTATCATTTCCGACACCGGCAAATTCGTTACGTATCCCAACAGCGCATACATCATGTCCGAGTCCATTTTCAGCGTAGCGGAGGAGCAGAAGAAACCGAGATTGCGGGAGATCGGGCGATCCATGACCCGGGCCGCATCCGGTTTCGAGGACATTGGGGATGCGTTGACGGAACAAGATGCTTTTCTCGCCTTCGCTCGCATACCGTCCACCGGCTGGGCTTTGGGTGCGGTGTTCCCGAAACACGAGCTCCTTGCGGAGGTCAGGGCCCTCCACCATCAGACAGTTGTATGGGCCGGCTTCAGCGTGGCTTTGCTCCTGCTGGTGAGCATTTTCGTGGCGAGATCAGTAGCCAAGCCGCTACTCCGCATGGCTGACGCTGCGGAGAAGGTGGGACGCGGGGAGCTCGACATAGATCTGTCAGACATTAACACCACTGACGAAGTGGGACAGCTTGCACGATCTCTCGGCCATATGACGGAGGGGCTCAAACAGAGAGATTTCATTCGGGACACGTTCGGTCGCTATGTCACTAGGGACGTCGTGAGTCGACTCCTTGATTCAACGGACGGCCTCAAGCTGGGCGGCGAGTCCCGGGAAATCACCTTGATGATGTCGGATCTGCGCGGCTTCACTGCGCTTACGACTCACATGAAACCCGAAGACATCATCTCGTTCCTCAACAGGTACCTGGGCAAGATGGTGGAAATACTACTGGACCACAGGGGCGTCATTGACGAGATCATCGGTGACGGCATACTGGCTTTTTTTGGCGCACCCGAGCCCTTGCCTGACCATCCGGCACGAGCCCTTGCATGCGCTCTGCGCATGCAGGAGGCCATGAAAGAGATCAACGCTCTCAATGAGGCTGACGGTTTGGCGCATCTGGAAATGGGGATCGCCATCCATACCGGGACCGTGGTGGTTGGCAATATCGGATCAGAACGCAGGTCCAAATACGGTGCTGTAGGGTCCGCAGTCAATTTTACCGGCAGAATGGAATCCTACTCCACCGGAGGCCAAGTCCTGATCAGCCAGGCCACGTACGACCACGTAGCCGACATCGTTAGTGTTAATAAGGCCATCGATATTCAAATGAAGGGTATCCCGGGAACGGTCACCCTTTACGATGTCAAAGGAATTGGGGGACCGTACAACGTTTACCTGTCGCAGGCAGACGAAACATCACGGCCGCTGCTACCGCCCGTAGACGTCACCGTCTGGCGCCTCGTCGAGAAAACTGTCCAGGGTACTGGGGTTCCGGCGTCGATAACGCATGCCTCTCAAACCTCGGTTGTCGTCAAGCTTTGCGAGCCCGTTGAACAATGGGAAGATCTGCGAATCAGATTGGAGACCCTGGGAACCGAGTCCATCGAAGGAGAGCTCTACGGAAAAGTCGTGTCCGCGGAACGACACCTCGATTCCTGCACAGCGCTCGTTCGCCTTACGTCCATGTCCCCCCACGTCCACCAGTACTTAACTAAGCAGTCGTAATCTCAAAGAAAGAAAGGAGGGTTTCCGAGGCGTGGTTGCGTCGGGGCACGTTTGAAATGCGGACACCAGCGGGACGCCGGCGCTACGGAGGATGCGTGTCGACAATCCATGGTAGGTGCGGGTTTCAAACCCACTCTCATCCCAACATCACCGACCGGCCGTCATTCTCTCCGCTGGCCTAGCACACGATGGGTTGCCCTCCAGCTCCCGCGGACCCGCTTACGAGGACGTTGAGCCCCCTGTCCTGGAATCTCCGGAGGATATCTTCGGTCTCAAATTCTCTTCTGATGAATACCACTCGATTAATGGTCGAATTCTTCAATGGGCGACCCTCGAACGGCCCCAGCTCGAAGGCACGCCCCACGTGACTGTAGAAGTACGGCCGACCGTTCTCGAAGACGAATCCTTTGGCCCGAATCACATCGCTCGGCAGGTTTTCAGCCACGTGGCGGAAGTCATTCAGAGTTCCGGAAAGCCAGCGGCACGTCATAGACACGAGACGATCTGCCGGCTCGAGCTGAGCAGAGTGATCCTCAAGGGCCTGCTCGACGAGCTTGTCGAGCTCCGCTTCGGAAAGCAGTCGCTCCCCTTCGGCCGGCGTGATGGATTGCTCCAGCTCCACCCTTTGGGCTTCGGCAAATAGACCTTTGAAATCAACTTTTGCGTACGTTGTTTCCACAAATTCAGCATTGGGGTTGTGTCGGCGTACCACTTCCTTGATTCTCTCGATTGTATCCTTGTTCGATAGGTCCACCTTGTTGATTATGAAACGGTTGGTCGCTTCAACCTGTCTTTCGACTGCCGTGAAAACCTCGTACTGCTCGACGAAGTTCTCCGCATCGATGAGGCAGAATCTTTCCCGGAGAAGGAAGGCCCCTTTGAAAACGGGATTGCTGAGATCCGCAGCAAGGTCGGAAGGATTTGCTGCCCCCGAGGCTTCGATGACAAGGATCTCGGGTTTGATGGCAGTTGCTATGCGATAGAGGCCCTTCATGAAATCGCCCTTGGCACATGCGCAAAATATGGACCCCTTGCTGATTTCCATCAGCTCCAGCTCAGGATCTTCGATGAGGACCCCGTCTATTCCTTCGTCACCGAACTCGTTCATCAGGACCATCAATTTCCGGTCGGTGGGAGCACGTTTAAGCATCCTTTTGAGAAAAGTCGTCTTCCCGCTTCCAAGGAAACCCGAGATCAGGTAGACATTGATTGCAGTCTGGGTCATGGCTCTTCTCCGACACGTCGCTTTGGGAGCTCCGCTTCTTATGGATAGGCTTTGAAAGCCTTTCCGATGAAAATCACCTTCTCGTCAATTGCTAGCACTGGAGTCACAAACATACGGGGCTCAAGAAAACCTCAGGGTAACCGGCCCTCTGTGCCAGTTGCCTGAAGGATGGCTTCTACCAGCTCATCCCTGCCCGGAATGACGCACTCGAATACCAGCTTTCCGTCAATGGCAACAGCGGGTAAACTTCTGGCCCCGAGCTCTCGAAATCGTGTCACTCCGTCGAGTGTCCGAAGACTCCATTCCCGGTACTCGACCTCATCCAGCATGTTCTGCGGTAAATCCTTTACCGCTGCGACCATATAGACGCACGCCTGTCACTGGGCGAAGTCGGTCACCAGCGCCTCTACGAGTGTCTTACGTGCCACTGTTCCTGCCTTTCCAAATATTGAGCCGCCGCGTGAGCGGCCAATGCTCCATCAGCGGCTGCGGTGACGATCTGTCGCAGGGGAGTTACCCGAACATCTCCGGCCGCGTACACCCCTGGCACCGAGGTCCTCAGCAGAGTGTCCGTAACGATGAATCCCTGCTCATCCAAAGAAAGAGCTCCATGAAGGAACTCCGTTACCGGTGAAGGGCCTATTCCGACGAACACCGCTTCCACGTGAATTGTCTCTCGATCTTTCGTCTCGACATTCTGCACTAAGACTGCCTCAGCTCTCTTGTCTCCGAGAATCGTCTTGACTGTTCGATGAGTGAGAACGCGGACGCTCGGGTTCGCTTGGAGGCGCTTTACCAGCGAGTGACTGACTGCAAGCTTCGCTCCTCGCGTAATAACGGTCACGGATTCTGCGTGTGGCAATAACGCCAGAGCAGTGCGAACAGCGGTGTCGCCGCCCCCTATTACAGCGGCCCGACGGCGCTCCATTGTCCGCAGGAGAGGGCCGTCGCATGTTGCGCAGTAATAGACTGCCTTTCCCTGAAGCTCGACCTCCCGAGGGATTCCCAGTCGTTTGGGCTTGGAGCCGGTAGCTATCACGACTGCCCTCGCTCTGTAGCTTCCCTCCGCGGTGAAGACCTGTTTAATATCACCAGCGAAATCCACTCTCGTGACCGATCGTGGATCCGGCGCTACTCCTGTTTCGTCAACGACCTGTTGGAGCCAACGGGCCATTAACTCGGCACCGGTGACCCCACCCGGAAATCCGGGAAAGTTGTCCACCGTGGAGTGCAGGGCAACCTGACCCCCGGGTGCATCCCCGCCGAGGACCAGCACCTCGAGTCCGGCACGATGACCGCTGAGCGCGGCATTCAACCCCGCGGGGCCAGCTCCCAATACCAGCAGATCAAAAGGTTCGGTGTTCAAGGATCTGACTCCCATATGCGCAATGCTTTGTCTAAAGCCTCGCACAACTGGTCGGGCCCGGGAATGTCATCGAAAACCAGACGGCCATCGAACAAGATGGCCGGAATGGGGAGCTTTCCTCCATGGCAGGCACAAAGCTCCAAATACCGAATTGCATCGGCTCTGGACTTCGTCTCGAGCACCCTCACCCGTATCCGATGCTCATAACGCTCAGCGACGTATTCCACGGCAGCTATGGCATATTCACAGGGGACACAGTGGGGTCCTTCTGACACGACTTCGACCGGCAGCGGTCCCCTCGTTCCCTTGAAGACACAATCTCCCTTGTCGCTAACCGACGGAACGACGACCAAGGGGTGACCTTCAAGCTTTCTGCCGATCTCCTCTGGTTCTCTGGCAGATGCTTTGTGCTCGATCTTGAATGTAAACATGATGTCTCGTTCGGAGATGACCGACGCCTGCGGCAGCAGATCCGTCGGCCATCATTCCCGTCGCATACCCATCGGTTGCCAGCACGCAGTCACGTAACCAGCCCGCGATCATTCTCGGCGCGTGTGTAAACCCGCTTCAGCTCGCGCAAGATTTTCTTCGAGGTTGTCGAAATCAAAGCCCTTATCACGAAGCATTCTGATCTTCGTTGCCATCTCGGGCGTTGGCGCTCGATCAGCCATCGCATCGATCAGCTCTTCATATTGCGGGATGATCGACTCAAACAGCAGGTCCCCCTGAATTGCTATGGTAGGGAGCACCTTGCCCTTCATCTCGATGAATTTTGCGATCCCTTCCTTGTTCTTGATCGACCACTCCTTGTAGTCGATGATCTCTTGAATCTCTCTGGGCAAAGCGGCAATCGATTCCATCATGTAGCCGCACGCAGCGCATTGAACGCTATCCAGAGTGAGCACGTCTATTTGGAGCTTTCCAGACATGGGCTCCCTCCTTCCTACTTCGCGACCATATGATGAGGGTACCGTGCATAGTACTGGTTGTACCACTCGACCGCTTCGATAGCTTGATCCATATGTCCCACCGGAACATCGTAGGGCATGTCTCAGCCTGGGGCGAATACATAGCCTGTCATGCCCCCTGCGGAAAGCGAGACGATAGCATCTTCTCGAGGCGAGAGAAGTCCCAAAGACAAGGCCAGGGTGAGCTTGAGGTTTCCCCCGAACCCGACACCATACTTGCGTGCCACATCTCGCACGTAGGTCAGGTTGAGCTGCTCGTCGATGGCAAAGCCGTCTGTTCCGACTTGTGCAACCTCTTCCAACACCTTTGTGGCGTCGCCACAGATGAAGAAGCTGGAGACCTTGCCTGCTTTCTTAACCGCCTGAATAGCAGGCTGACTAGCAGGAGCTACAAACTCCCGGAAGGTCTCAGGCTTGATCTGAGAGGCAACCGGATCCGTGATGGCTACGACATCGCACCCGATTTCTTCGGCATAGATGCGTGCAGCTTCGGCTGCAACCTCGCCGCAAAAATCAATGATTTCCTTCGCCACCACCTTGTTCTTGTACACATCCGTGAAGATGCGCACCCCCCGCAGGTGACTGGCCAGAGTGAGAGGGCCACACAATATGCCGTAGAGCGCCACCTCGGGCAGCGCGGCTCTGACCTTCTTGCCTGCTTCAATGATCACAGGCCACCGACCGTCCTTGGGACCGGGAATCTTGAGACCTGCTTCCTTGAGGCTTTTCTTGTCGAGTGGATGACCGGTGATGGAGGGTGGGTTATCCGGCCACCATTTGTGGTCGCACCCCATGGAAATGGCTTCCACGGTCAGGTCGAACAGGAGAGGGATTCCGTCGGCCTTGTATCTCTCGGCCGCGTACATGACGCCCTTAGCAATTAGATCCGCGTCCTTGAGATACTTATCCGCGGGCTCCCCGATGAGAAAGGCGCTGTGGACGCCGGAATATGGCACCCACGGAACCTTTTGGGTGGGAAGTCCTTTCACCGCATCAATGACATCCTGCTTTCCCATTGCACTGCTCCTTCAACGAGGATTTGCTGGTTATCGTTTTTGATCCGCAATCCCAATGCACATTCACGGCCGACCTGACCCGGCCTCCTTCCCGGGAGTCGTATTGGCCTGTCACGGAAGAACTGGTCGACAAAGGACAAGCTTTTGTTGCATGTTTTTACTCGGAATAAGAAAGAGCGCCCGGTGCGATCCGGAAAATTGATGGCCTGTAACCACTACTAATCTTATAGACTATTTTAGAGTCCCCGATCGTCGAGGTCAAGCTTTAATTACAGGCTGCGATCTCTTTTCTCGGTCCATGGATCTCCTGGGCAAGGGGTCGCGGTTGCGGCATTTTTGATTGCTATTTCCCCACTAAAGAAGTATGGTACATGTGCCACCAGTCTGGGATCCTCCCAACGAAAGGAGTGTCAGTCATGGCCGAACTCCCCGCCCTCTTCTTTGTCGGCGGTTTCCTCGGAGCCGGAAAGACCACAGCCATTCGTGCCCTCGCGAGGATCTTCGCTCAAAAGGGTGTCAAGACTGCTGCCATTACCAATGACCAAGCCGCCGGTCTCGTGGACACTATCTTTCTCGCGGGAGAGGGGATGGCGACCGAAGAAGTTACAGGTTCTTGCTTTTGCTGTGACTTCAATGGGTTGTCTCGAGCAATCGATCACAGCATTGCCACCGCAGCCCCTGGGGTCATCCTGGCCGAACCTGTGGGAAGCTGCACGGACATTGTAGCCACTGTGATCCTCCCCTTGCAGGATCTGATGAAAGACAGGGTCAGGGTACATGCCTATTCGGTCCTGGTGGAGCCTTTGAGGTGGAAGGAGCTCGAGGAAGCTGCCACGGATGTCCCGTGGTCCATGAGGTACCTTTTCGAGAAGCAGGTGGAAGAGGCTGATTTCGTGGTGTTGACCAAGACCGATACTATCAGTCGATCGGCGCACGAGAGGATCGAGGAGAGCTTTGGCTCACGTTACCCCCAGGCTCGATTGCTGTCCATTTCGTCCAAGGATGGCACAGGCCTGGAGGAATGGGTGGACGCGGTACAATCCACTCCTCCGGGCAATCGATGGCTCAGGGAGATCGATTACGACATATATGCGCAAGCTGAAGCTGAAATGGGCTGGCTCAATGCTGAAGCTGATCTTATGTTTCCGGCTCCGGTGGACGGAAGGGATGCCGCTGTTCGGGTCACGTTGGGCATGGCTGACAGAATCACCGGACGCAAAGCGAGAATCGGGCACCTGAAAGTGCTTGCCACAGGAGATACCGGGGGCGTCAAGGCGGGAATCAGCATTTCGGGCCAGGCCGGACAACTCGATGGCTCCTTCTCGGGACCCGTGTCACGACTCCACCTGACCTTGAACGCTCGGGCCACTGTATCCCCCGGCGACATGGCAGACATCATGATGTCGGTGATCGCGGATTTTCGACAGACAGACGGCGCTCAGACGGACATCGCCTGCCTCAGTACATTTAGGCCGGCTCGACCAAATCCGACTCATCGTTACTCAGGAGGCAGATGATGCCCGGCCGGGAGCCAGAAAGCCCCAAGCCGGACACCCTCCCTTTGCTCATCGAGGTGATCTGCGAGCGGGCTCATTGCGTGATTTATGAATACGCAATTGTGACCGTGAAATTCATCGCAGATGAATTTCGTGGCCGCGTCAAGGTAAAGCCGGTAGTCAGGCGAGGCAGCAGGAAGAATGTGGAAAGGTATCTGGAGCTCTGCAAGCGCAATGGATGTCATCTGTCTGTCCCTGCCATCCTCATGGACGGCGAGCTCCGTTTCACCTATGTCCCGGGACCAGAAGAGCTTCGCACGGCAATACAGGAAGCTCTTGACTCCCGGGAGCCGGGCCGAGGGGAAAGACACGCAGAGCCTGATTTCCTATAGGGTAGCCTTTCTGAAAATGTCTCAAAACTCGGGACACATAAAAAATCGTAGCACGATTGAGCGTCGATGCGTGGAAAGGCACCCTCACCCCAACCCTCTCCCAGAGGGAGAGGGAGCCGGAAGAATCCCCTCTCCCCCGCTTCGGGGGAGAGGGTCAGGGTGAGGGGGTGTGCCACGATTATCACGGACTGCCGGCTTTTGAGACACTTTCTTCTAGGCTGCCATATTCCGCATACGTAGGGTAGTCCCGCGGCACGCGGCACTGCCAAATTTTAAGATGCAGGCTGGAAAGCCTGCACTACATGCCTGCACTACATGCCTGCACTACATGGGACCATTTCCGCAGATGTGGTTTGATTCCCAGGGATTACCATTGTCCGATCAGTGACTGGGGCTGCTCAGCCCAATAGGGCCCTTCTCACGAGCGTCCTCGCTATCTCGACCTTGTATGCATTCATCTTGAGAGGCCTCGCTCCAGCTACGGCAAGCTCTGCCGCTTCTCGCGCGGATTCCTCTCCAACAGTTTGCCCTCGTATGATTTCTTCCGCATTCCGGACCCTGACAGGCTCAGGGGCTACCGCGCCCAGCACAATACGTGCATCCTTCCTCACCCCATTGCCGAATGTCACCATTGAGGCCACACTCACTATTGCGAAATCGATCGGTCTTCTGAGAGTAAATTTCTCGTACCTCTGCCTCGCTCCAACCGGTGGTTTCGGTACTTGAATCTCACTTATGAGCTCATCTGTTTCAAGCACGGTTGAGCTCGTCGCTGTGGCCTTGAAGAAGTGGCGGGCGGGGAGAATCCGGCTTGTGGTAACGATGCGAGCATCCAGGGCTATCAGCGCAACCGCTATGTCCGAAGGGCTGACCGCGAAACAACCTTTCCTAGCCGTGGTCGGATACGAGGGTACGTCTGAAACGGCAGGGCTTTGGCCTACGTCGCGTCCCTCGGTGAGAGGAGCTGGGCCGAATATCGAGTGGTACCGATTGTCCCCGGCCAGGGCGGGGCAATGCTTGCCGCCTTTGCGAAGACAAACTATAGGACCCCCGATTTGGCGGGGGTACCTGTAAAAGCAGCAGCGAACCTCCTGGGCAAGATTGCCCCCAATGGTGGCCATGTTACGCACGTGGGGTGTAGCAACGGAGCGAGCCGCATCTGCAAGCAGATTGTATTCTTCTTTAACCGCAGGCGCCGCCGCGATGTTCGCTAGTTTGGCAAGGGCTCCTATCTTCAGACCTTCTTCATCTGTCCTGATGTAGTCGAGGCCCTCGATGGTCTTGATGTTGATCACCGCCTTGGGGTAATCGGGATGAATTCTGTCCCTCAAGGTGCCTAACAGATCGGTACCTCCCGCATTTACCTTCGATTTCCCCTGGTAGTGATTCAAGAGCTCAACCGCTTCCAGGATCGAGCATGCATTATGGTGGTCAAACCGCTTCATCTCTCGCCTCCTCCCTCTCCTCAACCCACTTTACCCAAGGCTTCGAGCACCCGAGCGGGAGTGACGGGGTACTCGTGGAGCCAGGCCCCCACCGCATTCGAGACAGCCATGAGGACTGCCGAAGGGCCAGGGGACGTGGCCACTTCGCCCACTCCAACCCCATGAAAACGGTGAGTGGGCATGGGGGTCTCGAGCACCACACGCTCGATTACCGGCAGCTCGGCAAAAGTCCGCCACTTGTAGTCGATCATGTTGGCATTGAGTATGTGCCCTGACGAGCGATTGAGTATTGTCTCCTCGAAGGTAGCGCTGTCGACGCCTGCCGCCCCGAGACATCCGTTGAGCTGACCCTCCAGACCCGGAGGATCCATTATCTGACCGACGTCCGTGGCGAGCACTAGTCTCACTAAGGTGACTTTTCCTGTCTCGGTATCAACCTCAACCTCTGCAAAGCTCATCATGCAATTGCACAAGGAGAAATCCGGCTCAAAGCGCCCCGATCCCAGTATGGTGCGGTCGCTTCCGAGAGCCCTCCATTTCAAGCTCTTTTCCGGGTGTGCTTTTACAAAGACCACTCCGTCGGCCGTCTCCAGCTCCTCGGGGTCAACACCCAGTTTTGGGGCTGCGAGGCTGAAGAGCTTTCTTTTCGCGTCTTCTGCCGCGAAAATCACAGCGCTTCCGATCGCGTACGTCCCCCTGGAGCCGACCGGTCCGAACTCGAAGGGAGTGACCAGCGAATCCGCGGGTGTCATGGAGATCCGATCCGGCGCTATCTGAAGCACCTCCGCTACCAGCTTGGCATAGTTGCTTTTCTGACCCGTGCCGTGCTCTGCGACGCAGAGAAAAATGGTGGCGGTGCCATCATGGCGGAGCTGGACGTAAGCCTCTGCCGCGTCTTCACCCACATCTGCATTTCCATGGACGCCGACCCCGATTCCTCTGCGCTTCACGCCGCTTACAGCGGAGGGGGTGAGCCAACCTTTCCATTTTTCCTTCCAACCGAACTGTTTGGCTCCCGCGTCCATGGCCTTTGAAAAATCGATCCCGCGGTACTGATACCACTCGCCGTCTCGCCAGAAGTAGCCCCCGCCGGGCCGGACGTAATTCTTCTTCAACACCTCGAACGGATCGAGGCCGGCCTTTTCCATGGCCAGACACAAGAGGGGCATGAATGAACACTCCAGTTCCTGTCCTCCGAAGCCCCTTGTGCATCCCGAAGCGTTTCTGTTCGTGGCTACGATCATGGTTTTCAGGTCCCAATGGGGGCACTGGGTCATGATCATGAGCTCCCCTAGTCCCACTGCAACCTGCGCCTGGGTAGTGAGAGAATAGTAGCCTGAATCGATGTACCACGTTCCCTGTATGGCAGTTAATGTTCCGTCGTTCTTCATCCCGACTTTGGCTTGAATCCGGGATCCAATCCTCAGCGTGAACGCAGCCAGGTGTTCTTCTTTGGTAAACCAAACCTTTACCGGTCTGCCGGTGGCTCTGCTCAAGAGCACTGCGTAGGTTTGAATCTGCCAGCACGTAATCTTTGTCCCGAAACTGCCACCTACGTGGTTGCCAATGCATCTCACCTGCACCGCCCGGTTAAAGACATGAGAAAGAATCACCTTGTCCATGTATGGGGCCTGGCTGGTGCCCCAGACGGTGACCTTATCAGGATCCTCCCACGCGGCCACCGCACCCACCGACTCAGCAGGAAGGGCATTAGGTATGTTTTCGTAGCCGAAGGTTCCTTCAGCGATGACGTCTGCGTCTGCAAATCCCTTTGCTACGTCTCCCGTGCACAGGCCCTTGAGGCACTTGGGCCCCAGCAATTTGGTACCGCCAGGAATGATATTTCCCGGGTACTCTTCGTGAACGAGAGGAGCACCTGGTTTAAGCGCCGAATCGATATCCAGGACCGGCTGGAGGACCTCGTATTCCACATCGATGAGATCCAGCGCCTCTTCCGCGATTTCTTCGGTGTCGGCAGCGATGAGGGCCACAGCGTCACCGACATACCTGACTTTCCTGTCAAGGACTCGCAGCCTGCGCGGTGTACCACCCATCCACTCAGGGATGTCATCCCACGTGAGAACCGCTGCCACTCCCGGGAGCGCTTCAGCCTTGCTCTTGTCTACTTGCGTGACCAGTGCATGGGCATAGGGGCTTCTCAGCACCTTTCCGTGCAGGAGGTTCTGAAATTTGAGATCGTCAAGGTACAGGGCACTCCCTGTGACAATTGCTCCGGCATCCCTGCGGGGCATTTGTTTCCCTATGTATCTGTAATTCCCTCCCATGTTCACTGCTCCTTCTCCGCAACCGACATGACCGCCCTGATCACCTGGTAATGGCTTATGCACCTGCAGAAATTGCCGGAGAGGGCCTCCTTTAGCTCTTCTTCCGTTGGCCGTGGGTTCTCGTTGAGGAATGCCCTGGCTGTCAGGATCATTCCCGGCGTGCAGTACCCACATTGAAACGCGGTGTGGTCGATGAATGCCTGTTGGAGGGGATCGAGCGCCCCTGTTTTCCGGTCCTTCAGCCCTTCGATGGTAATTATCGTCTTTCCATCGCACTCCACTGTCAAAACCTTACAGGAAAGGACGGCCTTTCCATCCGAGATGACAGTGCAGCATCCGCAGGCAGCCATGTCGCATGAGACCTTGGTGCCCGTAAGACCGAGAGTGTTTCTCAGGGTCCAGGACAGGGTATGGGACGGTGAGACTTCGTTTGGTCCGCTCCCCACAGCAAACTGGTGGTACTGTCCATTGACCGTGAAGCCTACCCGGCGAACCCCGTCTGCTTGAACACTAGAACGATTGGCCTGGCTTGTTGCCATTTGCTTCTCTCCTTCGACAAAATGATCAGCTTGGTGAGGGTTCAGAGAACCCGGAGGGGCCGCCTTTCGAGCTCTAGGTCTCCGGGTAGCATGCGGCTAGCCGATTGTTAGCCCCTCAATCCTCGACTCTTGCACCCAACTGACGCGATAGAGTCTTTCCTGCTTCTGCAATGAGAGGCCCACACTCCCGGGCAGCGTCTGCAGAGGGGAGCCCGATAAGTGCCAGGTATCCCATGGGGCGGCCGTTGGGGCCTAGCACAGGCGCTGCCACGGCATTGAGGCCAGGCACCATCTCCTCCAGGTCTTCAGCGAACCAGACCTTGCGGCACCGGCTGATTTCCTCCTTCAGCCTTTCCCTGTCGAACTTGGAGGGATCTCCATGAAAATAGGGTCTTTCTTCCTCGATCAGCCTCTTGAGCTCCTCTTCTGGAAGGAAAGCGGCTATGGCCTTGCCGTGGCAGCCATAGGTAAGGGGGAAACGAGCGCCCACTCGCATGGTGATACCGAACGCTCGATCCCCTTCGTGCTTGGCCGCGACAAAGACGTTCTTGTCAGCGATCAATCCCAGGGCTGCAGTGGCTTCGGCCTTCCTTGCGAGCTCGGCCAGAAGTGGCTCGGCAAGTTTCGGAGCGCTGAGGGTGTCAAGAAACCGCCTGGATAGTCCGATCAGGCCGGGACCGAGGGAGTAGCCCTTACCTCTGCCGCCTGTCTGGACCACACCGTATTTCTGAAGCGTGTGGAGAATGCCGAAAGCCGTGCTCTTGTGAATTCCCAATTCTGTGCAGATTTCGGTCAAGGTGACGTGGGCAGATTCGGCCCGTGCCATACGGAACAATATGCGCAAAGCCTGCTCCACCGCGGGCACGAGGTACTTGTCAGTCTTCTTGAGGGATGACATTGGTTCGATATGCCGAACTTGCGTTTTCTAACCGAAACAAAAATGCCTCTACCACCGCACCGCTGATCTTGTCAACAGAAAATCAAGAAACGAAGCGTAACCAATCACTTGCGCACGCGGGACGCGAAAAGTCCACGACGACGCCTGGATAGGAAGACCCACGCGAAGAATCGTTAAAGTCCCCTATTGAGAGGTCCCGTCAGGAGGGTCTTGAATGAGACAACAAAACCGAAGAGGGATCCGCATACGGATTGCGGAGGGGGGCCGGAGATTCTTTTGTAAGACCTTAGTGCACGACTTCATAAGTACGGTTACGAATTTGGGAAACTGCTCCTTCTACAGGAGGGCCGGTTCACGGCCTGTTTCAATTCGGGGCAGGTTTGAAACCTGCCCTACCACTGTGGGCTGGAGCGCTGATCTTTGCGGTAGAAGTGCCGGAAAAGTGGATGTAGGGGCGGGTTTCGAACCCGCCCTTCTTCAAACAGGGCTGACACAAATGTGCGACCGAACTTAGTACACGATGGCACGAATGCGCTTGTGTGTTCACGGGAACGCGGTAGTCCGGATTGTGGTTTTCCTTTGGTCTCCATCCCTGGACAATCCGCTCATCGATTAGGATGGTAGGGGCGATCGGCGGTCGCCCTCTGAATTGCGGGTAAAAGGAGCCGGAGCTTCCCATCCGTGGATAAGAATCCCGTGGAATGGGCCTCTTACCCGTGGATGACGGGCAAGATGAAACTGTCTCAGAACCTGTTTCGGATCGGAATATGTTTGGAGGAGCTCTTCGAAAAGCGCCCTGATTTTGGGCTGTTCGCGAACCGGCCCTACGCCAATGCCCGTTGATTCAGGCCTGTCGTCCCATCTTGAAACAGTTTCATGTCTGCGTCCCACCAAGAGGACGCGTTTTCAACCTCACAAGATTCCATGAAATTGGCCCGCGCAACGGATGTCACTCCGGCCCCCAAGGGCGACCGCCGGTCGCCCCTACCGATAGGATGTCGCTACAAATTCGCCGTAGCGCCGGCGTCTCGCCGGTATTCTTATTTGGAACTAGCCTTGAGGCATTGGCGGGTGTTAAGCCTGTCCCACGACACATGGTGGAGCGATTACCCTGTGGGGCGGAAGTTCAACAGGAGCGGCTGTTGCTGGTTTCGAAGCCGCCCTCGCTTCGAAGCGGGCTTAAGAGAAGAGTACCGGCGAGACGCCGGCGCTACGAAGACGCGACTAGGGCGGCTCGTGGCGGCTATCGACGGGTCCCGCGAAATTCCGGGGACTTTCATGGTCCGTTGTGCTTGCCATGTCCTGGATGTTTACGAAATCCTCTACTTAGTTCAGCCGTTTTGTCAGACCCGGGTCCTCGGGCTCCACCGCACCCCAGGCTCTCGGAGCGCTGCGGCAACCCTGCCAATTATTTCGTGCGGTCTTCCACGCGGACCTCCATCACAATGCGGCCCCATCCGCCGCACTCTACCCCCACGTCAGAGCATCCGACACGATTGAAGGCCATTTCGTTGGGGTCCACTCCCGCGAAGACGAGCTCGTTCACGGCAAGCACGGCAGGCCTCAGAGAGCTCACAGCGTAGATACACATTCTCCCCGGACACAGCTTTGAGATGAGGTTGCCGGAGCCGTCCAGGTAAAACTTGTCCCCCACTTTGTGGCGACTGTTGCACCCGTGGGAGTGGACGACCTCCGCAACTATGGTTTTGGACGTCAGATATGCGGCCTTGCTCAGCACGCGTGCGTTCCTTGGGTTGGCCTTGAATTTCGCCAGGTCCTCGTCCGAGTAGCCGAGGCGCTGTTGCAGGTCGGTCCATGCTCGCTCATCCATTGTCATCTTTTCTTTCCTCTCCTAAGTGTTGGACTCTGAGAAACAAGAGTGTGACCGGAAAAATGAAATCTCGCAACATTTGCTCTCTTGGCCACGTTCTTCGCCGCAATTCCAGGACGTTACGATATCACGTTGGGCAGTCCGTATGAGTAATTTGTGAGCGGATGTGCCCGGGGTTGACCTGCCTCAGCGTGGCAACTATGGTTGAAGGGCTGCATCAAGGCGAGCCGACCCGATCGGGTTTCTTCTTGTGAGGCACGGGCGGACCTTCCTGTTGTGGCTGTAGCGGAAGAGTCAGGGAGTGCGGATCAAGGATTGATCGCGGGAGCAGCGTATTCTCGTTTCGGGGAGTAAGGAGCACATGAAGAAGCTGAACATCCGCAGCTTGATGGGGTTAGTCTCTCTGGGGGTTGTGACAGTATTCCTCTGGATCGTCCTCGGGTTCGATCAGGCCCTCGGTGCGGGGGACTATTACAGTGGAAAGCCGGCAAAGTACATCTTCTTTTTCATAGGGGATGGAATGGGCGCTTCCCAGAGGGATCTTGCGGCAGCGTTCGCGGGAAAAGAGCTCACGATGAACGCATTACCGGCACAGGGCCTTACCACTACGCGCGCGCGGAACCGGTACATCACCGATTCTGCCGCGGCTGTCACCGCGCTTGCGTGCGGAAAAAAGACGAACGTGAAGATGATAGGCCTGGACCCCGATGGGAAGCCACTGGAGACCATCGCGGAACTGGCGAAGAAGAGGGGGATGAAGGTGGGCATCATCTCGAGCGCTCCGATCGATCATGCCACACCGGCGGGCTTCTATGCCCACGTACTAAGCCGGTACCAATTCTACGATATTGATGTGGCCATAGCGGAAAGCGGATTTGACTTTTTCGGCGGCGGAGGGCTCATTGACCCTGACAACAGGAGAACCAAATCAAAGGAGTTCAAAGGAGATGCCCGTGAGCTCATGAAGGGGGCAGGGTATCGGTTCGTCAACAACAAAGACGAGCTGATGAGCCTCAAGCCGGGGGACGGCAAGGTTTACGCGTTCAATAAGAGGCTCACAGAAAAATTCGCCATGCCCTATGCCATGGATATGGATCGGCGAGAGGATATCTCTCTCGCGGAATTCACCGCTGCGGCAATTCGCTTTCTGGAAAACGAGAAGGGCTTCTTCGTCATGGTAGAGGGTGGCAAAATCGACTGGGCCTGTCATGCGAACGATGCAGCCACGGCCGTTCACGATACGATCGCTTTCGACGAAGCTATAGAGAAGGCAGTCGAATTCTCGAAGCAGCACCCCGGAGAAACACTGATCGTTGTCACCGGTGACCACGAAACTGGTGGCATGTCCCTCGGCTCTTATGGTACCCAGTATGAGTCCGGGTTTGAGCTTCTCTCGCTCCAGAAAATCTCATCCGAAAAATTCGTGGGGGAAATCCTCAAGAGCTACAAAAAGGCATGCAAGGAATTCTGTCACTTCGAGACGGTCAGGCCCCTAATCACTGAATACTTCGGTCTCAAGCTCGAAGGCGACACGAATGATCCCTTGGTGCTCAATGAACACGAGCTCAAGCGGGTTAGAAACGCTTACGAGCTCAGTATGGCCTTTGATAAGCCTGTGATGAAAAACTTCAAGAATTACGTTCGGTATGGGGAGAATGATCCTCTAACGGTAACTGTCACCCAAATTCTAAACAACAAAGCAGGCATTGGTTGGGCATCGTTTTCCCACACTGGGGCTCCGGTTGTAACATCCGCTGCGGGAGTGGGATCGCACCTCTTTAACGGGAGGTACGACAACACGGAAATCGCGCTGAAGATCATGTCGATCATGGGCGCCGAGCCGAAAGCCCAGTACCGGCATGAGCCAGCGAAGGCAGGGGGGCGCTCTGTTCCGGTGCCGGTGGCCGCGAGTGGGCAGCGTGCCGCCGGACCCCATTAGTTTCTGCCATGTGGTGCCCTGGAGCGAGCCTTTTCAAGACGATCACCAATGAATTATAGTGATGTTGTGCATATTTTGTGACGCCGACAATTACCGGTCTTTCTGCAGGGTGGAAGGGAGTGTGGATAACAGGTGAAACGTGACCACACGCAGAGAGTTCTTCAGACGGATCGTCAAGGGAGGAGCGTTAGCCTCAGTCCTCGGGTATGAGGCTGCAGCTTCTCTGGCAAGAGCCATGACGCAAGAAACAGACAAGATGATTATCGCGCCGGGCACGGGTCGGAACACACTCGTGAAGAAGAATCCCGCGAACCTGGATGCGACGCGTCTGGAACCCACACCCCTCGAGGATTTCGGCACCATGGGGCTGGAGGACCACGAGGTCGACTTGGCGGCCTGGAGGCTTTCCGTAGGCGGAAAGGTCAAGAATCGACTCGAAATTACGTATCAGGAGATTCTTACCTTCCCTGCCGTGGAGAAGAAGGTGCTCCTCGTCTGCCCTGGCGTGTTCGTGAATCAGGGCATCTGGAAAGGAGTCTCGGTGCTTCCTATTCTTGAAAGGGCACAGGTAGGTCCGGAGGTGAATTTCGTCACGTTCCGCGGGCCTCGCGGCAGGTACGCGAAGACTTTGAGGGTTCCGCTGGAGCACCTCCGTCCCGAACGAGTCTTCCTGGCCTATGGAGTGAACGGATCTACGCTTCCCGTCAAGCACGGCTTTCCCCTCCGCGTCGTCGCAGACGGTTACTACGGCTACGATTGGGTGAAATACGTGGACAGTATCGAGGCTGACGTAATCCCATGACATTGGCTAGCATCGACAATGGAGCTTTCCATGAGCAATGGTTCGTCAGGCAGGTTGGTGTTGGCAGGTGATATAGGTGGCACGAAGACCAATCTGGGGCTCTACGAAATCGGATTCGAACGGCCGGAGCCGGTGGCGAAGGAATCGTACGCCAGCTCCGAATCGATGGATCTGGAGTCTTTGGTCGAACGGTTCATGGAAGAGCATTCCAGCCCCGTATCTGCCGCATGTTTTGGCGTGGCCGGCCCTGTTCTGGCTGGCACGTGTAAGGCCACGAACTTGCCCTGGATTGTGTCTGAGGAAGGTGTCAGGACGCGCTTCGGATGGGACAAGGTACGGCTGATCAACGATCTGGTCGCCACAGCGTATTCGATTCCCATTCTCAGGACAGGGGAGCTGGCCGAGATAAACAGGGGCGAGAGAGATCCGGAAGGCAACTTCGGGCTTGTAGCGCCCGGCACGGGTCTGGGAATTTCGTTCCTGGTGCGAAGAGAAGGCAAGCTTTTTCCCGTTTCGTCGGAAGGCGGGCATGTGGACTTCGCCCCCCGAACGGACAAAGAAATCGCCCTGTTCCGGCATTTTCGGACCCGTTTGGGCCGGGTGAGCATCGAACGCGTTATTTCCGGACCAGGCTTGTACGACATCTACACGTGGCTAAGAGAGACGAGCAGGCTCCCCGAGCCGGCATGGCTGCAGGAGAGAGTGAACCGAGAAGACTCGTCGAAGGTAGTCTCCGAGGTTGGCCTTGCCGGAGATGATCCCGTTTGCGAGGAAGCCCTGGATATGTTTGTCTCACTCCTCGCGGCTGCCGCCGGGAATTTGGCTCTCACCGTGCTTGCCACGGGCGGCATGTATCTAGGAGGAGGCATCCCACCGAAGATATTGCCAAGACTGGAGGACGAACTCTTTATGAAGGCTTTCGCGGCAAAGGGACGGTTTGAAGACCTGCTCAAGAAAGTCCCAGTGAATGTGATTCTCAATGATGAAGCAGCGCTGCTGGGGGCCGCGTGGTGTGCGCTGGATCTGTGAACGTCCCGGCAGGCCGAGCCTCGCAGCGAGGCGGGTTTTGAAACCTCAAAGAATGTAGGCTTTCCGGCCCGCAAGGATGCAGGCTGGAAAGCCTACACTACGTGATGGAAAGCTGCTTTTCTGGATGGGGGGATTCGACCATCACCTTGCCGTCAAGAAGTGTTCCAAGACACATGGGCTAAAATCTGCGCACTTTGTGGATTCGTGTCTTAAATTCGCCCAAGCCACGGGATGCTCGGCGCGAGTTTCCCGTAGCGCGGGCGTCTCGCCGGTACTCTTTTCCCAAACCAGCCTTGAGACCATCGTGACGTAGAGACTCGTCCGTGCACCTACCGCAAACGTCAATGCAGGACCGAATTGAGGGCAGCCATAGAGGCAGGGATCCGCAACCGTTTTCGCGCGAGACAGAGTCAGGCGCTTTCTCCTATTGGCAGCCGAACGGTGAAGGCGGAGCCTTCTCCAATCTTGCTGCTCACCAGGATATCTCCATTGTGGTTCTTGACGATGCCATAGCTCACCGCGAGCCCGAGGCCCATTCCCATTCCTTCTGTGGAATCTTTAGTGGTGAAAAACGGATCGAAAATCTTGTCGATGACATCCTCCGACATGCCCGTCCCCGTGTCTCGGAAAGAGACATCAACGTGTCCGCCTGTTCCCCGAATTTGTATTGTCAGAGTACCGGAGCCTGCCATGGCATCGAGTGCATTGAGGATGATATTCATAAACACCTGTTCCATGAGATTGGAATCAACCACGATTTCCGGGACGTCCGGGTCGTACTCCTTTTTGAGCACGATTCCGAAGAACCGCTGTTGATGCACGACGATTCGCAAGGTCCGTTCGAGGACCTCGTCTATTTTTACTGGCTCTTTCTGAAGGGGGACTTCCCGCGCGAAGTCCAGGATACCCTGGACTATGCCGCGGATACGCATGGTTTCTCGGACGATTACCTCGATGTCTCTGAGCGTTTCCTCATCGTCCTTGAATTTTTTCGCGAGGAGATGGGCGAAGGTCAGGACCCCAGTCAGTGGCTGATTGATCTCATGGGCGATCCCGGCGGAAAGCTTCCCCAGCGAGCTCAGCTTCTCGGAGCGTAGGAGCTGCCTTTCCAATTCCTTTCGTTCCCGCAAGTCAGTGAAAATGCCGACAGAGCCCGTCTCCTTGCCGTCTTCGTATAGTATGGCTGCAGAGATATACACAGGAATCTCCTCGCCAGTCTTGGACTTGACCAGGACTTCCCGTTTCTGAAGGATGCCAGGGCCGCCGAAGCCATCCGATCGCAAACCCTTCATGATCTCCTTGGCACCGCCTGGAGGGTACACGTTCACGATGTTCATCTTGCCGATCACTTCATGCTTCTTGTACCCCAGGAGTCTCTCCGCCGCGGAATTGAAGATTATGATTTCTCCGCCTTTGCGAATGCACACGATGGCGTCGGGCGAGTTCTCGATAATATTTTCTCTAAACTGATAGGCTCGCTCCAGATCTACGTTCGCTTCCCGAACCAGGGTTTCGAGGTTTCGAGTGTACTGTTTGATCTTGTTTTTTAGCGCTATCTTTTCTTCGGCCCCTTTGACCGCAAGAGTAAGCAGGTCGTCGCTCACCGGCTTCGTCAGAAAGTTAGACGCCTGTTTGCGGAGACATTCCACTGCCATTTCCATGTCACCGTGCCCAGTTATAATGATCACCTCCGTATCCGGCGATAATCGCTTCATCTGACTCAGCACTTCGATCCCGTCCATTCCGGGCAACCGGACATCGAGCAGAACCACTTCAGGCTGTTGTTTCTCGAAGATATCCAACGCCTGCGGGCCGTCTTCGGCAACGAACGTGTTGTATCCCTCCAATTCGAGGTTCATCCGCATCAGTGTGCGGATACTCTCTTCATCGTCAACTACGAGGATCTTGGTCATACGTGTTCTCCGTACTTAACACCGGGAAAGTGAGTCGAAATGTCGTCCCTTGTTCACCCGTTTCGACGATTTCGATAGTGCCTTGGTGTTCCTTAATGATCCCATAACTTATGGACAGACCGAGCCCCGTGCCTTCACCTGTCTTCTTGGTGGTGAAAAAAGGCTCGAACACCCGGTCTCTCAGAGATTCGGGTATACCCTGGCCCGTGTCCGAGATTGTCACAACCACCCGTCCGTTATCGAGAAAGCTTTTCATTCTCAACGAATTTTCTCTCGGTTCTTCATCGATGTCACGGGCTTTCTCTTTGCTGAGCATAGAATCTCTCGCATTTATGGCGAGGTTGACGAATACCTGCTCCAGGAGGTTTTCGTCTCCGAGAATGCGAGGAAGGTTCTCGTCAAGATCAAGACTCCAGTTGATGGCGTTCTTCTCCAGTTGGGTTCCTATCATCGAGAATGTGTTTCGTATTGGCTTGTTGATGTCAACGGGACTCAAGGTGTGATCAGCTCTGCGGCCGAACTGTCGAAGGTGTGTGATGATACGTGAAGCACGTTCCACATTGACACAAAGCTGTTTCGTCACATCCGACAGATCCTCATTAGAAAGAGAAGACCTCGTCTTGCTCTTTTTTACCAGATAGTCGCATCCCAACCTGATTACATTGAGCGGCTGATTCAGCTCATGGGCTATTCCTGTTGCCATTTCTCCCAGAGTGGCCATCTTGCTGGCCTGGAGGAGCATTGCATGCTTCTCCAGCCGCTCGGTAACATCCCAGACGGAAGCGATGAGAGCCGGTCGGTCTCTGTAGGTCGTCATGCGAATTTGAAAGCTCACCATAAACGGGCTGCCATCTTTGCGCTGATGCTGGAGCACGGGGAGAAGGGTGACCTCCGTCGGGAAGACCTGCTTCAGCTTGTTCTTGGTCTGTTCTCGATCCCGAGCCAATCCGAGGTCGCTAAAGCTTTTCCGCAGCAATTCATCTCGGGTGTACTGATATTCCTCCTCAGCTCTAGCATTGACATCCAGGATCATCATGGAGTCTGCGTCAATGACGAATATGGGAGACGGATTGTTGTCGAAGAGAAAACGATACTTTTCTTCCGAAGCCCGCAATCGTTCTTCAGACTCTTTCAGAGAAAAGAGCATGCGATTTATGGAGGTGGTTAGCTGCCCGATCTCATCTTCTGTCTCCGCTTCGCCTTCGTCTGCAAAGACGCTCGAATGCTGTCGGCCAATCGCGTGCTCAGAGCTCGATATTCGAGCACGGGCCTCTCGGCTGATTTGGTCCGCGCGCTCGGTAAGATCCCGAAGCGGATGGGTAATTTTTCGGGAAATCCGCTCTATGAAAAGCCAACTCACAATGATCACGAACAGGCTTGCCAGGAGATGAATAGTCTTCAGATAGTTGACGACCGCTGGGTCGCCCCTGAGAGAAGGGAACACCGCCCATTGCAGGATGACGCCAATGGTGATGACCCCGCCGATGAGCACAAGCAGAGTGCTGACAAGGATTCGGTTCTTGAAAGAGAAAGTCTTTCTCTTCTTGAGCCTGTCGAGCAGCAGTACTTCGCTGTCTCCATCCATGCGCGGCTGGTCCGGACGAGCCGGAATCGAGCGCTGGTCGGGGGACACGAATTCCCCCCCCAAGCGCTCCTCATTTGCCTGGGGTCCCTCGCTGACCCCGCACCCGGGTGCCATGGGTCTTCCTTGTGCACTGATCCAGCGTGAGAGAGTGCTCTCTCCGGTCTCCCCACGTGAGCTACATCAAACCGTCCCGGTCGAAGTAGTCCCAGAGATCGTCCCGAAGAGCCTCGTAATCGTCCTTTACATCCTCGTACGTCTTCGCATTTTCTATCGCGAGCGCCACTTGTTCGGCGAATCCGTACAGGAATCTGACCTCCTCGTCGGAGAATGCCCGCGGCTCAGACGTGTACACTCTCAATGCTCCGATGACCTTGTTTCGTACCAAAAGGGGGACGCTGAGTATGGAGCCTATGCCTTCACGCTTTGCTTCCAGTGGGTACTGGATTCGGGGATCCTCAACAGCGTTTTCTATCCATACGTGCTTTCCGCGCAGGACCGTGTCCGACATGCTTCGAGTGGCCTCCAGGGGACCCTTCTCGACATACTCTCGGCTCAGACCAGAGTACGCGAAAACCCGGAGATTTTCTCTCGTCTTATCCAGCAGGCTCAGGGAGCTCCCCTTCACCTTCATAATCTTGACTACGCCCTGAACGATCAGGTCGAGCACCTCCCTCAGGTTCAGGGTAGATGATATTGCGGTCTTGATCTCTTCAAAGGTGTCGTCCCGGTAACGTTTCTCGAACTTGGCCTTCCGGTCTTCCATGACTTTGTTCACGAGCTCGAGGAGCTGATCCGGGGTAAACGGCTTGCGGATGTAATCGACCGCTCCCATCCTCATGGCTTTGACAGCGGAATCCACCGTCGCGTATGCGGTGATCATGATCATCGAGAGGTCCGGATCGATCTCGTACAGGGATTCCATTGCCTGGAGCCCGTCCATTCCGGGCATTTTCAGGTCCGTAATGAGGACGTCGAATCTGTCCTGCTTGAGCATCTCAACCGCATCTCCGCCAGCTCTACAGGGAGTTACGGCGTAATTCTCTTCTCCGAGAATGCGGGACAGGCTGTCCAGCACAATCTGCTCATCGTCCAACACCAGAATCTTGCCCCTCTTCTTGTCCATCTGTCCTACTCCTGACGAAGAATCATCTCAGCGCCTTACCACAAATCTAAAGGTCCTCTATCACTCTCGGTTCAAGCCTCTTGTATCCTTTTCCTCACAGGACCAGGTATGCCCCTCTTGATCCCTTCGATATCCTCCTTAACCCGCTCGTACACCATGGCATTTTCAAGCGCGCGGGCCACCTGCTCGGAGAATCGCAACAACAGGTCAGTCTCCTCGTCGGTCAACGACAGCCTGTCGGCGCTGTAAATCCTTAACACTCCAATGACTGTTCCGTTGATCGTGAGCGGTACGGACATGATACCGGCAATTCCCTCTTTTCGCGCTTCAGCAGGGTATTGAAGCTCTGTGTCGAAGTCTTCCCGTTGAACGACTATAGGCTTGACGGAATTCAAGACTGCCGAAATACTCTTCTCGCTCAGCAAGACCCCTTTC
>CAYZET010000019.1:0-25904 GCA_964477215.1 uncultured Syntrophaceae bacterium | reverse complement strand
GGGGCTGCACAGAAGATGAAGCTGTGCTACGCAGTGAAGGATGACGAATGGTGGGTTACATTCTACGAAGATGCCGGCTCACACTACGAATTGAAGCAGTATGTTTGGGACCGGGACCTTGAGCGGTTGGAACCTTTCCTGGTCCTCAAGCGAGTCGGCAAAGAAAGGCTCGACCAGCATTTGAGCATGGGCGAGCCGGACAGGGCTTGCGAAGTTATTGATCTGAGCACGCCACGGCACGCGGGAAAGGATGGTTCTTCACCTAGCTTCTAGAGGGGACGTCGGGCCAATTTCCGGAAGTACGATCCCGAATTGCCTGGGGAGAAATTGTCGGGTGATGCTGCTCGCCTTCGTGGGGAGCCAATATCGAGGGGACTCCCTTTTGGCTACCGAAGATGACCGCCATCTCTCCCGCTTGCGTTGCTTACTAGGCAATTCTACAATAACGTCACGTATTGTGCCATGAACTCTGTCAGGGATTTGCGCTCCTTCAGAGCGAAAGTCACCTCATGAGCCATAGCTGAATTCCGCCGCCGAGTCTTCAAAGGAAAATGTCAAGAAGGGATTGCATCGTAGGGGCACCCCTTGTGGGTGCCCAGGGCGGGCACACGGCCCGCCCCTACATTGCGAACGATGCGCTCACCACGTACACCTCGGTGCAGATACGGTACCGCATTTGTGCCATCGACCACTAAACCTACTTCTTCATCGGTTTGCCCGGCTTCGCTTTCTCCGCTGGCTTCGCCTTTGCCCTTGCTCTCATGGGCTTCTTAATCTTGCAGTAAGGGGCAGCCGGGCACCACGCAGGGCACGGGCCGCAGTACGGAGCGTAGCAGACTGGCGCAGGCATTGGGCAGGCGTATCCCGGACCGCATCCGTACCAGGCGTACGCCGGCGATTCCACCGCCATTCCCCCGATCAATCCCAGGGCCAACGCTAATGCGATAACAGAGACTGTGCTCCTCATAGCAACCTCCCCCTAAGGAAACTGTGATGACCTTTCTCCGCGAGCCAGGTCTCGGTTCCTTATCTCACTGCTTAGCGGGTATGTCAAGCAAATACAAGGGGCTGGGCTGTACGGCTTCTTCGTGTCTCCCGTTCCAGTGTGAGTGGAGACAGGATCTTGTGAGGGGACGGAAGGGAGGAGAGGGTGAGGCTGGATGGGCGGCTCGATTTCAAGTTATAAAATCGGGATGTTATGTCGCTGCGTTCATGCCATTTAAGGGGTATCTCGCTTTCATCGCCAACATTTTGAAATACCATCTTATTTTTTCCTTGACATTATTTCTCGAATAGGGAATTTCATAATATTAGATAGATTGGCACGGAGGAAGGGTATGTTGAGAAGTATCCCTCCTAAGTCCTCGTGTTTTAAGAGGATCCAATTCACAGACATCCAGGCCTCTCAGTCGAGCCTCACAGCCTGCCAGCGGCGAGTATGGCGGGAACTTTTCCGGAGGATTGTCCGTATCGTCTGAGTTAGCACAGGCCTGCAGCGGAGCGCGGTCGGTATCATGGATTCGGGCAATCGTATGTCGTTTCATGAACGATCGGGGGAAGCTTTCCGAGCGTGACCTGCATTCCAGCTCGAACCACGGGGTCGCGATCGGGTTGATTGTGCAACATTTCGCCATGAAAGGGGGCCTTCACAGACGGTTATCTTGCTTCTATTATCATTTGCATGAGAAAACTGTTTTAACCTGTTGAGTTTCCTATTGCTGTGTTACTACTAAAAGCATATTCTTGAACACAGACTCAACATATTGGTAACGTGCGTTCTTTTTTCTTGACATTGTATTCCAATGTTATAATGAGGCTATCCCAGGTAGTTCGAGCTGGGAGGAAGGGTACCATGGGAAGACACCCTCGTATAGCATTGGTATATCTATTGTTCTTTGGCAGCATCTTATTTCTTTCATCCACCGCCGCGTCCGCAAACTCCATCCGCGTCCTTGTCGATTCCCCAACTCCAGGCATTGCTCTGCTTGATTCAGGCGTGCCGAACGATCTGGACAGTGACACGGAAGAGCCGGCATTTATACAGGCATCGGCTCCACATTGGGCACCCTCGCTGCCGAGTATTCCTCAGTTCGGCCGGGAACCGATAACCAAGTGTAAGACCTCGGTCTGTCCCCCGGTTCCTGCCCCATGCGGGCCAGTGTGCATATTGCCGCAGCGCAGGTGGGGTCAGTGGGAGCTGGCGGTTCAGGCCTTTTATGCACGCATTCGAGGTACCCTCAAATGGACGGATCCCTTTCTGGGACCTCACCCAAGTGTCGATTTCAATGACGGGATCGGACTGCCTAATCACAAGTGGCTCATGGAGTATTCGGCCCGGTATCAGTTCCGACCCCACTGGTCGTGCTTTTATTCCATCATGCCCATTGAGGTCGAAGAGACGTACGTAAATCCGTCCTTACCGGGTCAGACGTTCCGTTCCAAATGGGAGCACGTTTATCAGCGGGTTGGAATCATGTACCAGCCCATTGTGACCTGTAACGCATCCGTTTCGGTATTCGGAACCTGGATGTTCATGGATCAGAAATTTCGATTGAATAGTAGCAACCATTGTGCGTTGAATCAGGGTAAGACGGTCGACAGGACCAGAAATATGGTCATGACAGGCCTCGAGGTGCAGAAGTGCATCAGGACTCTCTGCAATGGAGGCACATTGTCCTGCGACAATCGGATCGGCCTCGCTTTCCTGGATGGAACTTTCGGATACGATCTCCAAGCCGGATTTCGATTCAGTGTGCCCATGAACTGCGGCCGTTGGGGATTTGCCCGGGGAGGGTACCGGCTTATCCAATTTCAAGAGGACAGGGACGACTTGCGTATGGATCACACTCTGGAAGGTTGGTTCGGCGAACTAGGCCTCATCTTTTAGCCAATGACACCCTGAATTGTCGTCCCCGCGATCAGGCAGGAAAATCGACTTCTATCGCAGACATCTCATGATTGGGTCATGATGGGGAGGGGGAATGAGCCTCCCCACAGGGCTGAAGCGAACACGCGACCTTATTCATGAGACGATGCGCTAAGGAGCTCACAAGTCCCAGAAAAACGAAAAGCCCGAAAACGGCTGAAAACAGCCGCCCCTTTCAGGGCTTTTCAACACGGCGAAAGGGTATGTTGAGAAGTGAAATCCTCCTATCACATGTGGGTGATAATGCAAGAACTTTTTTCGGTGAGATGATGTCCGTTTCTGACGGTTAGCAATGACGGGCTGGACACCCCCCAGCAGTTCTCGCGCTCCTCAATGTGAGGCAGACAGTGGGGCCAATAGCAGTGCATCCAAGAGACAACCGCACGCGCGCCAGAATGTACTTGATAAGTCTATCTAAAGGATGCCCTGATGCGAACGAGGAATTCAGCTCCCTGAGGGGCCTTACAGAGCGACAATTCTCCCCCCAGCGCTTCTGCAAGTGCTTGGGCTCCAGCCAATCCCAAACCGTGGCCGCGCACCGGAAAGCCATCTACCCGTATACACTGGAAATATTGACCGAAAATCTGCTCGTGGTAACATTCCGGGATGCCGGGCCCATCGTCTCGGACAGATACGTGCACGATTTCGCCGTCTGCTTTGCATTTGAGGAATACGCTCTTGGTTTTGTACTTGAATGCGTTGGAGAGGAGGTTGGTGATTATCAGGCACAGTTTCGTCTCGTCGGTCCAGATGGTTCGGTCGAGCTGATCGTCATCCCCTTCCAGGAACACGTCGTTGGATTGCAGGACTCTCCGCAAGGCCTCCAGATTTTCTGCGTCTTCCAGGGCATCGGACACCACCGGGTCCACCAGGTCGAAGACCTCGACAAAGGCCGCTTTCAGGATGTGGAATAGGGTGCATTCCTTGTTTTCGACGATTCCCATGGCCGCTCTATCGATTTCCAGCATGCTGCTGACAAGATTGCGGATCTTCAGAGCGTTCCTCAGCATTCTCTGGACCACTTTCTCCTGTTTCGGGCTCAGCGAGCCGTATCGATCTTGCTTGTCCAACAGGGACCGCGCACCGGTTTCGATGATGTTGACCGGGTTCTTTAGGTCATGGATAAGATGTGCCGTCTGGATGTTCTTAATGGCCACGGATCAACCCCCGAATGATGCCGTCCGAGAATGCCCTTTCATCACGCATCAATAATCGTCGACTCCCTGATCTCAGAGTCATCTTCAAACTTTTCCCAGAATTCGCTCTCCGATTTCCTCCAATCGGGCCCGAATCGTTTGTTGAATGGCTTTCTTAACCGTTTGAGCACTGATTTCCAGGCCGACTGATGGTTGAGACTCAAAACGTCTTCCAGGAACTGGACACACCGGCCAAGCTGATCCTTGGGCAGGTATGCCCGCGCTCCCAGCTCTATTGACTTCTTGAGCGATTGAGGACTGAGTGCATGGGCTGTGAGCATGACGACTGGCAGCTTCTTAGCAACCGCAAATTCTAAGAGCTCAAACCCGCGCACTCCCATGATGTCCAGGATCACCAAATCGTAGGTCAGGGACGACATCCGCTGCAGGGCCTCTTCATAACTTGAGGCCCGATCGAGCATCACCCCGTGATACTGCAATTCTTCATCCAAAATGTCAAGAACGTCAGATTCGTCGTCCACGGCGAGGATCCGCTTTTCTCGAAGCAGCTCTGACGCCATTGCTCGATCTCCCTTACCGTTTATAGTATACGGTCAAGATTCGTGTCAACTGCTTTGCCGCTTTACATTCGGCGGGCCCCGTCAGCGTGGATTCCTGATCTTGGCCCCCCTTCGTTCCCGTTAACGGGGGGAGGGGTAATCAGATATCAGCTTCGCTTTGTCGCTGATGGCGGGTTGAAGATGTGAATGGCTCGGTTTTCCACCTGCTCTGCCGCTTCTTCTATGCCCTCCGGCAGCGTTGGGTGCGGATGTATGGTAAGCGTAAGATCGTCCACGTGGGAGGCTGAAGCCACTGCCAGGCATCCTTCTGCTATGAGGTCCGACGCATGAGGCCCAATGATGTGGACGCCGAGAATGATTCCTGACGTTGCATCGGAGATCACCTTTGAAAATCCTCGTCCTTCTTCGCCGAGGGTTTGGGTGCGTCCCAGTGCTTTGAAGGGAAACACGCCTACCTTGATGGGGATATCGTCCTTCTTGGCCTCCCATTCGGTCAGACCGACGCCAGCGATCTCCGGGTCCGTGAATATCACTGAGGGCACCTGGACCCCGTCGAAAGCCGCGGGCTCTCCTGCGATGACTTCTGCGGCCACCTTACCCTGGTAAGAAGCTTTGTGAGCGAGCATAGGGCCCGCGACAAGGTCTCCGATTGCGTAAATGCCGGGAACAGAGGTTTCCATCCGGGAATTGACTTCGACCAGACCGCGCTTGTCTGTTCTCACTCCGGTACGCTCCAGGCCGATTCCTCGTGTGTTCGGCCACCTACCGATAGCGACAAGGACTCGATCTGCCTGAATGGTCTTTTCACCGTCTGTAGTGGCATAGACCACCTTGCTCCGCGGGTCCTGGCGTTCTACTGCCTGAACCCGGGCACCGAGAATCAGTTCGATGCCATAGCTCTGGAGTGCTTTGAGCATGACCTGTGCGACATCCCGATCCAGCATCGGCAGGAGCTTGTCGGCTCCTTCCAGTATCGTAACCCGGCTCCCCAGCTTGGCGTACACCGTACCAAGCTCCAACCCCACTGCTCCAGCTCCCACGACGACAAGGTTCTCCGGAATCGCCTGCAGTTCCAGCGCGTCTTTGGAGTCGATCACCATGTGGCCGTCCCGCGGGATCCCGGGCAGTTGTGCTGCAGAAGAGCCTGTCGCGAGAATACAATGTTGGAACTCGTACCTGTGGACTCCGTCCTGACTCTGCACAGAGAAAGTCCGGTCACCGGTGAACGTAGCAGTGCCTCGAACAACCTCGATCTTGTTCTTGGACATCAAGGTTTCCACCCCTGCCCGAAGCTTGTTCACCACGGAATCCTTCCACGACATGAGTCTCGCCAGGTCCACGGAAATCCCGCCGGTCACGAGTCCCATGGCACCTGCCATCTCAATCTGCTTCTTGAGATTGGCAACCTGGATCAAGGCCTTCGAAGGAATACATCCCCAGTTTAGACAAACACCTCCGAGGAGCTCCTGTTCTACCAGTGTGACTTCGAGTCCGAGCTGAGCAGCTCTGATGGCTGCCACGTATCCTCCGGGCCCGCCTCCTATGACCGCGACTTGTGTGCCCTGGGCGAAGTCTCCCACAACCATGGCAGTGTCCTCCTTCGACTCATTTTTCGTACGGCCTCGATCCTTACGAGCACGCTAGGTCATATCGAGAAGCATTCGCATGGGGTCACTGAGGAGAGCAGCCACGTAATTGCTGAATCTTCCTGCGTCCGCCCCGTCGAGGACTCGGTGATCAAAGGAAAGCGTGATGGGCATGATCGTCCGTATCACCACTTGATTGTCTCGCACCACTGGCATGGGCTCCGCCCGCATGGTGCACAGGATCGCCACCTGGGGATGGAATATGATGGGGGTAGCCCAACTGCCACCGATTGCCCCCACGTTGGTGATGGTGAAACTGCCACCCCGTAAGTCTTCCAGGTCTATGCTGCGATCCCGTGCCTTGCGACTCAAGTCCTGGAGCTCGCTCGCGATCTGCAAGATCGATTTTCTGTCCACATCCCTGATCACGGGTACCATGAGTCCGGCCTCCGTGTCCGTAGCCATACCGATGTGGATGTATTCTTTGAGAACCAGCTCTCCCGTCTCTTCGTCCAGTGAGGAGTTCAGAATGGGGAACTCTTTCAACGCGGTAGCAGTCGCCTTTGCAACGAACGATGCGATCGTCAGCTTAATTCCCCGACTCTGAGCGAGGGCCCGTTGTTCTTCCACCACGGTGAGTAAATCTGTAACGTCTGCCCGATCGAAGTGGGTGACGTGGGGAATTGTCGACACAGACCGGACCATAACTTCCGCGATCCGCTTGCGTACTCCCTTCAGTGGGACACGCTTTGTGGGGCCGTACTTTTCGAAGTCAAAGCCGGCTGTCGCGGGTGCCTGAACAGCAGCGGCAGTAGGTGCTCTCGGCGGAGGAGGAGCCACTTCTGATGCGGCTTTCCGTACGTCATCATCAAGTACTCGGCCATGCGGACCGGTTCCTTTGACTGTGTCGAGATCTACCTTTAATTCCCGCGCCAATCGCCGAGTGTGCGGGGTAGCAAGCACCCTCGCCGACGGCGCTGCCGCGACTGGTGGCGCTTCGCTCGGCATCGGCCGGAGGGGTATGGGCTCGGGGGCCGGCCTCGCAGCCGCCGGCTCCGCGCTTGGAGCGGCCAAGGCAGCCTCTTCCCTTTCTGTCTCTATGATGAGAAGAGGGTCTCCGACGTTTATGGAATCGCCCGGCTTGTACGGGATTTCCACGACGGTTCCCGTGGTGGGGGCCGGCAGCTCTACCACCGCCTTGTCGGTTTCCACCCGTACAACGGGTTGGTCTTCCTTGACGGTGTCGCCAACCTTTACCAGATATTCTACGATCTCGGCCTGCGTGATCCCTTCGCCGACATCGGGTAAGCGAAAAACGTATCTCATGGCAGAAATCCCCCTTCGAGGAATCAGAACTGCATTGAATCGTGGATCGCCCGCACGACCCGCTCTGTGTCGGGATAATTGTACTCTTCCAACCTGGAGAGCGGCGGTATGACGTCGTACCCCGTAACGCGCTTGATGGGAGCGAGAAGGGAAAGAAGGCATTTCTCGGCAACGGTAGCTGCAATCTCCGAGCTAATGCTGACCGATCTGGGGGCCTCGTGAACGATCACGAGCCGTCCCGTCTTGTTCACCGATTGAACGACCGCGTCGACATCAAACGGCCATACTGTCCTTAGGTCTACGATTTCCACGTCCACCCCTTCATTGGCAGCGTGCTGCGCGGCTTTCTCACAGACGGCCACCATGCCCCCGTACGTGACTATGGTGAGATCCTGTCCTTCCCTGACTATGCGGGCTTTTCCCAGAGGCACTCGATAATCCCCCTCCGGGACTTCTTCTTTGAAGAGTCGATACAGGCGCTTGGGCTCCAGGAAAATCACCGTGTCCGGGTCTTCGATGGACGCGGTCAGTAGCCCTTTGGCATCCGCGGGAGTGGAGGGTATCACCACCTTGAGGCCGGGCACATGCGCGTACAGGGCTTCCGGAGCGTCCGAATGGTGCTCCAGAGCCCTCACGCCCGCGCCATATGGAGCTCGAATGACCAGTGGTACGCCGTACAGGCCCTGGGAGCGGTTTCGCATACGCGACGCATGGCTGTAAACGTGGTCGAATGCCTTGAACATGAAGCCTTCGAACTGTATTTCTGCCACCGGTCGCATCCCATAGATGGCCATACCTATCGCAGTCCCGACGATGGCGCTCTCGGCCAGCGGGGTGTCGATCACCCTCTCCTCGCCGAATTTCTCAATCAAGCCAACTGTCGCTCGAAACACACCACCATCCACGCCAACATCTTCCCCCATGACCACGATCCTGTCATCCTTTGCCATGAGCTCGTGAAGAGTAGCATTGATCGCTTCCACCATTGATAAGCGTGCCATGTTTCACCTCACCTGTGATCCCAGGAGTCGAAGCATCTCTTCCTTTTGTTCTTTCAAGTGCCACGGCATTTCTGCATACATGTGGTCAAATATGGCCGTCGGTTGTCGATTTGGGGTTGCCTCGAAATCCTTCACCGCCTGTTCGACCTCTTCGTTACACTCAGCGGTGAGCTGTGCCTCCTTTTCCTCGCTCCACCCCTGTTGTTTTGTAAGGAGATTTCGCATCCTGTCTATGGGGTCTTTCTTGAGCCACGCTTGCACTTCTTCTTCTTTTCTGTATCGGCTTGCGTCGTCAGCGGTGGTATGATCTCCCAGCCGGTACGTCACCAGCTCCACGAGCGCGGGCTTGAAGTCGGACCTTGCCTGATCGAGCAGGCGTTTCACCGTGAGATAGACAGCGATAACATCGTTGCCGTCCGCTCGGACTCCGTGGATACCCACGGCGCACGCCTTCTCCGCTAGCGTTTCGGACGCTGTCTGCTTCTCCACGGGAACCGAGATTGCCCAATGATTGTTCTGAATGACAAAAACGACCGGTAGCTTGAATACTCCCGCAAAGTTGAGGGCTTCGTAGAAATCCCCTTGAGACGTGGAGCCGTCCCCCGAGCTGGACATCACCGCGATTCTTTCCCCTCGAATCTTGGCACCCCAGGCTATCCCTGCGGCGTGAGTCAGATGGGATCCTACGGTAATACACACAGGAAGCATGCGCGATCCTTCAGGGGGTCTAGCTCCTCGTTCGTCCCCGCTCCAGTGGAGAAAGAGGTCTTTGAGGGCCGCACCCCGGATCAGCATGGCGCCATATTCGCGAAATGCCGGACAGAACCAATCGTTTGGTCCCAGCGCCATCCCCATGCCCACATTGGCCGCTTCCTGTCCCCGCACGGACGCAAGGGTTCCCAACCGCCCTTGTCGTTGGAGGCTCAAGGCCTTGGTGTTCCAAAGCTTAGTCAACACCATGAAGCGGTACATGCGGATCATATCCTCTTGGGAAATCTTCTCCAGCGCTGGTTCATCCACTACGTCTCCCGAGGGATCGATCACCTGGATCAACTCTTTATCAATCATTTCAACCCCCTAATCGGTCAAATGGCGCTTCGCCCGATGCATGGATCAACCGGATCATGTCCAACAGCTCTGCCGGCATCGGTTTTAGAACCCTGTTGAAGACAACTCCAAAGCTCTCCGTCACCGTCTCGATTACCATCCCTCTCGGGGGAGCATGGCCGAGAATTTCCTCCATCGTAGCCAATACTATCCCCTCCAACCCACAGGGTCGCACATAGGCTGATTCTCTGTGGTTGCCTTCAACATTAATCACGAACCCGAAGCTTGTCACCCATTTGGAGACCCGAATTCCCATAGATGCCACTTTTTCGTTGCCTCTCCACAGCCCCACGTGGGAGGACGAATCGCGCTTCCGTGTGACGTTCAGGCCGAACCGGGAAAAAGTTCTGATTCCTACTTCTTCGAGCTTATTCATGAATCCTGGTATATCGCGCTCTCCAGGCCCTAGGAGCATCACGGGATAGCAGACCACCTGGCCCGGCCAGTGGAAGGTGATTCCTCCTCCCCTGACCGACCGCGTCAGCGCGATCCCTTCCTCCTGCAGACGCTCGACAGGCACGAGCAGGTCCTTGGGCTGCCCTGCATTTCCGCCGCGTAACCCGAGCGCCACGGTCTTGGGATGGGCCGAGAAGAGCAGGAGGTCAGGAATTGCGTCATTGCTTCTCAGCCTTGCAGCGGACATCATCAACCTTTCCAGATCCGGAACGGTCATAATTCCGAGATCGACGAACAGACACTGTTTGGGATGTGCGGCCTTCAGCTAAGCCCCCTTTCTTTAGGAGAATGCGTAAAAGCTCCTCCGGGACCCTTCCCGCGTGAAATTCCAGCGCCCCGTTCAGGGGACGTGCTCCATTCTCCGTACAATTGAGACTATCCTCGCGAGGAGGCCGAGGCAAGCAAGATAAGACTTCACACGCGAAAACCGTGACAATAATTTGGATTTAAATGATAAAAATTGGAAACAATAGAGCGCGCAATGTCGCGATCGAGCATATTTCATCGTATGCAGCAAACTGTCCTCCTTGACTTTTCTGTGAAAATCGAGTATGTTACCGCCACACAAGTAACACGGTTATGCAAAGTTTATTGTATTCTTCCATGGGATGGGTGTGACTCTGTCATGAAGTCATTTAAGTCAGTGGGGAATTTTCCGTCTGTCGTGCCTATTCTTCCTCTGAGGGATATGGTTGTTTTCCCAAACGTGATGATACCCCTTTTTCTCAAGGGTTCCCGAGTGGTTAAGCTCGCGGAATCAGTTGTAGGGGGCGACAATCTGGTAGGCCTGTTCTATCAGAAGGCCACCCCTCGGCCAGGGTACTCTCCGGAAGACATCTCCATGGTGGGAACCCTGGCGCGCATTCAGCAAGTGGTCCGTATCGAAGGCGGAGGAGTGAAGGCCATTGCTGACGGCATTTGTCGGATCCGCTTGGTTCGCCAGATCCAAACCGAACCGTACCTGACGGGAGAAGTGAGTCTTGTGCCAGAGCTGGCGGAGCCCCACGAGCTGACCGAATGCTTCGTGAGAAGCGTAGCAGCATTGTTCAAAGTCTCATTGACCCTTGGACGTCCCGTGAGCGACAGCTCCATGGCCATGATCGAGCGGGCTGAGGATCCCGGAAAACTGGCCGATCTCATCGCGGTGTACCTTTCGCTCAAGGCCGACGCCAAACAGGTTCTCCTTGAGATCGAGGATCCTGTTGCTCGCCTCAAGAAGGTCTTCTCTTATTTGCACTCTGATATCACGGCGCTCCATCCCAAGCTGCTCGGAGCACACGATGCAAGCACGGGAACGGCTCTGGCCAAGCGTCAAAAGGAGCTTGGTCTGCGACAGCAGATGAGGACCCTGCAAAAGGATTTCTCGGGAAATGATGATCCCGGAAACACGGATGTGAAGGAATTTCAAGAGAAGATTCGTACTGCCGGGATGCCTGACGATGTGGTAGAGGTAGCTACCAAGGAATTGCAGAGATTGGAGCGCATCCCCCTCCACTCCCCGGAGTACACGGTATCCCGGACGTACCTGGAGGTTCTCACCAGCTTACCGTGGAAGACTCGCACTGAGGATGATCTGGACCTGATCGGCGCCCAACAGGTGTTGGACGAAGATCATTACGGATTGGATCAAGTAAAGGATCGAATCCTGGAATTCCTCGCGGTGCACAGATTACGCGATACCCATCGCGGCCCGATTCTCTGCTTGCTGGGACCTCCCGGAGTGGGGAAGACTTCCCTAGGCAGATCCATTGCCAGAGCGCTCGGGAGAAAATTCATCCGCGTTTCCCTCGGAGGTGTCAGAGACGAAGCGGAAATTCGCGGGCATCGCCGCACATACATCGGGGCCATGCCCGGTCGCATCATTCAGGAGATTCGCCGGGCAGGCACGAACAACCCGGTGTTCATGCTCGATGAAGTGGACAAGATAGGGCAGGATTTCCGAGGCGATCCGGCTTGTGCGCTGCTCGAAGTCCTGGACCCTGAACAGAACAACGCTTTCTCCGACCATTACCTGGATGTTCCCTTCGATCTCAGTGGCACAATGTTCATTGCCACGGCCAATCAATTGGACACGATTCCTGCTCCCCTCAGGGACAGGATGGAGGTGATCCGGATTCCCGGGTACACGGATGAGGAAAAGGAGCAGATAGCCAGCCTATTTCTCGTTCGCAAGACCAAACAGGAGAACGGAATCGGCGAGTACCCCGTACAGTTCTCACCCGAAGCTATCCGAATGATCATTCGCGGATATACTCGGGAGGCAGGAGTCCGCAACCTGGAGCGGGAGATCGGCTCCGTCTGCAGAAAGATCGCGCGGGAGATTACCCAGAACCTCCCCATTCGGGAAGAAATCCTTCCTGAATCCCTGGAGCAGTTGCTCGGACCGCCCAAGCACTTCTATGAGCTGGCTGAGGAAGAGAACCAGGTGGGAATCGCAACTGGCCTCGCATGGACCGAAAATGGTGGGGATATCGTATTCGTGGAGGTCACAGGATTCAAAGGCCGCAAAGAGCTGACCTTGACAGGATGTCTCGGAGAGGTGATGCAGGAGTCAGCCAGGGCTGCCATCAGTTTCCTAAGAAACGCGTGCGATCTCTACGGAATCGAGGATCGGGTCCTCTCGGAGACGGACCTTCACATCCACGTTCCTGCCGGAGCAATTCCCAAGGATGGTCCTTCAGCAGGGATTACCATCGCGGTCGCGCTGGCTTCTTTTTTCACCGGGATCCCAGTTCGTCGTGACGTGGCCATGACAGGTGAGCTCACCCTCAGGGGTCGCGTGCTTCCAATAGGTGGTGTCAAAGAGAAACTCCTCGCAGCCAGGCGAGCCGGTGTACGGGAAGTGGTTCTTCCGGCCAAGAACAGACCTAACATCCAGGATCTTCCGGCGTATGTAACCGAAGGGATGACCGTGCACTTCGTTAACCACGTGGGTGAAGCAATCAACATAGCTCTGGAGCTGAATCCGGGCCGGGAGTTTGCTCCGGACCGTTTGGAGCAGCCGGTCCTGCCGTTTCTCCCCGATCAGGGCAGCTATGCCATGGGCCGAAGCCGAAGCAGGGCTGGACAAGGATGGTGTGTAACCTGCCGGAATGGCAGTGTAAACACATAGTGCACGCTTGTAGTGCAGGCTTTCTAGCCTGCATCTTTGAAGACTAGCAGCCCCGCGGAACGCGGGGCTACCCTACATGGGGGAGCCATACGACACCGCATCGTAGCACACATGCAGCGCACGCCTTCCGGCGTGCATTCCGGAAGATTGGCAGTCCCGCGGCACGCGGGACTACCCAACTATATTTGGCAAACCGTGCAGTTAGTCGAGCCCGCATGCGCTGGCGCACACGAATTCGCTCTCCAATTCCCACGAATCGCCGACGCACTTCTGGTAACATTCAAGTTTTGTGGCTTCGGTGTGCTCGGCATAACGAGAGGTCGGAGCAGGCTCTGACAGCCGGCTCTCGTCAAAATCCGGCTTTGTGTACCCTTCTCCCATGGCTGCACCTCCTCTTTTTCATAGAAAATTGGTCACGATCCTGCCAATGAAAAGACCTGTACCGGCCGGGACCACTGATTTTCAAGCCGCATATGGCACCGGTCCGCCTGTCGGCTACCAATGAACCGATATTATGCCCGCGGATGGCAGGTGGAATGGAGATGTTTGAGGCGCTGTTGAGCCACGTGCGTGTAGATTTCCGTTGTCGAGATGTCCGAGTGGCCGAGCATAATCTGGACGGATCGCAGGTCTGCCTCGTTCTGCACAAGGTGAGTCGCAAAGGAGTGCCGAAGCGTATGGGGAGAGATCTCTTTGCGTATCCCCGCATTTTTCGCGAGGCGCTTGATAATTTTCCAGAAGGACTGGCGGGTCATGGGCTTGCCGCGGCGGGTTACAAAAAGAGCTTCGCTCCTCCTTTGTCCGAGAAGAATGGGACGGACTGTTTCCAGGTAGTACATGACAGCTCTCGACGCGGGAATGCCAAGAGGTACCACCCGTTCCTTCGATCCCTTTCCCATGACGATAACGCAGCCGATCTCGAGGTCCACTCTATGCACATCGAGATTCACCAATTCGCTGACTCTCAGGCCGGTCGCGTAGAGCAACTCAAGCATGGTGTAGTCACGTCGCCCTTCCGGCACCCGAAGGTCTGCTGCCTTGAGAAGCATTTCAACCTCTTCCGGCTGAAGATAATCAGGGAGCTTCTTGGGCACCTTCGGGGTGTCTACGTGCTCGCACGGGTCCTGCTCTATCTGTTTCTGTTCCAGGAGGTACCGAAAAAAGCCTCGGATACATGACACCTTTCTTGCACGAGTTCGGGGGCTCAGGCATTGGCGGCCCAGCAAAGCCAGAAAGAGGAGCACGTGCTCCCTATCCGCCTCTGCCGGAGAATGGACATGACGGGCAGCGAGGTGTCGGGCGAAACCCTTCATGTCTGCCGCGTAGGCGCTTATGGTAAGTGGTGCGAGCCCACGGTCCACGATGAGATGATCCAGGTACCCGGAGATGGCCAGGCTCAATTCCGAAAGTCCTTCCTGCTTCGAGAGACGCACGGTCGATCCCCATCGCGGTCGGCTCGGACGACTTTCACGTTGTGGTGGCTTCCCCATTACCAAAGTACTCCGCTTCCATTTCAACAAGATGCCGGTGAAGGATCGTCTTGATCTGCTCCAATCGCTCGAAGTCCACTATCTTGTTCCCGCGGGCGTCGTCCACGTAGAAGATGTCCGCTGCCTGGTCCACCTCGGTTGTAATTTTCGCAAGCACTATGTTCAACCCAAAGGAGGAAAGCGTCCTGGTAATATCGTAGAGGAGTCCCGGTCTGTCGTGCGCATAGACTTCCACAATGGTAGCGCGATCGGATGCAGCGTTGTCCACTTCCACTTTCACTGGGAATCGAGGTCTGACAGGAATGGCAAAAGCTGTTCTGTTCTTTCGTCGAGCAGCCACCAGCTCGTCCACGTCCGCCTCTCCGCCCATCACTTTGGTGAGATCCGCTCGAAACCTCGCCCATTGATCTGGATCGTCTACGGGTCCTTCGGGAATGTCGTTCACGTGGTACGTGCCTATGGCCATATCTCCAACAGAGTGCGTCCACACGCTGAGGATGTTTATTCGGTTGGCAAACATGGTTCCCGCTATGCGGAAGAACCGGCCCGGCCTGTCCAGTGTGATCAACGTAACCGCGCTGAATGCAGGTGATCCATAGTGGTCGGACTTTCTCGTTATCACGTCGCCGGGTTCGAAAGATTCTCGACCCAGGTCTTTGAGGTGAGACATGATGTCCAGGTAGTGATCCGCTATGACTCCGGGATAGAAGTCCAAGAAGTACCGGGAGCCTGCAGATGCGAGAAACTTCTCCAGCCTCGGTCCATGATGCTCCTCCGGTACCAATTCCCGCACCACTGCTTTGACTTGCCCAACCCAGTCTGCGATGTCCTCTCCTTCGGCCTCTTCGCCACCGAGCACGTCCAGTGTCCTGAAATAGAGCTCTTCAAGGAGCATTCTCCTCCACGAGTTGAACGCGGTCGGTCCCACAGCCCTGAGGTCGGCATGGGTAAGGAGAAAAAGCAGGTCAAGCCTGTGCAGGTGCATGACGTTTTCCGCAAATCTTCCTATCATTGCCGAGTCATGAAGATCCTTTTTGAATGCCAGGTGTGTCATCGCCAAGTGATTGCGAATGAGGAAGCAGATATCATCGGTGTCATCCTGAGACAATCCCAATCGCTGCAGGATTGGGGCTGCTATCTCGGCACCCCGCACGTCATGGCCCGCACCGTGTCCTTTAGCCATATCATGGAACAGACCGGCCAGGTAGAGAACCTCGGGCTTCTCCAACTTGGCGAATATGGTCTTGGCGAGGTAGTCTTCCCGGTCGTCCTCCGGCTTGGCGAAGCCATCGATGTTTTCGAGCACTCCCATGGTATGCAGGTCCACGGTGTACTGATGGTACACGTCGTGCTGGGGGAGAAACCTGACTCGTGCGAAATCGGGTATGAATCTCTCGAGGAATCCTATTTTCATCATCGCGGTCACCGCTCTCGCTACCGAGCCTCGACTCTTGAAGATCTCGAGGAACAACCGATTTGCCTCGGGGTCGTCGATACTCTCGTCTCCCACGGAGTGCAATCTTGTGCGGATGAGATCCGCAAGTCTAGTATCCAGGTCACAGCGGGTTCTTGCGACCGCTAGGAAAGCCCTCAGCATATCCTTAGCATCGGTCAAGTGTTCGGGAGATTCGTGGTAGATTCCGCCGGCACCCATGAAGAACCCGTCTTCCAGCTTGAGCTGCTTTATTCCGATCGTCACTTTGGGACTCAGAAACAGACGCGCCCGTGCCAACACCCTGCGGCCGAAAAAATCCAGCGTGGACGCGTGGCGATAGTATTCGCGCATGAAGCTCTCTACACCACGACGTTCGGGGGTGTCCTTGAACCCCATTTCTCGTGCCAGTATGTCCTGTGCCTCGAATTTCAACCGATCGTCTCTGTGACCTGCAAGAAAATGAAGCCGAGCCCGGATCTCGGCCAGGTAGGCACGGCCTTCTTCCGCCTCTGATGCGGCTTTCTCCTCAACGAGCCCTGCGATCGCGAGATCGTGCAGGTTGCCGCATCCAAAGAGCATACGCGACAACCAGGCTATCAATTGAATGTGCCTTAGCGATCCGGGCCCCTCTTTCACATGGGGCTCCACGAAATAGACCGTGTGGCCGAACTTCTCGTAAGAGTTGCGGATCTCGGTCTCTATTTTCAGATAGAGATCGAACGGGTCGGTTTCTTGGATGAGGCGCTCCCGTTGGATAGCGAGCTCCCGAAAGAGCGCTTCGCTTCCCCAGATCAGACGCGTGTCCATCAGAGAGGTGAGGACAGCAAGGTCTTTGTTCGCTTCGTACACACATTCAGCAACAGTGCGCACCGAGTGTCCGATTTCGACCCGAGCATCCCACAAGAGGTACAAAATACTTCGTATTCCTCGGAAGATGCCTTCGGGCGGATTCTCTTGTCGAAGGAAGAGGAGATCGATGTCCGAGTACGGGCTCATCTCCATTCTACCATAGCCGCCGAGCCCCAAGACCGCCACTCCATTGTTCCAGTATCCAAGAAAGTGGTCGGCCAACTGCTCCAGAATCGCGTCATACGCCTGGTGCATCTGAAAGTGACCGGGATCGGATTCTCCCCGGCTTCTATGCTCCGCAAGCCCCTCTCGGATCCTGTTGATTTGAAACGATCTATCGTGCTCGGCAAATATGAATCGCATGAGCAAACCTCTCACGGGTCGATGCGCTCGGCGGGAGCCTCTCGCAAACCCTTTACGTACGATTCCGCGCCTGCTGCTATCCCTTCAGCCACGAGATCGAGGTAGCGCGGGTCAGCCAACTTGGCGGTTTCCCTACTATTGCTCAAGTACGCACATTCGACAAGCACTGCGGGCATGGTGACACCGAGCAAAACGTAGAAGGGAGCTTGTTTTACTCCGCGATCCATGCGTGACCTGGGGAGCCGGATATGGCCCGTCAGAGATTCGTGCACCGTTTGAGCCAGTCTCTCCGATTCGCTCTTCTTTGACGTTACCATGAGGTCCAGCAACGTTGCTTCCAGGTCAGTCATGGTCGCCAGAGGAATCCCGTTCTCCCGGGCCGCAACCATCATGGCTCGTTTGGATTTCGCTTTGCTCAGAAAGTACGTCTCCACCCCGCTTGCGGACGGATCGGGATACGCGTTGCAATGGATTGAAATGAATAGATCGGCCTCCGCGTCGTTGGCAAACGCGGTCCGCTCCGCTACAGTGAGGAAACGGTCATCGGACCGAGTGAGAGACACTGTGATCGCTCCCCCACCTCGCGGACCTTCAAGAAGAGTCTTGATCCGCTTGGCCAGGGCCAGCGTCACGTCCTTTTCCTTCAGCTTTCCGTTGGAGGAGACCGCGCCGGGATCCTTTCCTCCATGGCCCGGATCAACCACCACCAGGAACCTGCGATTGAGCTTCGGATCTTTTGCCCTTGGGGGAGGGCTAGGTATTGGCGCAGCAAGTGGAGGTTCAGGCTTGCTGGACACGTCCACCGCAATTTCTTGCGGTTGCAGGGCAGCCTCGTACTCGGGAAAAGATGACGGAGGAAATCTGTCGGCATGTCCCAGGTAGAAGGGATTACCCTGAATCGCGGCGGTCGGCCGGGTGGGGTTCAACCCCTTGCGTTCCGGCCACACACCCGAAGGTCCGCAGTCTCGTCTGGTTTCACTCTCGAGCACTGGCGAGCCTGATATGGGAGTACTTGGCTGGCTAGCACCTATTCGCTTCTCTCGGTCTGCGCCGAGAGTAACTTGGGCCGGCGCAGCCCCCCCCGCACTAGTTTCCGGATTCCGATCATGCACGGAATCCACACGACACCCCGTTGTCGGCATTACCTTGCCGGGAAGAGAGCGTAAATCGGGTCTGACACGGGAGCCCATCTGGCGTTGCAGCAGGTGGGCCTTCTTCAATTCTTTGAGCGCCGTGAGCCAGTCAACGTCCGCGCGAGTAACAGACTTGAATTCGTTGAGGAGCCGTATCCCAATGGCCAGGTCCTCAGGTCTCTTTTCGCGGCGAAAGAGCTCCAGGCAGGCTCGCCCGCCGTAGAGTAGTCCTAGGTGGCGACCAGTCTGAGGTTCAGCTCGCGCCGCGCACACCATGGCATTGACCACCCGCAACCATTCTTCGCGGCCTACGTCCCTCCGGGCAACGAGGCCACAGTAGGTGCGGTATGCTTCGCCTGACGGGACGGGTAGAGCACTGCGGCCCCAGGATTCGGTCGAGATGATTGCCAGCACCAGTGCGGTCAGCCAGGGTAAAATCCACGTGGTTAAGAACGTAACGTGGGTCGCGGGTCGGAAAATCATCCGCCTCACGGTCACGGTTGCCAGGTGAAATGTCCCATTGTCTGCGGAAGAATCTGCTGAGGGGTGACTTGGGCAAGAAACTGTCCTGCGCGCTTCCCGCAAGAGCCTCCCATTGTTCGGCAATTTGCCCTCCGGTACGCTTTGCCGGCACGCAGGAACGGCAGAGCCCGCTTTGTCAGGCCTTTCTCAAAGCCTGATCCACAATTGACCAAAATCCTAAGCAACTGCTACATACGGGTGACCCTCGGGAATCGCAGAACCCTGTCCTGCTCCGACAGTCCCGGCCATTTCGCGCTCACGAGCCCAGGCAGAGAAGCGGATCGAAAGACCGCCCCGACCTCTTTTTCTTCCTGTCCTGCCCGCGCTTTATACGGACGACCTCACTTCCGGCAACATACAGTGGTGGCGAGCTCTGGGCGATTTTGTCGTGTAGCTCAGCGGAGATAATGATACTCTTTTTTCGGAGTTTCCAGAACACGAGGGCCTCCCGGGGTGTTTTGCATGGTTATAGCAAGATATTTGGCGAAGTTCAAGTGATTACCTAGAATTCACTTTAACAAATTTCCTTTGACCATCCCCCACCTGCTTGGTACATTCTGTTACACTGGTTTGCACAGACAACGAGCAGCGCCGCATTGTTCCGTGCTCGGACCGTGAGACAAAGAATCTCGTTGATAACGAGCGGTCGTACTTCGCCGCCATAGCCCCCGCGACCCGCGGGGTATTGTCAGACGACCAGGGCCAGGAAGACATGACTGAAGAATATGAAAAGAAGCCGGGATTTTTCCGGCGGTTGTTCAAGAAGGACAGACTACAGGAACCGGAACGAGAAGAGCGAGCGCCCGAGCCAATTCCTGTCAGCGAGACGAAGGCCGAAAGGCTCGAGCCAACTCCACCTGAGCCGGTTGCCGAAGAGCGAGCCGAGCCGGAGCAGGCGGAAATCGAAGAGAAGCGGGGATTCCTGAAGCTGTTCTCCGGTTTGAGAAAGACTCGGAAAGGCCTGATACGAAGCCTGGATGAAGCTATTTTGGGACAAAAACGGCTGGATGAGAATGTGTTGGCTCGCCTCGAAGAGATACTGGTGAGAGCGGATATCGGGGTTCAGACCTCGTACCAAATGCTGGAGAGCGTGAACGAGAGAATCAAGCGCCGGGAGCTGGATAACCCGGAGAAAGTGATCGCTCACCTGAAGTCCATGGTCAAGGACATGCTGTCTCAGGTGGAAGAGCCGTTGAGGGTCGGATACGGCTCCGAGCCGTTCGTAGTCATGGTCGTGGGAGTGAATGGTTCCGGAAAGACCACAACCATAGCCAAGATAGCCGCAAGGCACAAGGAAGCGGGAAGAAAGGTGCTTGTAGTGGCCGGGGACACGTTCCGTGCTGCCGCGGTGGAGCAGCTCCAGATCTGGGCGGACCGCGTAGGATGCGGAATCGTGAAGGGAAAGGAGAAGGCGGATCCTTCGTCTATCGTTTTCGAGGCCCTGGAGAGAGCCAACAAGGAGGGAGTGGAGCTGGTTCTCGTAGATACTGCAGGAAGACTTCACACGAGGGTCCCCCTCATGGAGGAGCTCAAGAAGGTTCACAGGACGATCGGTCGAAAGGTACCCGGAGCTCCTCAGGAGACGCTGCTCGTCATAGACGCGTCCATGGGCCAGAATGCTATTCTTCAGGCCAAGACCTTCAACGAGGCGGTCCCGATAACGGGGGTGGCGTTGACCAAGCTGGACGGCACGTCCAAGGGAGGTGTGATATTGGGAATTTCCAACGAGCTGAAGATTCCCATCCGGTTCGTTGGAGTTGGTGAAAAGATGGACGATCTGAGGGATTTCCACGCGGGCGAATTCGCTGAGGCCCTTTTCGCTTCAGAGGATATTTCGACAGCATGACTCTTATCCATGGAGAGATGAGGAGGATTTGTGCATGGAAACATTGGATGTGAGAAGTAGGTCCCGGGTCGAGTTCTTGGACATCACGTCCAAAGTGCGGGATGTGATTTCCAGGAGTGGCGTGCGTGACGGAATCGCGGTGGTATACGTTCCGCATACCACTGCAGCGGTGACCATTAACGAGTCCGCGGATCCGGCTGTGGCCAAAGATATCATGAACAAGCTTTCGGAACTGGCCCCGGAAAACGGATCGTACCGCCACACAGAGGGAAATTCCGACGCTCACATCAAGAGTACGCTCGTAGGCAATTCGGTGAATCTCATCGTCTCGCAGGGTTCGCCCGTCTTTGGGACGTGGCAGGGAGTGTTTTTCTGCGAGTTCGACGGGCCGAGAAACCGGAAAGTGATCGTTCAAGTTGTCCCCACGAAGTAAGGGTACGGAAACAGCAGAGAGCGACGTTGTGGAGATATTCACGGACGGCGCGTGCAAGGGCAATCCGGGTCCGGGAGGATGGGCCGCGATCCTCAGGTACAGGGACGCGGAAAAGAGAATCTCCGGCGGCGCTGCAATGACGACGAACAATCGCATGGAGATGACGGCTGCTATCGAAGCTCTGGAAGTATTGAAGCGTCCCTGCAAGGTGAGAATAACAACCGATTCCCAGTACCTAAAAAATGGGATCACTGGATGGATCAGAAATTGGAAGAGGCGAGGCTGGATGACGTCGCAGAATACCCCTGTCAAGAATGCGGACCTGTGGCGCCGTCTCGACGAGGCAACAACTCGGCATGAAGTAAAATGGCATTGGGTGAAGGGTCACAACAATTTCCGGGAAAACGAGATGGTAGACAAGCTTGCGAAAGAGGCCATGAAGCCGTACTTGAAGAGTCGGTGACTCTACGGAGCATTCGCTGCAAGAGAAGAAACAATCGACAGACGCTGCTTGACGCCTCGGTGTTCGTTCATCCCGGATCACACATGGACTTGAATATGGAGCTCGGCGCTAAGTATTTGGGAGATGGAAAATGCACGTTCCGTGTCTGGGCCCCCTTGAGAGACACGGTGGACGTCCACTTTGTGGAACCTTCCGACCGGTTGATTCGGCTTGAGAAATCGACTCACGGTTATCATCTGGGGACCATCGAGAAGGTGGGGCCGGGCCATCGGTACTTCTTCAGGCTTGATGGCGGAACTGAGCGACCAGATCCGGCTTCCCGCTACCAGCCTCTGGGAGTCCACGGACCGTCCGAAGTCGTAGAGCCCGGATTTCCATGGAAAGATCGTGCATGGCGGGGAATTCTGCTCGAAGATTATGTGATTTATGAGCTCCACGTTGGTACGTTTACGGAGTTGGGGACCTTTGACGCGGTCTGGACACATCTGGACGACATTCAGGACTTGGGAGCCACAGCGATCGAGCTGATGCCTGTGGCCCAATTTCCCGGTTCCCGCAATTGGGGATACGACGGGGTCCACCCCTTTGCAGTGCAAAACTCTTACGGCGGCCCGGAAGGATTGAAGCTCCTCGTGGATGAATGTCACCGAAGAGGCATGGCCGTCGTGCTGGACGTCGTGTACAACCACGTGGGTCCTGAAGGAAACTATCTGTGGGATTTCGGGCCGTATTTCACGGAACGGTACAGGACTCCCTGGGGATCGGCCGTCAATTTCGATGGGGCGTATAGTAACGGCGTACGGGATTACTTTGTCTCAAATGCGCTCTACTGGGTGACCGAGCTCCATATCGATGCTCTCAGACTGGACGCTGTCCACGGTATCTTTGACTTTTCGGCAGTCCACATCCTGCAAGAAATAGGAGAAGCCGTGCACAGGCGAGCCAGATCGCTCGGCCGCAGCGTTTACGTCATTCCGGAGAGTGACCTCAACGATTCGAGGCTCATTCGCTCCCCCGAGCTGGGTGGCTACGGCCTTGATGCCCAGTGGAACGACGATTTTCATCACGCTCTTCACACGCTCCTCACAGGAGAGGACTCCGGTTACTACCAGGATTTCGGCAAGATCGGCCATCTGACAAGGTCCTTTCAGGAAGGGTACGTCTATTCCGGGGAATACTCCAGGTATAGGAAGCGGAATCACGGCAATGCAACAAGAGGCTTGTCTCCTCGAAACTTTGTAGTATTCGCGCAGAACCATGACCAAGTCGGCAATCGATGCCAGAGTGAACGTTTGAAAGGCCTCGTTTCATACGAAGCCTTGAAGCTTGCTGCCGGAACAGTGCTCCTTTCGCCGTTTATTCCGTTGCTGTTCATGGGAGAGGAATACGGGGAGCCCTCTCCCTTTCCCTATTTCATAAGCCATGGAGATCCGGATCTCATAGAAGCGGTTCGCAAAGGGCGCATAGAAGAATTCGCCGCATTCGGATGGCTTGGGAAGCCACCAGACCCTGAATCGGAGAGCACGTTTCAACGTGCAAAGCTCAATCATGCATTGAGGAGGAAAGGTCGCGAAGGGATTCTCTTTCATTTTCATAAGACACTCATAGGGCTCCGCAAAGAGCTGGGGATTCCACCCAGAGATTTCGGGGACTATCACGTGACGAGTCTCGAGAGTTATCCGGCGTGCGTGTTGATATACGGCAGAGAGTTGGCCGAAAGCGCGATAATCATGCATTTCGGCGGAAAACCCGCTCGGATCGATGCTCCGTTCTCCTGCGGGCGGTGGGCCAAGCGTCTCGATTCCGCTGAAGAACAATGGGCAGGCCCAGGAAGCAATATGCCTTTGGAGCTCCTCTCTCATGGCGCGATTTCATTGGAGGCATCTCCTCACAGCCTGGTGGTGTACACACGAAAGGATGAAATCTGATCCATGGAACGATACATTTGCATTCACGGGCATTTCTATCAGCCTCCCCGAGAGAATCCTTGGCTTGAGACACTGGAAGTTCAGGATTCGGCATACCCGTACCATGACTGGAATGAACGAATCACTGCGGAGTGTTATGCCCGCAACGCTTCTTCGCGTATCCTGGACAGTGAAGGCAGAATGATAAGCCTTGTGAACAACTATTCTCGAATCAGCTTTAACTTCGGGCCCACGTTGTTGAGCTGGATGGAGTCGCAGGCTCCCCGAGTGTATCAATCTATTCTACAGGCGGATGTGGAGAGCCGCGAGAGATTTTCCGGTCATGGATCTGCTCTTGCACAGGTGTACAACCACGTAATTCTTCCGCTCGCCAACAGCAGAGATAAGTACACCCAAATATATTGGGGGCTTAAGGATTTCGAGCACCGGTTCGGTCGCAAGCCGGAAGGCATGTGGCTCTCAGAGACAGCAGTGGATTTGGAAAGCCTCGAAATCATGGCAGAGCTGGGAATCCTCTTCACCATTTTGGCCCCCAGGCAAGCAAACAGCGTGCGTCCCGTGGGGGAATCGCAGTGGCAGGATGTGTCAGAAGGGAGAATCGATCCAACAATGGCTTATTCCTGCTTACTCCCTTCCGGCAGGACCATTGCGTTGTTCTTCTATGATGCCCCGGTGTCTCAGGCCATTGCCTTCGAGAATCTCTTGTTCAACGGGCAAGAGCTTGCGCAAAGGCTCATGGGGGCGTTTTCGGAAGAACGGCGCTGGCCTCAGTTGGTGCATATCGCCACGGACGGAGAGAGTTACGGCCATCATCATCCGGATGGCGACATGGCACTGGCCTATGCGCTCCACCGCATAGAGACGGAAGACCACGTTCGACTAACAAATTACGGTGAATACCTGGAGAAGCACCCGCCCACTCACGAGGTAGAGATCTTCCAGAATAGCTCCTGGAGCTGCATACACGGTGTCGAGCGCTGGAGGAGCGATTGTGGGTGCAACAGTGGCGGATATCCCGAGTGGAACCAGGCATGGCGAGCCCCTCTTCGTGATGCTCTGGACTGGTTACGGGACACCCTCGAGGCTGCATACGAAGAGCTGGGCGGAGAGCTGCTCAAGGACCCTTGGGTAGCGAGAAATGACTACATCCGTGTCATATTGGATCGCTCCACAGGGAATGTAAGAAATTTCATCAAAGTGCACGCGTTCTCGCAAGTGAGACCGCCCGACCCGACGACGGTGCTGAAGCTCATGGAGCTGCAACGGCATGCCATGCTCATGTACACGAGTTGTGGCTGGTTTTTTGACGAGCTTTCCGGAATTGAGACCATTCAAGTTATCGAGTATGCAGCTCGCGTGGTTCAGCTTGGCAGACAGCTCTTCGGAGGAGCGGTGGAGCCCAGGTTTGTTCAATTGCTGGCACGTGCCAAGAGCAATATACCCGAGAATCGGGACGGCAGGCACATGTACAACACCTGGGTCAAACCTGCCATGATCGACTTGACTCGAGTATGCGCACACTACGCGGTGGATTTGCTGTTTCAAGGTGAGGAGAGCCAAACACAAATCGGCCCCTATCGCGTGAAGCAAGAGGACCTGCAGCTCTGGCAAACAGGCAGGGCCAAGCTCATCGTGGGGCGTGCGACATTCAGCTCTGAAATCACCCTCGAAGAAGGTGAGCTCAGTTTCGGGGTGCTTCACCTGGGAGATCATAATATCAGTTGCGGAGTTCGTGAGTATCAGGGTGAAGCGCGTTACAGCGAGCTTGTGGAGGAGATTTCCGATCCATTCGAACGAGCGGATTTTCCCGGTACTATTCTCGTGTTGGATAAGCATTTCGGGTCGTCGACCTACTCCCTGACGTCATTGTTTCGAGACGAGCAGCGCCGAGCGCTCGAAATGATATTGCAGCCCCCTCTCGAGCAGGCGGAAATGGTCTACGCTCAACTCTACGAACAACACGCGCCTCTGGCTCGATTTCTTGCTGCTTCGGGGAAGCCCGTGCCCAAGCAATTGGCAGCCGCCGCGGAGTTCGTTTTGAACTCCCAGCTTCGCCGCGCCCTGGAAGCATCGCCTATAGATCCCCGGCATGTTGAATCCATACTGGAAGACATGAAGCTGACCCACGTATCTCCCGATCATTCCACAATGGAATATCATTACCGCAAGAATCTTGAGAGAGTGAGCAGACGGTTGCTCGAAGGGCCAAAT
>CAYZET010000018.1:0-25970 GCA_964477215.1 uncultured Syntrophaceae bacterium | reverse complement strand
CTTGCCATTCAGTATGAGAAGCTGGAGCCCTACGGATTCATCATCTTGCTCGCCCTGCTGCTCACTGGAATAGTCGGATACGTCATATTGCCTCCGATCATGGTTATCGAGAGTATTCTTCTCACCGGTCTGCGCTGACTATGACGTACGAGATCAAACTGGAGGTGTTCGAAGGCCCGTTGGACCTCCTCCTCCACCTGATCCAGCGCAATGAGGTCAGCATCACGGACATCCCCATAGCGCTGATAACCCAGCAATATCTTGAGACAATAGAATTGATGAAGTCGCTCAATCTGGACGTCGCTGGTGAGTATCTGGTGATGGCTGCGTACCTTACCCACATCAAATCGCAGATGCTCCTACCAGTGAACGGGGAAGCAGAGGGGGGGGAACAGGGGGAAGATCCCCGAGACGAGCTGGTCGCTCACCTGCTTGAGTACAAACGATACAAAGAGGCGGCAGAAAACCTAGACGCCAGCCCGGTTCTCGAACGAGACGTGTTCACGCGGGACGCTGAAGACCAGGAGGAGATACCGCGGTCCCAGCAGCCTCTCAACGTCAGTCTGCATGAACTGTTGGCTGCTTTCAGGGAGGTCATTCAAAAGACAGCCAGGCAAGACTTGATTGAGTTGGAGCCGGAGAGGCTTCTTGTGAAAGACAAGATGCGGGAGATCCTCGATCTTCTGAAGCGCCACAGATACGTGACCTTCGGCTCCCTTTTCTACGAGGACACATCACGCCTCAACGTGATCACCACGTTCCTGGCCCTCCTGGAGGTGGTGAGGCTCCAACTCGTTCGCGCAATCCAAGACAGCCCGTTCGGCACCATTCTCATCTCCCGAAGAGTTCCTATCGATGACGATCAGGGAGAGAAGAGTGAGCGGGTCCCGCATAGTGGCGGCGCGGAGCCACCGGATTGATGGCCTCACTTTGTTGATTGGCAATGTCCCCGCACATTCTCCGGCAAGAAGTCGTGTATGTCAGGGATACTCGGCCGCGCTGCTAGATCTCTTCTATCGTGATCGCGTCTTCGGGACACACTGCTATGCAGGATTCACACCCCAGACAATCGGCCGGTTTAGCTACTCGCGTCTCCTTCTCATCTGCTTCGAGCACCTCGGCCGGGCACACATCAACACATTCGCCGCACACCTTGCACTTGGTCTCATCAATCTTGGGTAGAAACATACAGTCACCTCTTTTTCCAATGGAGCGAATTCGGGCTCTAAGTCAGAGCAATCGCACGATTTCTCAGAATGCACCAACCTCTTCGCCCACCTGCTTGTAGATCCTAGGAAACTCGGGCTGGAAGTTCTGGTAGAAAGTGATCGGATACCGTGCCCCGAGCTTCTTACCAGCTTCTTTGAGGCCGGAGACCATTCTCTCGAGGGCTGAGCCGGGGAACGAAAGGACCAATTCTTCGTCCTGGGTCATCGAGAAAATGCGGTCCCCGTTTCCCGGTATGGCAACCCGGGGCGCCCGGGACAGAAACGGCGCAATAAGGTACTCGGTGCATTCTACTTTTCCCCCGAAATTTCCCGCTATCCGCTTTCCTTCTGTAAAAACCCATGCTTGTATCAAGCGCATGATCTGAGCGGGATTCCCGTACACTGCGATGGTGTCGGCCTCGAAAGAGGCTTTTTTCAAGGGCGCCATAGCAATGGCTGGGTATTCCCCACTCGGAAGAACACTCATGGAAGCCGTTTCCTTCTGAGCCGTAGCCAGATCCCGTCCGAAAGTGACATCGCAGAAAAGCTTGGCAATAGTTGAACGTTGATCCGACGCACGGGTGAATCCGAACGTGATCATGGCCGGAACGCATATGAGATCTTCTTTCGCCAAGCCCATGGTCCACCCGTATACTCGGGCCATGGTTACTGCCTGACAGATGGTGATTTTTTTACCGAGGGCTTCGGAGGGTCGGCGACACTTCTCTGGAAGGTCTGCCTTATCCTTGAAGAACTTCACTGCGATGGGAAAAGTTTTGAGCCTCAGGTCATTGCTCAGAAATTCGGCGGCTTCACCCTGGTTCATTTCATTCCTCCTGATACCAGCGTCAGAACTTGACTTAGTGGGTCTGCGCAAGACGAAGCGCTCACGTGGACGATGTCGCCTTGTTTATAACAAGTTCTGGTGTAAGCCACAATGATTGTCCCGGGAAAACGAGGCCTGGGCATCGGTCGATGCCCAAGAATGGAAACAGGCTACCGAGTCTCATCGGTAACCTGTGATCTTGCTGGTAGCGGGGGGAGGATTTGAACCTCCGACCTTTGGGTTATGAGCCCAACGAGCTACCTGGCTGCTCCACCCCGCGTCACAAAATATTTTTATAACAATCCGGCGTCCCGATGTCAAGCCAAGCAGACCTACAATCAGTGAAAACACCGGAAAATATAATGGTCCCTGAACCACCCTCTGAGTAATAGTGTAGCCGGGTTCTTTGAGACGCCCGGCACCACGTGCCGCAGCTCCCTGACCTCTATGTCCTCCTCGGATCGCCTCGCCTTCCGGACGTAGCCTCTTCATAGAGTTTCAAGTAGGCTTGGGCAGACCGTTTCCACGAAAAATCCTTCTCCATGGCTCGTACCATTAAGCGCTGCCACGCACCCCGATCGTCGTGGTAGAGGTTCAGTGCCCGGGTTATCGCATGATCGAGCGCTACAGGATCCGGCTCGACAAATTTGAATCCCGTTCCGGAATCATGAGCCGGGTCGTAATCCTCTACTGTATCGGTGAGGCCTCCCGTATTCCTCACCACAGGCACAGCTCCGTATTTGAGCCCGTAGAGTTGATTGAGCCCGCACGGTTCGTACCTGGAAGGCACAAGAAGAATGTCCGATCCTGCAAAGATCTTGTGTGCAAGCTCGATGTCAAAGGAGATGAAGATCCCGGTCTTATCGGGAAATTCTTCCCTGATTTTCTCGAAGGCCTCTTGGAAGCGAGTCTCCCCACTACCCAGGAGAACGAACTGGATGTCGTCGGTCAGGCGGGATTTCAAAACTCGCTCAACCAAGTCTATGCCCTTCTGACTCGAGAGACGGGTCACCATCGCGATGAGGGGAACACTCGGGCGAACAGGCAGGCCGCAGATCCGCTGAAGATCCTCTTTGCACCGTACTTTCGGGCCAATGTCTTCGGAAGAATACAGGGCCGCGATGTGCGAATCGAGTGCGGGATTCCACGTCTCGTAATCAACCCCATTGAGGATGCCGGTGAGGTGCGAGCCCTTTTGCTGGAGCACTCCTTCAAGACCGAATCCGAATTCCGGCGTCAAGATTTCGTTTCTATAGCCGGGAGAGACGGTGTTCACCTTGTCGGCAAACACGATTCCGCTCTTGAGGAAATTGAGCTTCCCGTAGAATTCCATATAATTCGGCGTAAACAGGTCCCATCCGACACCGACCAGGGGCATGTCGTAATGCCAGAATATCCCTTGATATCCCAGATTGTGAATGGTCAGAGCTGTCGCGCTCGTCTCAAGCAACTTCTCGCCCGCGTACAGCGTTCGGAGGTAAACAGGAATCAACGCAGTCTGCCAATCGTGCGAGTGAAACACGTCATAGCGCAGGTCACCCTTTATGGCGATTTCGATGGCAGCGCGCGCGAGGAAAACGAACCGTTCGGAATTGTCCTCGTAATCGCTTTCAGGAGTCCCGTACAGAAATTCGCGATCATAGTAGTCGTCGCACTCCAGAAACAAGTAACGAAGCCGATCTCTCGATTCCAGCGCCCAAACCGGAGCAACCATCTTCTTGGCATTGAGGTATAGCTCGACACTGAATCCCGCTTGCGTCAGTGGATAGGAGCCCTCTCTCACCCTGCGGTAAAGGGGCATCACCACATCGACTTCAACGCCGAGTCTTGCCAGCTCCCTGGGAAGAGCAGCCAATACTTCTCCGAGACCCCCAGTTTGGGCAAAGGGGGAAGCTTCAGGAGTAACCATTAGTACGCGCACTGTCTCATCTCCTCCCACCACGGGCATGGAGCTCACGACGCAGATGATCGGACGTTCCGAGCCTCCTCATACAGGCCAGCACAGGGCATCAAACCGCATGGTTCCCGATCTCTAATGGGACGGACAGGGCAGGCTCGGCGCTGTCGTGTGCCAACTAGTATAACACATACGACCGGGCCCCTTTTGCAACAACAAGTTTGCCTCAAGCTCAAATGCAGCTCGTTTCTTCTCGGACAGGATGAGCCGGATTTCTCCAAGGTGCTGGAGTCAGAATGAGCCCCCTTTGCACAGGTGCGCGATAAGGCCGCCGTCCTCCACCAAGCGTTTCATAAAAGGGGGAATGGGAGCCGCCTGAAACTGGTTTCCCGTTGTGACATTGAAAATGCGTCCCGTATCGGGATCTACCTCGATGATGTCTTCCCCCGAAATGTCGTTCACTGCAGCATCAGATTCGAAGATCATGAGTCCCATGTTGAACGCGTTGCGAAAAAAAATCCGAGCAAAGCTCCGAGCAATCACGCACGATACTCCTGCTCCCTTTATGGCTACCGGCGCGTGCTCTCTGGACGAGCCACATCCAAAATTCTTGCCTGCTACAATTATGTCTCCCGGCCTGACCTTGGACGGGAATGTTGGGTCAGCGTCTTCCATCACGTGCTCGGCCAGCTCTGCCGGGTCGGTCAAGCTCAAATAGCGCGCCGGGATAATCTCGTCCGTGTTCACGTCATCACCGAACTTCCATGCCTTGCCTCGCAAAACCATATGTGCCTCCTGGCGATCTTTTCGATAGCTCGGGCCGACACGCGCGCAGGATAAGGATGTCCACCGCATGAGGCTCCCGAGATCTCTACAGACCGAAGATTTTTTTGACACCTTAGGGATTTTAATGCAAGAGCCATTTGAATCTGACAAACCATTTGCCCTCCTTTCCTTTTTTTGGGATCTTGAATCACGGACGGATGTGCTGCGAAGAAAGTTGCAGATCCGGAAAGTTTGTTTCCAGAGAGTGAGAGAATGTGGTTGTCATTGAGAGAGAAGAGACTCAAACCTCAAGTCATCCAGGGGATGACCTTGGCGATGCTTCTGAAGCTCCTAGCCAGAAACGGCTTTCGCGTGGACACAGCGTGTCTCGGTCGACTGGCCCAGTTGGCAATGATTGGTGTGATCAACCACGTGTACGGCGCGTGTGAGGAATTCTTCAACGGTAAGGAAATCCGAGACACAAGAGTCGGGGCTTCTCCTCTCTTCGTTCTGGGACACTGGAGGAGCGGTACGACTCATCTCCATAACCTCCTCAGCCAGGACGAGAATTGCCCCAGTCCCAGTGCATTTCAGGCACTATTCCCCCACCATTTTCTCTTCACGCAGGTGGCGGGCATTGTGTTCGATATCATCGCGCCCTCCAAGAGACCGATGGACAACGTTGCCTTCGGTGCCCATGTTCCCCACGAGGACGAATTTGCACTGGTGGCACATTCGGGTGTTTCGCCGTACCTGTGTCTGCTCTTTCCGGTCACTCAAGGCAACGGGTACTCTTGCTTCGATCCAAAGCTTTTGCCGGAAGAGGCTCTCCAGCAGTGGAAGGAATCGTTTATCCTTTTTCTCAAGAAATTTTGGCTCTCCGAGGGACGGCGCGCAGTCTTGAAGTCGCCCCCGCACATGGGGAGGATCAGCGTGCTTCTGGAGTTGTTCCCAGACGCGAAGTTCGTGCACATCGTGAGAAATCCCTATGTGGTATATCTCTCCTGCAAGAAACTCTGGAGAGATTCCTTCGCAAGCACCCATCTCCAGATTCCCTCCGACGACCTAGTGGACAATATGATTTTCTCGTGGTACGAGGAGCTTTTCCGCTTGTACGAGCGGGACCGCGTTCTCATTCCACCAGGGAACTTGCACGAGCTGAAATTCGAAGATCTGGAATCGGATCCGATAGACACACTGCGAGTGATGTACGACTGCCTCGGACTGCCAGGGTTCGGACAATTCCAGCGTCGGCTGGTGCCCTATTTGAAAACCATAAGAGACTATAAGAAGAATACATATGAGCTTGAAGGGAACAGCAAGGAAAAAGTGGCCCGCCGATGGAAAGCCACGTTCGAACGTTATGGATATGAGTTGTGATTCGCTCACGGCGTCAAGTGCAGATCGACGAAATACGGTAAGCTTTCCGTTTCGTCGCAACGATCGTCGTGCGCAATGGCTGTTCGAACCGGCTCGTCACTTGCGTACCAACACGAGGAGGCAGGCATGCAAATAGGAGATACCGTTCATTTGGGCGGCCAGAAGGCGGAGTATAGTCGTTTCGGAAAGGACGGTTTTTCGTCCTGTATTCTCCCTGAGGGCACCTATGTGGTGATCGGCATTGATGACGATTACATCAACCTCGCGTGGAGAGAGGTCGACGGGAGCGTGTCTCGCAAGCATCGCTACAGAATCGAGCGGTCCGCCATGGAGGAGGCCTGATCGGTGTCCTCCCGCGGTCCCTTGACCGTACCACCGACATCTGAAAGAGTCTCCCGATTCAGTGGAGATAACGACTTATGAGGGAAGTAAGAGTGAACAATCCTTTGGAGCAGGACGTCAAGGAGGCAGGCGAGGGCCTGAACCGATTGCACTGGCTGGGAGCAAGCTGTTTGGCAGGGTTCTTCTTTGGATTCGTGGACACCTTGGCCACTGCCTGCGTACTCGGGTATGTGAGTATTCAAGTGCCTGCGCAGGTAGGGATTCCGACTACGTTTTCCGGCTTCTTCTTCACTGGGGTCTTGGTGGGCAAGTTGGCGCCAGCAAGAATCAAATGGGAAGTGCCGCTCGGAATACTGATCTGCGTATTATTGTTCATGGCGGGATTCGCCGGATTCGGAGGGCAGGGGACGCTCCTCCTCCTCGTTCATTACGTGATACTTCCGGCAGTGGCTGTTGGCCTCAGCTATGCCGGGCTCGAAATCGGCAGGCGGGGGTTCAAATCCTTTTGGAAGACCCTCTGGAAAGCCCGTGAAAGGGCCTGATCCCAGAAAACCAAGGAAGGGTAATTCGTCGATCGCCTCTGCAAGGTGCAAGGGGATCGGCGGTGCCTCCATTAGGGAGAGCGCGAAACGGCGGTTATTTGGCCGGTTATCGATTGACACGGTTGCTGAGACCTGCTTGACACCCGGGGGCAACGGCCCTAGAACCAGCAGTCAATGGCATTTCTCAAGGAATTCCCTATAATTCCAGCGTAGGAGAGCGACGAGACGTGAAACACGAAAAGCAGTACGTCATCGATGACTTCAGCATACAGGACAGTTGGCGAATATTCCGCATTATTGCCGAATTTGTCGACGGCTTTGAGACCTTGAATGACGTTCATCCGGCGGTGTCAGTCTTCGGTTCGTCTGCTATCTCGGAGGCCGACCCGATTTATGAAATCGGACGCCGAACCGGCGAGTTGTTGGCAAAGAGCGGATTCTCCGTGATAACAGGCGGTGGTCCCGGAGCGATGGCTGCCACGAACCGAGGAGCGTTCGAGGCGGGTGGCAAGTCGGTGGGGCTGTGCATTCAACTGCCGAGAGAACAAGCGGCCAATCCTTACTGCAACATCAGGTTGGATTTCCGGTACTTTTTTGTCCGCAAAGTGATGTTTGTGAAATACGCAGTCGCATACATCATCCTACCGGGTGGATTCGGGACTCTGGACGAGTTGTTCGAGGCATTGACCCTTATCCAAACTTCTCGGATCAAGCCATTTCCCGTCGTTCTCCTCGGCAAGTCTTACTGGCACGATCTCAAGGGGTGGATCAAGAAAACAATGTTGCAGAAGCATGGAATGATTGACCCGGACGATATGGATCTGTTTCACGTCCTTGACGACCCCGAAGAGGCCGTTGCGCTAATCAGGCGCATCGTCATCGTTTGACACCGGGCGCGGAATATCTATCGTTGAGATAGCGTCTGTCGCGAAAGGTTCTCCTGTGAAGAACGTCAACGACGCGGGAGCTAGGCTGTGACGATTGAGACGGTCCGCAGACCGCGTGCGATGCGCGGGGCGAAGGAATTTCAAAGAGTTGTCTGGGGGCATTACCGAAGCAAGGGGAGACTGCTCCCGTGGCGGGAAACGCACGATCCGTACCGAATACTTGTATCCGAGATCATGTTGCAGCAAACTCAGGTGGAGCGTGTCCTCCAGAAGTATCCCCCTTTTATCGAGCAGTTTCCTGGCTTTGGAAGTCTGGCCTCATCCCATCTACGCGACCTCTTGCGAGCATGGAATGGCCTAGGATACAACCGCCGGGCCCTTTGCTTGCGGGAAACGGCACGAAGGATTGAGAGTGAGTTTGGTGGAATCCTGCCCGAATGCGGGGAACAGCTACTATCTCTTCCGGGAATTGGAGCCGCCACGGCTGGTGCTCTCCAGGCTTTCGTCTTTGAAAAGCCGGTAGTTTTTATCGAGACCAACATTAGGCGCGTGTTCATCCATTTCTTCTTTCAGAACAGAAACAGGGTTTCTGACACGGAAATTGTTCCTCTGGTGGCGAAAACTCTCGACACTAAGGCGGTCCGTTCCTGGTACTACGCCCTTATGGACTACGGAGCACTGCTCAAGAGAGAAGGAGTCAACCCAAACAGGAGGAGCGCTCACTATGCCCGGCAGTCTCCCTTTGAGACCTCCACGCGTCGCATTCGCGGCCTCATTGTTAAGAGCCTCCTTGCAAGGTCGTCGGCCACGGTGGACGATCTGGTTCAAGCGCTCGACACACCGATCGACACGTTGGTCCCGATCATAGATCAACTTGCAAGTGAGGGTTTCGTCGAGAAAGCAGGCATTGAGGTACGCATTCGCACAGCAGACCTCGATTGAGTCGGGCTCGCTGCCGATGAGCGCGGATGCAGCAAGCTCCGTGCCCCAATCTGCCGGGTTTTTCTTGCAGGCCGTTGACCCATCAGCCGATCACAGATACTCTGGGCATGGGGAATCACCCGAATTTCATGCGCGGGAGCTCTGAACAATGTGGAAGTATTTCGGATTGCGGTCACGCATCCTTACGATGCTTTTCCTGCTGGTCTGCATAACGGTTGGAGGAGCTCTCGTCTCGATTTGGCACACTCATGTGATGGAGGGCGTCCTCAACGACGTGGTTGACTCTGAGCTTCCGGCACTCAACGCGGCCCAGGAGCTCATAAACGCGTTGATCATGCAGAAGGGGTATGTCTCATATTTCTTTCAGGACGGAAACCCCGTGTGGCTCGATCAACTGAAGAAATACGAGGACGTCTTTCATGACTGGCTGAAAAGGGCACGGCGACTAAGCGACAATGAAGCGGAAAAAGAAATACTCAACGAAATCGATTCTCGGTATATCCGATACGGAGCGGAAAGGGATCGGGTGATCGAGCTGTACAAATCGGGGAACAGAGAAGCGGGGGCCGACCTGCATCAAAAGATTCGGCAGGAATTCTTCGGAATCATAGAGCTGTGTGAAAAGAATAAGCAAGCTCATCAGGAAAGCATAGCAACTGCCACCGAGTTGAATCGCAGGAGGGTTGAGTCTGTCTATCGCCTGGCACTGTTTGCGCTCCTCACAGCCGTAGCTTTGGGATTGGTGCTTGCCTTCACCCTTACCAGACAAGTACTCGGTCCAATTCGTGAGCTCGCAATCAGGGCGGAGGGCAATGACGCGACTCCCCGGATGAGCGACGAAGTGAAAACGCTCAGTCAGCGCTTTGAAAGCCTAATGAAGGACGTGGAGCAGACGAGAAGCAAGCTCGAATGGAGTCGGGAACATCTGCTTCAGGCCGAAAAATGGGCCGTCTTGGGAAAGCTTGCTGCAGGAGTCGCCCATAGCGTCAGAAATCCTCTAACATCGGTAAAGATGCGCCTTTTCTCGCTGGAAAGGAACCTGGATCTTTCGGAAGATCAAAAGGAGGACTTTGACGTAATTTCCGACGCGATGCGACAAATTGACAGTATTGTCACAAATTTCCTCGAGTTCTCCCGCCCGCCGAAATTGAAGATGCGCGTATCGAGCCCTTCCGACGCTGTTGATATGGCCGTTCAGCTTCTTGTCCATCGCCTTGAATCGTACAATGTGGTCGCAAAGGTAGAGCGCGAAGGCCGGTTACCTGAGATTCCCATGGATCCCGACCAGCTCAAAGAAGTGCTTGTAAACTTGATGGTCAACGCAATTGAGGCAATGACCGAGGGCGGACACATCACGATAGAGGAACAAAAGAGCCATTCCGAAGAAGTAGGTGAGGTGGTCATCATCCGGGTGATCGATGACGGCCCCGGCATACCGGAGCCGGTCCTCGAGAGACTGTTTCAGCCGTTCTTCAGCACCAAGGACCAGGGGACCGGCTTAGGCTTGAGTATAGCCACCCGCATTGTGGAAGAGCACGGAGGATGGTTGGATGTGGAGTCAGTCGGAGGGAAAGGCTCCACGTTCATCATCACACTGCCTATTCAGGAGGATACCAAGTGGGAACAATCCTCATTGTCGACGATGACCCACAACTGAGAAATAGCTTTGAGAAGCTTCTCATCGGTGAAGGCCATACAGTCTGGACCGCATCCACCGGGGAAGCCGGGCTGGAGAAAGTTCGTTCTTCCCTCCCGGATCTCGTAATCACTGATGTTAAGCTCCCGGGCATGAATGGCCTGCAGACGTTCGAGGCGATTCACCGTATCGCGCCTAAGCTGCCTGTCATTGTCATGACTGCGTACGGTACGACGGACACGGCAATAGAGGCTACCAAGCTCGGAGCATTCGTTTATGTGCTCAAGCCTTTTGAAATACCCGAGATGTTGGCGCTCATAGAGAAAGCCCTGAAAGCGGGCCGGCTCATGCACTCCCGCGTGAGGATGCACATCGAGGCCGAGGAAGGAGAAGCAGAAATCATTCTCGGCAGAAGCAAGGCTATGCAGGAGGTGTTCAAAGCGGTAGGCCGTGTCGCCTCCACCGACGCCACTGTATTGATCAGAGGAGAATCGGGAACGGGAAAGGAGCTCGTGGCGAGCGCTATCTACCACCACAGTGAGAGAGCTGACAAGCCGTACGTGGTCATCAATTGCGTCGCGATTCCCGAGACCCTTCTGGAAAGCGAGCTTTTCGGATATGAGAAAGGGGCCTTTACTGGAGCAGTCGCACGCAAGATCGGCAAGATCGAACAGGCTCACGGCGGCACGGTATTTCTCGATGAGATCGGGGACATGCCCTTTGGAATCCAGGCCAAGATGCTCCGATTGCTTCAAGAAAAGAGCGTTGAAAGGCTCGGCGGAAGATCCCCCATTTCAGTGGACGTGCGCGTCATAGCGGCGACCAACAGGGATCTGGAAGCAGCACTCTCGGAAGGGCGATTTCGGGAAGATCTCTACTATCGCCTGAAGGTGGTGACAGTAACGTTGCCACCTCTCAGAGAGCGTCAAGGGGACATAGCTTTGCTCGCCGATCATTTTATCCAGAAGTTTTCAAAGGAAATGCATATCACCAGTCCTGGATTTACCAAGGGGGCCATGGAGGTGCTCGAAGCCTATTACTGGCCTGGAAATGTGCGGGAACTGGCCAACACGATTCAAAAAGCTCTTATATTCGCCCGAGGTGCTCCTCTCGGTCGTGAAGAAATGACACAGGCAATTGCCGGAGGAGGTGCCCCCGAGGGTGGAGCAGGTTTCTCAGAAGAGGATTCGATTCGCCAGTGGCTTGGCAGAGCGCTTGCTAAAGGCAAAGGAGATAGGGTTTTCGTAGACATCGTAGATCGGTTCTCCGAACTGGTTATTATCGAAGCGCTCAACCGCACCGGTGGTAATCGATCGCAGGCTGCGAGGCTCCTGGGCCTCTCTCGCCCCACCCTCTTGGCCAAGATCGAGAAATACGGAATAAAAATGGAAACGTCCGTGAAATCTCACTGATCTGGCAGGGTGAGCATGAGGCGATGACGCTGGATTGTGAAGAATTTCCTCCGCCTCCGCCGTCATATCGGAAAAAGGAGTGGTCCGGACGACAACAAGAATTATGGGTTCCGGTTCTCGCCGAGATAGAGGTGAAGCCGTCCCCAGGATGGTGGCTGTCCTCACTAGGTAGCGGTAATGTCCAGGTTCCTCCCTGACGGGCCATCAATCCCGTGGCGGTCACGAGATAGGAATGGGCGTATGTTGACGCGCCCAGGTCTGTCCCCCGCACAGTGTCTTTCGATCGACAGTTCCTACGATAACATGAGACTCTCGGATCCTCATCGGTAAGCTTCTTTCTTTCGATTTCAATAGACAATGAGGCGACGTATCCGGCCTGTCAATTGGACGGATTATGCCGGAGCCTCCCGTTGACGAGGAGCAATAAGGCGCTTAGTCTCCTTAATTCTTGACATGAGGAAGGTTTGCAGCGCATAGTCTAGGTTACCGCTCCTCCAGGGCAGCGCTTTGAGCTTCGTAGCAGCAATTGCAGGGGCGGGCTTCAAACCCGCCTCTGCGTCAACAATGTAGGCCGGGCCGCCATTCTCGACGCGTGCCAACACAAGGACTGCGCAGTTGCCGTTCGTGCAGAGAGCGGCGCCCCGGACAATGGTCGCGAGCACCTGGAAAGCGTACACGGGTGTGTCCGCGCAGAGTGCTCGCTATACGTAACGACTTTGTCCTTGGAGCCGGAGCCACGGGCCCGATGAAGTGACGCTCAGACAGGAGAATCATTATGAAAACAGTGGCTGAAACTATCCGCGGCATGCTGGAGAGTGTTCCTGGGTTGAGAGCGGTTGTCGTGATTGACAGCGATGGGATCCCCATAGCCATTGAAGGTCGTGTCGAGCTGGAACCGGAAGATCTGGGAGCCATGCTGGCGTCTGCGTTTCAGTGCTACCAGGCGCTCGGCGATGGCCTGGGGCAGTTCTACTGTGAGTTGGTCACAGCAGAATTTGATGGTATTAGCATCGCTCAACAGATGATGCCGAGAGGGTCGCTTATCTTGATTGCGGAAAAATCCTCTCCAATGGGGGTGATCAGGGTTGCTGCCAAAACGGGGAGGCAGGCCCTCAATGAGGTGATGGAGACCACAGCGGATGCCCGCAAGCGGTTTATGGAAGAGCACAAGTTCCGGCTTCCTCAAAAAGATGGGACCCCAGGAAAGCCGCAGCCCATCAGCTTGTTGTCATTCCTCGAAAAGAGAAAGAAAGGATGAAGGACGTTGAAGGTAGTTGGGGACCGGATATATCTGAAGCTAATCTTCTTCGGAACAGCTTTGGCTGGAAAGACCACTGCTCTGGAATGGCTCTTTTACCACGTAATTCCTGACGAGATGAAGCTGGTGAAGGAATTGCGACAGGTCAAGACGTCTTTCGGTCAAACATTGCTGTTCGATTTCGCTCCCATAGAGATCTCCCAGAACATCGTGACCCGCATGTTTTCGGCAACTGGACAGGATTATTACAGAGGGACCCGTACCAAGGTGCTAGCCGGCTCTGATGGGATTTTCATTGTCATAGATTCCCAAAAATCCCAGTTAGAGAATAATCGTCGAATTCTCAATGAGCTGTGGAAGTGCTGCAAAGAGATGGACGGTCTGGATGAAGCCGAAATCGTGGTCATGTACAACAAGAATGACCTCGAAGAAATATATCCAATGGATTTTCTTAAGGATTATCTGGGCCTCAGCGCATATGACGGCTTCTCCACATGCGCCTTAACCGGGGACAATCTGGAAGAAGCGTTGGTGGTCATGCTCAGAAAACTCACTACCCGGCTCCAGGAGGAGGGGTTCCACGTGGCATGATTATCCTCGACGAACGCGTTGAAGAATCAATCATCAAAGGGCAGGCAAAGCAAGTGGTCCTTGCCGATGCGGACGGATTCGTCCTTGACAATGCTGGTTACGTCTACGATCCCGACGAGCTGGTCTCTATCTTCATATCGACCCAACGGCAGATGCAAGACGGTATACTCGGATTTGATTTCGGACAGATCTCGGAATTCAGTTTCCGGATGGTGGGGACAGACATGACCGTAGCATGCCGCCGAGTCTTCTGGGCTGACGGCGGATGTCTCGTGATAGTAGTTGTGCCGGTGGGAACGTTTCACAATCCCATAGTCTCCGATGTGATGCGTTCTTATATCAACTACCTGGAGCGACAGAGGTCCGCTTTGCGAAATTCTTAAGCGTACTCCTCACACATTTCGTACCCGGTTAGCACAAAGTGACAGCGGCACGACGAGCGGAAATCAACTGAGGCGCAATGCCAAGAAATGATTTCTGATTCAACCCGTGAGGAGGGCCCATATTCGTGGCTGCGTGAGAAAACGAGAGCTCACCGAACGAGGGCCGACATGGAGTGTTCTTATGAGTGCGAAGGACGAACAATTCCTGGAAAGGCTTCTCGCTGCATTTCGCGTGGAAGCAGAGGAGCACATTCAAGCAATCGCAGCAGGACTGCTTGAGTTGGAGAAGGCGCCGGAAGGCCATGATAAAGCTCAAATTGTCGAAGCCATGTACCGGGAGGCTCACAGCCTTAAGGGGGCAGCGCGATCCGTCAATATGGACCGGGTGGAGACCATCTGCCAGTCTATGGAGAGTGTGTTCGGTGAGTTGAAAGCGGGAAGACTGCATCCCTCGGTTCAGACCTTCGATACATTACACCGAGCCACGGATGCAATGAGTGCCGAGCTCTCTCAGTCGGGAAGTGCTGATGTGGAGGGCCTGGTTCGCGAGTTGGACGGACATCTGAAAACGGATCAAGTGGGAATCGCATCCGGCAAGCTCGTTGTAAAGTCCCAGCCTCGGGCCGCATCGTCTCGTCGAAAGAAAACTTCTCAGGCGAAGAGCGACGACGAAGCGAAACAAGGCGCGCATGACCATGACAACACCCTCATGCATTCCCAAACGAGCATCGAATCCGCCGATCCGGAGCTCACACCCAAGCCGCAGCGATCATTGCAGAGCAACACGGTCAGGATTCCCGTTCACAAATTGGATCCGCTCCTGCGCCAAGTGGAGGAAATGGTCTCCGTGAAGCTCTCAAGCAGCCAGCGGGTGAAGGATCTGGCGTCGATCATGTCATTGATGGGATCTTGGAAACAGAAATGGTCCAGCCTGACATCTAACGACAGAAGCGTGGCCAGAATTTTGGCGGGGACGGATAAGGTGGAAGTGGAGCTTGGACAAACTCATCTCTCGAAGCTGGTAGACTTCCTCCAGTGGAACGAATCGTGCCTCACGACGCTCGAAGAAAAGCTTCGGATTCTGAAGGCCTCCACAGAGTCTGATTCGCGGACCCACGGTCAAATGGTAGACGATCTGTTGGAAGATATGATGAACGTTCTGATGCTTCCCTGCTCGTCACTTATGGAAGTCTTTCCGAAGCTGGTCCGCGACCTCGCGAGGGATGCAGGGAAGGAAGTGAATCTTGAGATCCGAGGTCAGGACTTGGAGATTGACAGGCGCATCCTCGAGCAGATGAAAGATCCTCTCATACATCTCGTGCGCAACAGTATCGATCATGGGATCGAAATGCCCGAGGAACGGGAAAGACGGGGAAAGCCGAGGCAAGGAACCATAACCGTTGCATTTTCACAGGTTAGTGGCAATCAGGTAGAGCTCGTGGTCATGGATGACGGGGGCGGAATCGACGTCGCGCGCGTTCGGGAAGCCGCTGCCAGAGAAGGAATGCTTTCGGAGCAGGATGAACCGAGGCCCGACGGCACAGATGCTCTCTCGCTGGTTTTCAGATCCGAGGTGTCTACGAGCCCCAGTGTGACAAGCATCTCTGGCCGCGGACTTGGTCTGGCCATTGTGAGAGAAAAAGTGGAGACTCTCGGAGGGAATGTCTCAGTAGCAACTGCAGCTCAACGGGGCACGTCATTTAGAATCCTGCTTCCCGTAACCCTGTCCACCTTCAGGGGAATTCTCGTCCATGCGGCAGGGTGGCCGTTTATCATCCCCACTTCTAATGTCGAACGCGTGGCCCGAATCAGAAAAGACGTCATCAAGACCGTTGCAAACAGAGAAACCATGGAGGTAAATGGCAGAACCGTACCCGTGGCTCGTCTCAGCGTCGCGTTGGAGCTCCCTCGCAGGCAGCAAGGCAACGGCCAAGGAGATTTCATTCCTGTCGTGATTCTCAGATCGGGAGAGAACCTGGTTTCCTTTATCGTAGATTCCATCCTGCAAGAGCAGGAAGTTCTTGTCAAAGGGCTCGGCAAGCAGCTATCACGGGTGCGGAACGTGGCTGGCGCTACTGTCCTGGGTTCGGGAGAATTGGTTCCAATCCTCAATGTCCAGGACTTGGTCAGCTCAGCGGCAAGAAAGTCCTTTTCAGAGACCGGTCCAACCATTCAGTTGGAGGAATTGGAAGACAGATCAAAGCACATTCTCGTTGTCGAGGATTCCATTACATCGAGAATGTTGCTAAAGAACATTCTTGAATCTTCAGGGTACTATGTGACAACAACGGTGGATGGCGCAGACGCGTGGGCGGCTTTGAAAACTCGGGACTTCGATCTCGTGGTTTCGGATATAGAAATGCCGAGGATGGACGGCTTTACGCTTACCGCCAACATTAGAGCAGACGAGAAACTCTCCGACCTTCCCGTTGTCCTCGTGACGTCCCTCGGGTCGAGGGAGGACCGGGAGCGCGGCATAGATGTGGGAGCAAACGCATACATAGTCAAGGGGAGCTTCGATCAGAACAACCTGTTGGAAACGGTGGAGCGACTTATATGAGCTGTCGAGGTCATGCATGATTCGAGTCCTGGTTGTTGACGATTCGGCCGTTGCCCGTGAGCTGATAACGTACATCCTTTCGGCCGATCCGGACGTGACGGTGATCGGGACGGCCGCCAACGGGGTGGAAGCTATTGACCTCGTCAAGAAGAACAGGCCCGACGTTGTAACCATGGACATCCTCATGCCCAAGATGGACGGATACGTGGCCACTCGGAAGATCATGGAAGCCGATCCTGTGCCCATCGTGGTTGTGACTTCGAGCCTGATAAGGGAAGAGGTGGAAAAGACCTGGCGCGCAGTTGAAGCCGGGGCCGTGGCTGTGTTACAGAAGCCGAGTTTTCGCGATCGGGGGCCCCATGCGGAGGCAAGCAAGAAGCTTCTGCAGACCGTAAAGGCGATGGCACAGGTGAAAGTGGTAAGGAGATGGCCGCACCATGTCAAGGCTCCGACGGCTCCTCGGGAGATCTCCGTCGTCCATTCCGGGCCGGCCTCTCGCCCCCCTCGTCAGAAGACGAGAATAGTCGCGATTGGGTCTTCCACCGGCGGTCCTTCGGTGCTCCAAACAATCCTTTCCGGTCTGGGATCTAATTTTGGGGCGCCAATCCTCGTCGTGCAACATATCGCTCCAGGATTCACCGTGGGATTTGTCGACTGGCTCAACCGTACCTCCCACCTTCCTGTGCGCCTTGCCACTCACGGTGAAACTGCTCACCCAGGGAATGTGTATGTTGCTCCCGACGGGCTGCAAATGAAGGTCAGCGCGGATTTTCGGCTTGCTCTCAAGGATGATGCCCAGGAGAATGGCACGAGGCCTTCAGTCTCGTACCTGTTTCGGTCAGTGGCGCAATCGTTTGGGGACAAGGCGTTGGGAGTTCTCTTGACCGGGATGGGACGAGATGGCGCAGACGAGCTGAAGCTCATGCGGGACGCCGGAGCGGTCACCATCGCCCAGGATAAGGAGACTTCGGTAGTTTATGGGATGCCGGGAGAAGCGGCCAAGATCGGGGCTGCCATGTACTCGATCCCCCCGCAGAGAATAGTGGAAATGCTCCAAAGGCTCATAAGATAATGGGGAAGGCTCACCATTGTCCCAGCGCGGCGACACGGGATTGCTTGCCAGCCACCTGAAAACCTTGACTCAAGGGAACGAAGGAGCCGACTCATGAAATCGAGAAAAAAGTCGGATAATCGGCAGGTCAACATCCTCATAGTCGAGGACAGCCTCACCCAGGCCATGCTCTTAAAACACTTACTGGAGGAGAATGGGTACCGGGTGACGCGGGCAGCCTCGGGAGCCGAGGCTCTTGAAGTTCTCACGCGGGAAAGGCCCACAATAATAATTAGCGACATAGTAATGCCAGAGATGGATGGCTTCGAGATGTGCCGCACCTTGAAGGCGAACCAGAGTTTGAGAGACATACCGCTCATACTCCTCACCGCACTCTCCGACCCTGAGGATGTAATCAGAGGGCTTGAAGCCAACGTGGATTTCTATTTGACCAAGCCATATGACAGAGACTTCCTCTTGTCCAAGGTTCGCTCCATTGTTTCAAATCCCGCCTGGACCAGGGTAGAGAAGGACCCGCAGGAGCTGGAGCTCAACCTGTGGGGAAAAACGTACACGGTCAGAGTGGACCCGGAGCGCTCGCTCAGCTTCCTCGCCTCCACATACGAAAACGCGATTCAGATAAATCGTGAGTTGCAGAAAGAAATTGCAGAGCGTAAGCGCGTGGAGGAAGAGCTACGGATCACTCTGAACCGGCTCAAGGAGATGGAATCGATAATTGAAATAAGTCCCGCCGTCGCGTTTGTACGAAGAGCCTCTGACGGGTGGCCCATTGAATTTGTTTCAGACAACGTCCTTCAATTCGATTACGAGTCGGAGGACTTGCTTTCAGGACAGATTACCTACAGGGAGATTATTCATCCTGACGATCGTTCCCGGGTCTTGTCAGAGGTCGAAGTTCACTTACAGGACAAGGATTGCGAGGAATTCAGCCTGGAGTACCGAATTCTCACGGGATATGGCGATACCCGATGGGTCGATGACCGCACGTTCGTGCGTCGCAATTCAAAGGGAGTTGTCACGCATCTGCAAGGCATCATACTTGATGTGACAGAACGCCGCTCAGCAGGATTCTAAGATGCGTCGGATGTGCCAAGAACCCCGCTGGGTCCCGTGTCGTTTAGAGCCTGTGAACGAGGAAGAGACCAACCGCAATGACGAAAACATCATGCTCAGTTCTTCTGGTAGATCCGGATCACATATCCGCCGGCCTGGTTGCTGGATCGCTCAGGCAAAACGGTCATACCGTGTTCGAGGCCCGGGACTTGTCTCACGCGGTTTCTATTCTCGAATTTCGAGCTTTCGATGTCTTGGTGATGACTGTGGACCCCGCTCGGGAAGATGAGCTCGCTGTGATAGAGTGGGCTGCATCCCTTACGCCCAGACCACGGATTGTCGTAATGGCAAGCAGCACTCCTATCAGGGGAGATGGCGAAATCCTCGGCCGTGGTGCTGACCTGTTCCTGGTTAAGCCGGTCGATGTTTCTGCGATCATGGAGCTTATGGCGCAGGGTCGCTCCAGAAGCTCGTTCTCGGGGAAGGTGGTCGGCGTCGATCTTATCGAATATGTGCAGTTCGTGTTGCTCGGCGGGAAGAAAACAGTCTTGGAAGTGACGTCAAGTCTCGGGACCCACGGCAGGCTATTCGTGGCTGACGGGAACATCATCCACGCCGATTGCGGCGTCCTTCAAGGGGAGCCCGCGCTTTATCGATGCCTCTGCTTCCGAGAAGGAACATTCACCCACCACCCATGGGAAGCTCCCGACTCGGTTACCATCAATAAACCGGGTGAGTTCCTCCTCATGGAGGCAGTGAGAAAAAGGGACGAATCATGGGCATGCGGGACTGACTGAGGAGAGGCCCGCTGATGTGCCCCTCGTCTTGCTCCTAGAGAGGACTCTGCCAATGGAGACAGTTGATACCGTTAAGCCTGGGGAGTGCCCGAGATGCGTAGAGCTGGAAAAGCTCTTCGACGGACTCTATTGTACGTGGGATGCAGGGCCGATTGGCACGGCGAGTCTCGCTCGATACGTCGCTTTGGGGCAGGAAGTCATTCGAGTATTGCCGGTGGGGATCTTCGTGTGTCAGTATCAGCCTCCAGGCGAATTGTTTTGCCTGTGTGCAAATTCGGAAGCTTTGCGGTTGACAGGGGTAGATTACCAGAGTTTCCCGGGAGCAGAGTTCGATGAGGTCTGGTCGGATGCTCGACGCCTGGGTTTGACCGATGCGCTGATAAATTCTATCAGGACAGGAAAGAGCCTGCCGGCAGGCACGGCCTACTTCAGGAATGGGAACAGTTACCGCGTGCTTACATTACGAGCGGTTCCACTGACCGGGAATCGCGTATGCGTGGCGTTCGAAGAGTGTGCGGAGAGAGAGAATCGAGACCAGGCGGTTCAAAGATCTGCTCCTCCATCGGCATATTGCTCTCCGACCGACGTAGAGCGGCTGTTGTCCCGAATAAGGGAGCTGGAAGAGGAAGTAGCACGCCTGAAGTCGGTCGGGGAGTAGGACTGGCGTCTTGCGGACCTGGGGATTCCACCTAACCGCAAGAGGCAAGAAAGCTCCGCCAAGTCCTCAGGCCTGAGCAGGGAACGGAGCGTCGGTCGATCGTTTCCCGGCATAATGGGCTTCATTATGGCGATAATACATAGGAAGTCTCGCGAAATCCAGTGCAAGATCGTGTACTATGGACCGGGTCGAGGCGGAAAGACCACCAACCTCCTCATGATCCATAAGGCCATCGGAAATAGGGCGCGAGGCGAGCTGATCTCTATCAACACGGCTGGCGACAGGACAATATTCTTCGATTTTCTGCCCATGGATCTCGGAGCAGTGAAGGATCTGCATGTAAAAATTTCAGTATACACCGTTCCAGGCCAGGTCATCTACAACGACACTCGCAGGCTGGTTCTCAGAGGTGTCGACGGCCTGGTGTTCGTCGCTGACTCGCTGGAGATAAGGAGAAGGCAAAACATCGAGAGCCTCAAGAATCTGGAAGAGAACCTGCAAGCGATCGGAAGTGACATCTCCACCCTCCCGATGGTGCTCCAATACAACAAGAGGGACCTCAACGGCGGAGATAGCCCGATCTTGTCCCTCGAAGAAATGAAGAACGACCTTAACCCGCGTGAAAGGTGGCCTGCACTGGCCGCAAGCGCATTGTACGGGGAAGGGGTCAAGGAAACCTTCAAGAAGATCTGCATGATGACAGTCGTTGACGTGTGTCGGCAGCTTCTTGAAAATTAGCCCGATGAAAGGCGCTCGACCTCCAAAGGAATCAGAAATGGCAGGAAGTCGTTTCCATGAATTGGCTTCGGATCTGACGCTCGCTATTCGGCCTCGCGGCAAACGGAGTACCGATATGCAGCTCGATCCCTCCCTTGTTCCAGGGGGGGGCCTGACGAAATCCGGCTCGGACAAGCCTCAGGTCATTATCTACACGCGGAAGGTCGACCGAGGTTTTCCTGCAACGTACATGAGTGACAACGTCGAGTCTCAGCTCGGATATCAGCCGGGTGATTTTATTGACGATCCCTCCTTCTGGCTTGAGAGGATTCACCCTGAAGATGCGCCGGCAGTGCTTGGTGCCTTGGCGGAGCTGGCCAAAGTCGGACATCACGTAAAGGAATACCGATTCTTGCACAAGAACGGCACGTACCGATGGATGAGGGACGAGTTCAACCTGGTGCAGGAAGACGGGCAGAGCGCCGGGGAGATTCTTGGAACCTGGGTCGATGTCACGGAGCTCAAGAGGGTCGAGGAAGCATTACGACAAAGCGAGGCACGGTATAGGTCGCTGGTCAACGCTGCGCCCCTGGGGATGATTTCCTTCGACACCACAGGTGACATAAAGGAATTCAATCCATCGGTTCTCCGCATACTGGGAGCGTCTTCTCTGGGGAGAGCGGAGGCCAAGGACCTCTTTTCTCTCTTGCCCATGGTCGAAGCGGGCATCTCCGAGGCCATTCTTAACTGTCTGGAGTCCGGTGAGTCTGGTGTGGGGGAATTCCAGTACAAGACCAAGTCGGACCGGGACGTCTATACCCGCGTCTATGTCGTTCCGATCAAGGATGGCGACGGCAACATTACGGGCGCTCATGCCTTCATCCAGGACATATCGAATCAGAAGCGTGCCGAGGAGCTCATCGTTCGATCCGAGAGGCTCAAGGTGCTCGGACAGATCTCGGCAGGGGTGGGGCATAATTTCAACAATCTCCTGCAAATAGTCTCCGGCAACGCGAACATGGCGCTAACTAATCTCGATCTCAAGGACCTGGATTCTCTGAAACATAACCTCGAGCAAATCCTCGAGAGTGTGAGATCCGCAACCGAGACCGTGAGATGGCTCCAGAGATTCGGCCGCGAACCGGCCCCTGGTACTGGCCTCGTCAGAGAAGTGTTCGACCTCACTGACGCCGTGGAAGAGGCAATTGAAGTCTGCCGGTTGTGGTCGAAGGCAGATCTCGATCGAAAGAAGATAAGCATCACATATGAAATGGGACTCTCGAAGGGATGTTATGTGAGCGGAGTGCCCGATCAGATCAACTGGGTGGTCCTCAATCTGCTCAAGAACGCGGTGGAAGCTCTCCCGAAAGGGGGGAAGATTCGGGTCAAGACCTACGTCAAGGACGGCCAGGCCATCCTCAAGGTTCGAGACAACGGCGTTGGGATCCGCGAGGAACACCTCAAATGGGTTGCCATGGCGTTCTGGACCTCCAAGAAGGACCACGCGGGAATGGGACTGACCTTCAATTGCGAGATTATCCGTAAGCACGGGGGCGCCATGGGCCTCAAGAGGATGAAGCCCCACGGAACCACCTTCACCGTACGACTGCCCTACGTGAAAGACTTGTCCAAAGAGAGAAAGAACCTCGCGAGAAAAGCCCTCAAGAAAGGCCTGCGCATCTTGTTTATCGATGACGACGAGCCCATCGTCAGAACGTTTGAAAAGGGAATGAAGCTGTTGGGACACAAGGTTTACACCGCTCCATCGGGAGAGCTTGGGCTCAAGTTGTTCGACGAGACCACTGTAGATGCTGTTGTATGCGATCTGGCAATGCCCGGCATGAACGGTTGGGAGGTGGCGTCGGCTGTGGCAGTAGCCTGTCAGGCCCGCAACTCGCCGAAACCGCCCTTCATCATCCTGACAGGATGGGCAAACCCGGCTGACGAGGAGGAGATCCTCGCTCATGCGGGCGTGGACCGGCTAGTATACAAGCCCATTGCAGTGCCGAAGCTCGTTGAAATCGTAAAAGAAGAATTGGACAAGGCAGGAGGGGAGTCAGCCTTCTCTGGAAGAGTCGAAGGGGTAGATATTCTCGAATACATGCAACTTCTCATGCTGTCGGGCAGGAAGGTAGTATTGGAGATCGTCTCCCGGGAAGGGGCGAATGGCTTCATCTTCATTGAGGACGGCGAAATCCGCCACGCTGTCTGCGGCGAGAAAGAGGGGGAGGAAGCCCTCTATCGCTGTCTCACTTTTAAAGGCGGCAGCTTCTCGAGCTTGCCCTGGATCCCGCCGGAACGGGTAACCATAGACAAACCTGGCATGCTTCTTCTCGTCGAGGCAGCGCGAAAGAGAGATGAGATGAAGAAGCCAGCATGAACGCGGAAGCTTGCTGTGCGAGGATGCGTTGGGCGAGCAAAATCCTCCCTGACGAAACAGTCCGTTCTTCGAAAGCAATCCGGCATCTGCACCAGGGAGTTTTGTTCACTTACTCCTTGCTCGTTCGAATGTGGACGTCCCGCTGTGGGAACGGTATCTCAATTCCCTGTTTCTGGAATTCTTCGTGAATAGCCCAGTTCAGTTGATGAGTTATTCTACCCTTGAGCTCTGGTGGATCGATCCAGCACAACAGCTCCAGATCGAGAGCTGAGTCGCCGAAACTCCGAAAGCGGACCCGAGGAGTAGGCTCGGGTAAGACGCTTTCATTTTGCCCTGCAATGGTCAGGAGTATACGCTCGACCTTTGTCAGGTCCGAACCGTAAGCCACTTCCACCCTGATCCGGATCCGACACATCGAAACCGGCGCGCTCTCATTGATCATTTTGGCATTGGCTATTACCGAGTTGGGAATTGAGATGAGGATGTCATCCCTCGTTCGGATGCGAGTGCTACGAAGTCCCACTTCGGCAACTTCACCTCGCTCTCCCTCTCCGAGCACAATGTAATCACCCAGCTTGAATGGGCGGTCGAGTATTATCATTATGGTGCCGATAATGTTGGACAGGGCTTCACGACCTGCGAGTGCGACAGCAAGGCCTCCGATTCCCAGTCCTGTGATGAGAGAGTAGGTGGGCAGTCCCAATCTCGCGCCCAGACTCATTATCAGGACTCCAACTATGATCACCGAAATAGCTTGAAAACCGAGGCGAATGAGTTGATCATCCACGCCGCCTTTGACAAATCCGCCAATCGAGACAAACATCGCTGCCATTCGGTTGAGTAGAGCACCGATAAGCCATATCCAACCTGCGTAGGAAATGACGAGGAAGACAAACGCTATCGGGACGTAGATTTCGGCATCAAGGAAGTGGAGACCGTAAACAATGAACCAAAGGCCAACCTTCGAAAAAAGGATCAGAGCTATGGGCAGAATGAGGCCGCCGACGTTATGCCCCAGATTCGTGCAATACTTGTCGTCTAAAATGCTCAATGCGGCACTGCCAAACTTGTGCACAAGGAAAACCGATCCAGCGCCAAGGAGTACATAAAGACCAAGGCCTATCCACTGCCATGCAGCTTGGCCGGATATTTCTGTCCTGGTCCAGCCTGGCAACTCTGCGAGGAATGCTTTGGGGATAATCAAACTGCCGGAGACCCTCAATTGGCCTAGCAGAGCCCCTCCACCGGTTCCGGGCATATAGGGCAGATCCTTGACCGTGTTATAATATGCTTCTGCATTTCTCACGGTCTCACTCGAAAAGAGGAACCGCTCGAGGGAAGAATCGTCCTTTACTGAACCAATCGTGATCTCCGTGTACGGGATGGTCCAACTGGAGATCTTCTCCGTTCGGACGGCTTGAGCGTCGGGTATCTCGTCATAGGGTGGAATATCGATGCGGTCCAGGGTCTCCTTAAGATACAGGGTCGCATAAAACCCCAGTACGTACCTTAAAGCAGGAGGCTCTTTTTCGAGGTTCAGGCACCTCGCCGCGCGGTTAGCGAAACTTATGGCCTCTTCCCTGCGGCCTGCTTTGTACGCGTGCACAGCATCATTCATATTATCGAGGAATGTCTTGAGCGTGGCCCTCGGACTCGTGGTGTCCGGCGGGGCCAGCGGATGAAAAGCTTGGTCCGCTGATGCGGAGCTCCCGCAGATCGACAGCAGCAGGAGACACGCCATCGTTAGAGAGAAACAGCAGCGCATGACAAATTTCAGCCCTCTAAAGCCCAATACCTTGTTGGCTCGTATACATAGTCGTAAGCCACGGTTTCCTATCACCGGAGGTGTACGATTCCGTATTGGTGTAAAGCCTGTGCGACCCCATGGAACACGAGACCCATCCCCATGGAAGCCACGAAGAAACCGACAATGCGGGTTGCCGCATCTACCCCTTTGGGACCAATCCAGCTATGGATTTTTCTCGCGTATATGAGAGACAGATAGGTAACAACCATCGTTAATACAATGGCCAGGACGACAGATGCTATAACGCCACTACCAGGATGCTCTATCAGCGAGCTCATGCCCAGGACGGTGGCAATAGCCCCGGGACCAACCATGATGGGCATTGCCAAGGGGACGAATGCGACATCCAGCGGTTTTTCCGCCGTTCCACCGCTGGAGCCGGGAATCATCCCGTCGGGAGAGGGAGCAAAGAGCTCAAAACCGAGTCGTATGAGAATGACACCGCCAACGACCCGAACCATGCTCAGCGGAATGGAAAAGACCCAGAGGACCAAGTTCCCGAACACAAGAAAAAAGATCAGCAAGAGCGTCCCATACAGGCAGGACAGGCGGGCAACCTCAAGACGGACACTGTCTTCTCGGCCTTCCGTGAGTTGGAGGAAGACGGGAATCGCTTCAAGCGGATTAATGATGGCCAATAGAGTGGTGAATGTTCCCACGAATAGTGTCGCGGCGTGTTCCATGTTAAAAACTCCCCAATGACCTCGTTGTATGCCCGAACGGTCCACCCAGGGGAAAGATTCTCTCATGCGCTCATTGTGCTCGTGTTCCTCATGCAGCGGTTCTCATCTTCTCGTCGATCATTCTATATATCTTATTTGGGTTGTTCTTCGTTTAGTGAATGTTTGTGTTTAGTT
>CAYZET010000017.1:516-26017 GCA_964477215.1 uncultured Syntrophaceae bacterium | reverse complement strand
CATAGTTGGGGATCGCAGCTCGTTCTATATGGAATCTGGCGATTGGCGGGCAACTTCGGGTTGGCAATCTACACTTCCGTGCTTGCAACTGCCGGAATGTTCGTTGTTTACCAGATGTGCGTCGGCAACGTCTATCTGCGGGCGTTTGCCCTGGTCATCGGTGCGGCGACAGCAGCGGTGTTCTGGTCGCCGCGTCCGCAGATGTTCACATTTTTCTTCAGCACAATAATTCTTTATCTACTCTACCTGCAAAAGCGCAAAGGGGTAGATCGCCTCTGGCTCATTCCTGTAGTCATGGGAATCTGGGGAAACCTTCACGCCGGTTTTACGATTGGCTTTATCCTCCTCGGCGGTGCAATCGCGGGCGAAGTGCTTGGCAATATCTTAAATCCAAAGGGCGAGATGATTGTTCCCTGGAATGGCGTTCGCAAGCTAATACTGGTAACGGTTGTCTCTGTCGGCGCGCTCCTGGTCAAGAGCAAGCTTGAAATCATTCCGAAGGGACTCCAAAATTTCTGGGAGGTGGTTGTATCGATCCTCGACGACCTTGTGGTCGAAACCATGGGGGAGAAAGGGCGCCCCTATTTTCCCCTCATTGCGACACTCGCTCTCTTCATTCTCGGCTGCAACCTCATCGGGATCATCCCCTACTTCCAATCAGCGACAAACAATCTCAACACAACGTTGGCTCTTGCTCTGTGCTCGTTCGTCACGACGCATTACGTGGGAATCAGCAGACACGGCACGCATTACGTGAAGCATTTTCTCGGCCCGGTTCCCTGGTTGATTCCCCTGATGCTTCCCATCGAGCTTATCGGCCATTTCAGCCGAATCCTTTCACTGAGTTTCCGGTTGTTCGGCAACATCATGGGAGAAGATCTCGCTATCGTGATATTGACCCTGTTGGTGCCCTATCTGGTGCCGTTGCCGATGATGGTGCTGCAAGTGTTCACCTCATTCATCCAGACCCTCGTGTTTATCATGCTGACCATGATGTACATCGTCGGATCGCTTGAAGAGGCGCACTGATAACGCGAAAAGAGGAGGTTTTTTATCTATGAGGAAATTGGCAGTTTCCGGACTGATGGTCATCGCTCTGTGCCTGATCGCCGGTGTGGCGTTCGCAGCAGAGGCAAAAGAAGGCATGCAGAGCGTGATTCAGTACACGGTCTTGGCCGCTGGCCTGGCAATCGGCCTTGGGGCCATCGGCAGCGGTATTGGAATGGGAACGGCCATCGGTGGCGCGTGCGAAGGTACTTCGCGCAACCCCGAGGCCGGCGGCCGAATCCTGACCACCATGATCATCGGTCTGGCCATGATCGAGTCCTTGACGATCTACGCCCTGGTTATCGCACTGATTCTGCTCTTTGGTAACCCGTACATCTCCTAACATCCCCGTGCACGATCCCTGGCTCCGCGTGCGGAGCCAGGGCTATACCCCTCGAAAAAAGCGCTTGCCTTCGGATTGACATTGCTATTGGATCTGCTAGGATTGGCCTTGGCTCCGGCCTCGACCACGGTCTGCCAGTGACGGTCGGGCAGGGAGCGTACTTGGCGTCACGGGCGCTGGCGAGCGGACAATTCCAGGGAGGGCTTTATTGTGAGTTTTACAGACGGTTTCTGGCATCACGGCCGCAAGGTGCCACTGAAACAGTCCGAAGCCACAAACGGTCGGGTCGAAGGTCTCGACCCCAGTGCGCAGCGGACGGCACAGGCCCTCGCGGAACCGAATCCCACCCGCAAAAAAGAGGTCGGCAGAATGCTCTCATTAGGAAAGAACGGCCCCGAGGAGGCTCCGTATTTTCCCCAGGCAGTTGTCGCCCCGCAAGATGTGCCCCCATTCCCGGACAGACTCCACAGGCGAAAAGTCAAGCTGTGCAAGAAGTGCGGTGAAGTCATGAAGAGATCCTCACGCATGATCTTGTCGCCTCTTGCTGGGCTCTTGTTGCTTTTCACGGGATCTGCTCTCATGGTCCTGTACGGTCTCTCAACGAATTTCTACCAGACGCCCTGGTATGCTCGATTCCTGCTTCCTGCCTCGTATTACATCGGCTCTCTCTTCCTCGGTGTGGGTCTCCTCTTCTTCTTCATCAGAGAAAAAATCTGGTATTGCGAAAACTGCAAAGAGCTCGACAAGCGCTGACGAAATGGTGGACCATTATTTTCTCTTGATCGAGCGAGAATAGTTGTGTAAGAATAACTGATTTACGTGACGCACTCCTTGCCCCGCGGGGCTTGAGACTCGAAAGGAGAAAGCATGCGACGCTATGAATCCGTTATCATCCTGAATCCCGAATTGCCGGATGATGAAATCGTCGGGCTCACCGATCGATTCGGAAACGTAATCAAGAGCAACGGCGGCGAAATTATCAAGATCGAGGACTGGGGATCGAAGAGGCTCGCGTACCAGGTCAACAAGAAAGATAAAGGCCGGTACATCCTTTTCGATTACGTCGGCTCTTCTGCGCTCGTCAAAGAGGTCGAACGACAGTTCAAGATCACCGAAGACGTCATGAAATTCCTCAGCGTCAAACTAGACGAGGACGTGAACCTCGAGGCTTTCAAGGCCGCTGCCCAGAAAGAGGCTGAGGCAAAGGCCGTGGGAGCCACTGAGGCCCCTGCTCCCGGTGCTGAAGAGCCAACCGAGCCTGCTGAGGCTCAACCCGCTGAGGGACCACAGGTGGCCATGCCAGCCGCAGCCGAGCAGGAACCGATCGCAGCAACTGAGCAAGGACGGCAGGAGCATGAAAGCGAAGAATCTCCGGCAGAGGCCTCCGAAGGTCAGGCCTCCTCGCCGGAACAGAAGCCTGAGGAGGTATGACAATGGCGAAACCTCAACGACGCCGACCGTTCCCCCGGAGCAAGGTTTGCCGTTTCTGCGCTGATCCGTCCATACGCATGGACTACAAGGAGCCCAATATACTCAGGGCGTTCATTACCGAGCGCGGTAAGATTATTCCTAGACGTATTTCCGGGAATTGTGCGAAGCACCAGCGGCAATTGACCGCTTGCATCAAACGGGCTCGGAATATTGCTTTGCTGCCTTTTACCGTGCCGCGAAGATAGGGCCTCCCCTTTTTCCGGCCGGGCTGTCTGCATGGCTCTCGGCCTGGCCGCAAGCAGGCCATCCCCTGGGATCGGGCTTCGCGATTGAGCCCTCCGGTTATTAGAAAAGACTAGACATCGTGTCGGAGATCGATTATGGAGATAATCCTTCTAGAGAACATCGACGATCTGGGAGCTGTGGGCCAAACCGTCAAGGTGAAGGACGGGTACGCGCGCAATTATCTGCTTCCGAGGAAGCTTGCGTGCGTGGCTACGCAAAAGAATCTCAATTTCTATCGGACCCTCATCGAGGCAAAACAGAAGAGGCTGGCAAAGCTCAAAGGCACCGCTCAGGATCAGGCACGTCAGCTCGAAGAGCTCACGCTCAGTTTTGTGCGCAAATCAAGGGATGAGGATGGCCGCCTCTTCGGGTCCGTTACTGCCACGGACATTGCCAGGGCGCTGGAAGCTCAGGGGTATGAGATCGACAGGAAGAAGATCGTCCTGTCGGAGCCCATTAAGAAGCTCGGCGAGTTCAAAGCTACCGTTCGGCTTCACCCCGAGGTCTCAGCCGCAGTGACTGTGGTGGTGAAACCGGAGGAGCAACCCGAGGATGCCGGCTGATAACAATGCCAACGTGAAAGTCCCCCCCCAGTTCGTGGAAGGCGAGCGCGCCGTACTGGGGGGCCTTCTCTTAGATAATGATATGCTGCCCAGAGTGGTGGCCATTCTCAAGCCTGAAGATTTCTACCGAGAAGCTCACCGACATATCTTTGCCGCAATCGTCCAACTATTCAGCAGAAACGAGCCGGCTGACTGGCTTACTTTGACGGCCGCTCTCAAGACTGCCGGCCTGCTCGAAACAGTGGGAGGAGTCCCCTATCTCACTGAATTGATTGACGCGGTTCCGAGCGCGGCAAACATCCTTCACTATGCCGAAAAGGTCAAGGAGCGAGCAACCCTGCGGAAGCTGATTTCCGTAGCTACGGAAATCTCCACCCGTAGCTATGAGATGCAAGAGGACGTGGACGAGCTGGTGGATCAGGCGGAAGAGCTCATTTTCAGCGTTGGCGAATCACGCATCGGTCCGGGGTTCGTTCACATTCAAGAGCTGATGAAGGCCAGCTTCGAGACCATCGAGAACCTGTACGAGCGCAAAGAAAATATTACAGGTGTCCCGTCCGGGTTTCGAGACTTGGACAACCTTACAGCAGGATTTCAGCGGTCCGACCTGATTATCATTGCCGGCCGCCCTTCAATGGGCAAGACATCCTTTGCCCTCAATGTGGGCATGTATGCAGCGATGGAGGCGCGTATACCTGTGGGGGTTTTTTCCCTTGAGATGAGCAAAGCTCAGATCGCTTTACGAATTCTCTGCTCCCGCGCAAGGGTAAATCTCAAGAGCTTGAGGACGGGGTTTCTGAGCCCTGAAGATTGGAGCCGACTGACCCTTGCGGTGGGCAACATTTCCGACGCCCCCATCTTCGTGGACGACTCTCCGGCGATCAACTCCCTCGAGTTGCGAGCAAAAGCACGAAGGCTGAAAAAAGAAAAAAATCTTGGGCTCATTGTCGTGGACTACCTCCAGCTCATGAAGGGACATGTCAGAGCCGACTCTCGAGAGAAAGAAATCTCCGACATATCCCGCAACCTAAAAGCGCTCGCCAAGGAATTGGACGTTCCCGTGATCGCTCTGTCCCAGCTCAACCGGCAGGTGGAGCAGCGACCGGACAAGAGACCTCACCTTGCCGACTTGAGGGAGTCTGGGGCTATCGAGCAGGACGCGGATGTGATCTTGTTCATTTACCGGGATGAGGTGTACAACGACAGCCCGGACAACCCAAAGAGGGGGCAGGCAGAGATCATTATAGGCAAGCAGCGCAACGGCCCCATCGGGAAAGTGATAACCTATTTCGACGCCCCCTATTCAACCTTCCGGCCATTCACCTCGCGAGACGAACAACCTGATGTGGATGCCGCAGTCTTGTCCAACCTGTAGCCCTTGCCTCAAAATAGAGCTTTTCATGAGCCCCCATTACGTTGAGGCAACTCCCGCGACCGGCCGCAATGGGGGAAACGGACGCCACCATGCAGAGCCGGAACAATTGTCGCTGAGCACCAGGCTGTGACAGGGAGGGTCACCCTGCCGAATATCGGGATTCCCACGATTGGGACCCCGAAGGCGTCCAAACTCGACGGTGGCGGGATTCTTTTCTGTTTTTTTCTCACGGGACAAGCAGTCGATCTTTGGTGATGCTGATGCCGATAGCTAGCCTGTTTAGGTCCCTTTGCCGTTTCTCCTTCTTAGACTCTTGTGGGCTCATGCATGGCATCTTGCCACGAGCGCTTCCAGCTCTCAATGGGGTGATCCTCAAACTGACCCACTGTCTATTTGCCGGCGTGCTTGACGGATACGACAGATTCATCCTAAAATATTCGCTTTGCGCGGGGAACGTTGCTGTTCTCAATGCCGGAGAAGGACCCCCGGATGATCAGACTCGTAAAAGGATTCCACGACATACTTCCCGACGAAACCCAGAAATGGGCGTTCATCATCTCCACTGCCAGGAACACCCTCGAGCGATTCGGCTTCAGGGAGATCATCCCGCCCATAGTGGAGCGCACGGAGCTTTTCGTGCGCGGCATTGGCCAGGTGACGGACATTGTGGAAAAGGAGATGTACACTTTTGAGGACCGTGGCGGAGAAATCCTCAGTCTCAGGCCAGAAGCCACTGCAGGAATCCTCAGGGCGGTCGCGGAGCACGCGTTGCTTCATCGCGATTCGGTCCTCAAGCTATATTGCGTGGGACCAATGTTTCGCCGTGAGAGGCCCTCGAAGGGGAGGTTCAGGCAGTTCTTTCAGATCGACGCGGAAATTCTGGGAGACGATTCCCCATACACGGACGCCGAGGCTATTGCAGCAGCGCACGCGATCATGACCGATATCGGCACCGCAGGCCTTGTGATGGAGATCAACTCTGTGGGATGCCGCGAGTGCAGAGCCCTGTATCGCGCGAGGCTGCGGGACTACTTCGGTAGCTTTATTGGGGAGCTTTGCCCCGATTGCAGCCGTCGTCTCCAGACCAATCCCATGCGGATCCTTGACTGCAAGGTGCCTCGCTGCATAGAAATTGCCCGTGACGCGCCGCTTATCACGGACAGCCTCGACCAGGGGTGCCGCGATCACTTTGCGAAGGTGCAGAAGACTCTTGGTTTGCTGGGAATACAATTCCGTGTCGAGCCCACAATGGTCAGAGGCCTTGACTACTACACGAGAACCGCGTTCGAGATCATTCACGAGGAGCTTGGCAGATCGAAAGCGGTCGGAGGGGGGGGGCGATATGACAATCTCCTGGGAGAGCTGGGCGGCCCCGACGTTTCAGGAATAGGTTTTGCCATAGGGTTGGAGCGCCTCGCAATGGGCATCGAAGATGACGATCCCCGCTTTGCCCGGTCTGTTGACGTTTTCGTGGCCGCCCTCGGCGAACCGGCCCAGGCGGTAGGACTGACGGTGGCCAACCGACTTCGCTCACACGGAATTTCCGTGGAAGCGCGATACACGTCCATGAGTCTCAAAGCGCAGATGAAGCTCGCGGACAAGCTCGGGGCTGCCAAAGTCGTTATGATAGGGGAAAACGAGCTGAAAAACGGGGAGGCTACTATTCGTGACATGCGAACCAAGGCTCAGACAACGGTGAAGCTTGATGATATGGTGAAGTTCCTCGAAGGAGAACAAGGTTGAAGCTCGACAGCTTGAACGGGTGGGAAAGAACACACTTGTCCACCGAGATCGGTGAGCAGGCCATTGGAGAACGCGTCACGGTCATGGGATGGGTCATGCGCCGGAGAGACCATGGCGGCGTAATCTTCGTAGACCTTCGGGACCGTCGTGGTCTGGTGCAACTGGTCTTCAATCCGGAGCTCTCGCCGGAAACGCACGGTAAGGCTCATGCCCTTCGGCCTGAATGGGTCATAGCAGTAAAGGGAGAGGTGCGCAGGCGGCCCGAGGAATCGCTGAATCCGGATCTTCCTACAGGATCGGTCGAAATCTTCGCGGATGAAATGAAGATGCTCAATCGCTCTGACACTCCCCCGTTTCCCATAGATGAGGCCACAGCTCCCACGGATGCTGTGCGCTACAAGTACCGGTACCTCGATCTGCGCCGCGACGATGCTGCGAGGAGAAACCTGCTGATCCGCCACAAGGTGGTTTCCCTGATCCGGGAATTTCTGAACGAACAGGATTTTGTGGATATCGAAACTCCGTTCTTGACGACTAGCACGCCAGAGGGAGCGAGAGATTATCTTGTGCCGAGCAGGACGCAGCCCGGCCATTTCTATGCGCTGCCTCAATCGCCACAGATCTTCAAGCAGCTTCTGATGGTTGCTGGATTCGAGCGATACTATCAGATTGTTCGGTGCTTCCGCGATGAGGACCTGAGAGCAGACCGTCAGCCGGAGTTTACCCAGTTGGACATGGAGGTCTCTTTCCTGGAGGAGGAGCACCTCTTTCCCATGATCGAGCGCATGATGGGACGTATTTTTCGTGAGATTCTCGGTATCGAGCTCGAGACCCCCTTCCCTCGAGCTCCCTATCGCGAGGCGGTGGCACGCTATGGCCTGGACAAGCCGGATGTCAGGTTTGGAATGGAATTGTGCGAGCTGACGGACATTGTGCGCGACACTCAGTTCGGGGTTTTTCGCGGGGCAGTGGCTGACGGCGGTATCGTAAAGGCGATGAAGGTGGAGAACGGCGAGCGACTTTCCCGAAAGGACCTGGACGATCTCAGAGACTTCGCCGCGGTTTTCGGCGGCAAGGGAGTGGCGTACACACGCATTCGCGAGGGAAACGAGTGGCAATCTCCCATAGCGAAGTTCCTTTCCGATGAGGAGCGGAAAGCAATCGTAGAGAGGGCGAAGGGAGGACATGGCGACGTCATTTTGTTTGCAGCGGACTCCCCTCGCATTGTTAACGACGTGCTGGGGAACCTGAGAAACAGTCTGGCCGAAAAGCTCGGTGAAGTCCCGAACGGTGTGTATCGGTTCCTGTGGATAACAGAATTTCCCATGTTCGAGCTCGATGAGGACGAGGGAAGGTACTCCGCGATGCACCATCCGTTCACCTCTCCGCGAGAAGAGGATCTGGACCTCTTGGAGAACGACCCCTTGGCGGTCCGTTCGCGGGCGTACGACCTGGTGCTCAATGGCGCTGAGATCGGTGGGGGAAGCATGCGAATTCACCGTAGCGATATCCAGGAGCGCGTGTTCGCTGTTCTTGGTATCAATCAAGGGGAGGCCCGGGAGAAGTTCGGCTTTCTCCTCGAAGCGCTCCGATACGGCGCTCCTCCCCACGGTGGAATTGCATTTGGGCTGGACAGGATCATGGCGATCTTGACAAAATCGGAATCGATCCGGGATGTGATAGCGTTTCCCAAGACTCAGAAGGCCACCTGTCTGCTCACAGGCGCGCCGACTCCCGTGGACCCGGGGCAATTGAAAGAATTGGGCTTGAAGCTTGCCGTCCGCACGTGAGCGCGCATCGAGTCCGGTGCTTCAAGAGACCTGGATCTGTGAGGCTCCGGAAATACGCTGGTCTTCCCTGCGCGGGACAGGTGAGTGTCGGTGGGCCGGAAACGCAGTATGTGGATGACAATTGACTCCGAAATTGTAGCCGGAGCTGAGGCCTTTCAATTAATTCTGGACTCAGTCTTTCGTTGAGATGACACTGTGAGAATATGTACGTCCAGGATTTGACTGTCCCAGGATGAGAACCAAGCAGTAACAGCGTCCTGCGCTGTGAGCGATATCCCAATTGGAAGGAGATCCGCGATGGCCACGTGGGATCCGAAGAAAGGCATTTTGTACCACGAATACAACAAATTTAACAAAGAGAGGTCCCTCAGGGAGGTCAAGGCCCCGAATCTGCTGCGGAACATCTTCCCCTACACCGAGATCCCCAAAGTCGACTTTGACTTCCATATCCTGCCGGTTAATCCGGCCAAGCATTTTCTTATTACGGATACGACGTTTCGCGACGGGCAGCAGGCTCGGCCACCTTTTTCTGTGGAGCAGATCTCTCGGATTTTCGACTTGCTCCACAAGCTCTCCGGGCCCCATGGAATCATCCGGCAGTCTGAATTCTTCTTGTACACAAAGAAGGACAAGAAGGCACTGGAGGTCTGCCGGAACAAGGGGTATCAGTATCCGTCGATTACGGGATGGATACGCGCCAACAAGGACGACCTGTCCCATGTTCGTTCCGTAGGATTGACGGAGACTGGGATTCTGACATCGGTGTCGGACTATCATATTTTCCTGAAGATGGGCCTGGATAGGCGGAAAGCCTTTGAGAAATACGTGGACATGGTCCGCGCAACGCTGGAAAAAGGTATTACGCCTCGTTGCCACTTTGAGGACGTTACGCGCGCAGACATCTATGGATTCTGTGTACCGTTTGCCCAGAAGCTTATGGAAATGCGGGAAGAATCCGGCACCGACATCAAGATTCGTCTCTGCGATACCATGGGCTTCGGGGTTACGTATCCCGGGTCAGCGCTTCCTCGAAGCGTCCCCAAGCTCATCAGGGCGATGCACGATGACGCAAATGTCCCTGAGGACCTTTTGGAGTGGCACGGTCACAATGACTTTCACAAGGGTCTTGTGAACGCGGTGTACGCGTGGCTCTACGGATGCTCCACCGTGAACGGTACGTTGCTCGGAATCGGCGAGCGCACGGGAAATACCCCCATCGAAGCACTCATGATCGAGTACATGGCACTCAGGGGTACTGCCGACGGCATGAACACACTGGCAATAACGGAAATGGCGGAGTACTTCGAGCGGGATTTGGGCCACGTCATCCCTGAAAACTATCCTCTTGTTGGAAAAGCCTTCAACGTGACGAGCGCGGGGATCCATGTGGACGGAGTCCTCAAGAACGAAGAAATCTACAATGTGTTTGACACAACCACCATTCTCGGGCGTCCCCCGCAGGTCAACATCACAGACAAATCGGGGATGGCGGGAATCGCCCACTGGATCAACACAAAGATGGAGGTTCCTCGAGACGAGCCTGTGGACAAGAATCATCCAGCTATAGCGCGAATTTATGACGAGATTCTCGGTCAGTACGACAATGGCCGGGTGACTTCCATGTCTGACAAGGAAATGACAGCGCTAGTAAAACGTCATATGCCCGAGGTATTTATCTCCGACTGGGATCGCATGAAACTCATAGCCAGAGAAATGGCGTTCAAGATTGTGGAAAACTTCGTCAGCGAAGAGGGCATGACAGGTTTCAAGCCGAAGGCCATGGAGAAGGCCATGAGCGACTTCATTACCAAATATCCGTTCATCCAATATTGCTACGTGGCCGATATGCAAGGAAAAAAGGTCACAGAGAATATTACCGACATCAAGGATAAATCCAAGTTCGTGGACATCAAACCGAACGAGGATTTCTCGAATCGCGAGTGGTTCATAAGGCCGCTTGCGGATGGCAAGATACACGTGGTCGGACCCTTTACGTCTCGGTACACAGGTGCTCTGTGCATAACGGTTTCTGCACCGCTTCGATCGAAACAAAGCAAAATCCAGGGTGTGTTCGGCGCGGATATCCGCTTGGAAGAGCTTCTCAAAATAGAGAACGAGCTTATGGACGAGTACGGGGTCGAGTTCACGGAGAGCGATATTAGAAGGTTGACGAAGAAATACAGGGACTAGAGGTCGATGCAAGCCTCCTTTTGTGACATGGCTGGGGGAGGAGTGCCCAGAAAAGAGGCGAGATTCCGGGCGGTTCCAGCCCCCCCGTCATTGTCGAACGGGGGAAACGGACACTATCATTGGCAACCGGTGTAGAGAGAACGGATGAATGAGGCAGGAGGGCGAGAAGACAGGGAAAGATTTGACTCTGTCATTCTCCGAGATTCTTTCTACGCTTTAACATGATCTTTGAAATGAGGCCGCGGTCATAGAGCTTCTTGAGGAGGCTGCGCAGACCTTTCTTAGAAAGTTTGTACTTGCGCATCAATTCTCCGTTCGTCTTGTCATTGGCTATGTCCTCAAGAACCTCCGATGCGTTAATCACAGGCTTGTTGTCAACCAGGTCCTTGACATCGAAGGACACCTCGTCGGTCTCCACACCCATGCGCTGAGCGAGCGTGCTCTTGGAGATCAATCCCGCGGCGAGCAATTTCTTGAACATCTTAGCCAGACCTCTCTCCGACAGACTATATTTCTCCATAAGGTCCATGTCCGAGACGTCGTTTGCTAGATCTTCTAAGATTTGTTTGGCACTCACGACCGCTCGATGAGGGTTCAGCGGCCTGCGCAACACGATTGTAATATTAGAGACATCCAGGTGCGACTCGATGGTGGGATCGACATTGACAAAGCGAACGTAGAGTCCTCGCCTCCTTATGTCTTCGTAGTGATGGTGCAGCAATGCGGCGAACTGGCTGCACACTGACTTCACGCCTTTGAAATCGATGAGAATGCCTTTTGTGGGGTTCGTGCTGAGCCATTCGACCGTGGTGTCCATGAATTCCTCGACATGACGCTCTTGCACTTCGGAGGTCAGGAACTTCATCCGGAAAAATTCTGGTTCTTCTGCAAGAGAAATTGCGAAGTCATCTTCCACATAAAATCTAGCGCTCATCGGGACCTTTGCGGTTTGGGGCTCAGGTTGCAGCCGGTTGTGATTGCGCAGCTCCCCTGGTACTGGGTTAGGCCTGATGTCTTGAACAACGCGGACCAACTCTGGCGCCGCCCACTATTCCTTCTTGCCTACAATCACCAGGGCGCTGGTCCGCGGTGATTGCAAAAAAACCACTTACGCCGCAGAAATCAAGAAGCAGCCCCATTCTGCGCGACGGTTGGCCCAGAAGGCATCACTGACGCCGCTGGTCTTGATAATGAAGATTTCCTTCTCGATCTTTCCGCCCAATTTTCGAATAAAAATCCTGAAATCGGAGATCGTAAGCCTGTGAATATCCGGGGTATTGTACCATGGATGGGGATGGGTTTCACTGACCGGCGTCCGGCCCGAGATAAGGTATCGGAGTGCCATCTTCCAGTGTCCGAAGTTCGGAAAGGTGATGATCGATTTGGAGCCTACCCGGAGCATTTCCCGCACCACGCGTTCCGGATTCATGAGCTGCTGCAATGTTCTGCTCAGCACCACGTATTCATAGCTCAAGTCCGGAAACCCCCCCAGCCCCTCATCCAAGTCCAGAGTCATGATTCGAATACCCCGCTCGATGCACCGGATCACTTTCTCCTGATCCAGCTCCACTCCACAGCCTTCCACCTCTTTTTCGTCGCGCAACTTCTGCAAGAGTGTTCCGCTGCCACATCCGAGGTCGAGAACCCGCGTCCCCGGGGTTATCAAATCAGCAATAATGTTGAACCCCACTTGGAATTCGTGGAATGGGGTCTTATTCGGTTGTTGCTGGGCGTACACCGTTCAGGAACCCCCGTATTATGCGAGTAAGATATGGCATGCCAGCGTTCACGAGGAAAGAGTCGTGCCCGTACGGCAAATCCAGCTCGACAAACGACACGTCCTTCTTTTCTGCCTGAAGAGCTCTAACTATAGGCAGCGACATCTCTGTGGGATATAACCAGTCCGAGCTGAAAGAGAGGATCATCAATCGCGCGGAGACATTGGCAAAGGCCTTGCGGAGGTCTCCGTAAATGGCCTCGAGGTCGAACAGATCGATGGCCTTGGTGATCACTATGTAGGAATCCTCATCGAATCGTTGCATGAAGGTGTTTCCCTGGTGCTCCAAGTACGATTCCACCTCGAACTCTACACCTTCCTTCCCGTTTTCACCGAGACTATAGCGGTTACCGTTCATGTCGGTGAGGGCGAGCTTTCTCCCGAATTTGCCCTCCATGGTGTGCTGGGACAGATACGTAATGTGGCCGATCATCCGGGCTACCGCCAATCCTCTCCCGGGTCCTTTCGCCTGGGTTTCCCCATCTGTCTCACGGTTCACCGGATCACTGTAGATAGCGTTGCGCCCCACCCAGTTGAATGCAATTCCTTGGGGAGAGAGTCGCGCCGTGGCCGCGATCACTATGGCCGACCGGATTGCGCTCGGATGGCTCACAGCCCATTCAAGGGCTTGCATGCCGCCCATGGATCCGCCAACGACGCTGTGAAGGCAATCGATGCCGAGATGCCTCAACAGCATCGCCTGAACGTTGACCATGTCTCCGATGGTGATCCGCGGGAACGACCTTCCATAGGGCTTGCCAGTCTCGGGGTTGATGCTACAAGGGCCGGTGGTCCCCTTACATCCGCCCAGACAATTGGAGCAGATGACAAAGTACCGGTCTGTGTCTATGCCCTTGCCAGGCCCTATCATGGCATCCCACCATCCGTGCCTCCCGTGCTGGTCGATTCCCGCTGCATGGGCGTCGCCCGATAGGGCATGTAGAATGAGCACCGCGTTGTCACGGTTGGGCGAAAGGGTCCCGTACGTCTCAAAGGCCACGGTCAGTGGTCCCAGAAAGTAGCCCGACTCAAGGGTGATTCCGTCGAAGTCAGCGTACTGGGTGGTCACACGGCCATAAAGACCATCGGAATCAGCGTATTCTTGAATCGCACCTTTCGTCATCTTGCCACAGTCCTTCTCGAAAGAGAGTTACCCAATTACGCGGGCTCGAAGACCGCTGTCGAGTTCACGTGCGATCTTACAGAGCTGTTTCCGGACCGCGGAAAAATGTTCCGCCGTTTGAGCCCTGTTTTCGATGTATTCTACACTAAAATACTTCTGATTAGAATGCTCGCCCGCGGGAGGGCACTATGCATCAAGCGACCGCAAATCTCGGCAAACGCAATCCAGAGCCGCAAAATGAGCTCAAGACATCTTTCAGGGAATTCTTTCTTCCTGAGGCTGCTATGGTCCTGAGCGCAGCGCCCGCTTGGGGGTGCGCGAACCATTCTAGCCCATACTCTGCCTCAAGAAAGCGAGCCAGCACATCAGAGCCGGCCCACGCATGGAGATAATCCAGGGCGTAGAAGCCATGCTCCATGTCGATCAAGTAACCTTGCGGCTCATAAACAAATCCCGTTGCTTGCTCTAAGTGCTTGCAATAATATGACGGATTCTTGATATCGCGCCTCTCGTGCAGCTCTCTTTCAGCGAGGAACTTCCCGATATATCTGCGGATCAAGCAGAATTGTTTCGTCTTGTACAAGTCCGGCAGCTCCTCCGCCTGCCGTACGGGCATCCCTGCCACCCCCGTCAACCACGCAGGATTTCCGATGAGATTCATAAACAGGAACGCGAACGTCTCATCGAGGGCAGAAGATCGGTTCAGGCGCCGATACTCGATGGGCAAGAGCGGGTCGAAATGGCTCAAGAAGAACGCGTGCCCCGTCTCATGGAGAAGTGCCTCCACATCGACCAGCCCGCCCACCGGCTTCATGATGACATGGATCTCGCCAGGAATCTTGACCCCAAGACATATTCCATTGGGACTCTTCGAAGAAGAATCCGAGATGTCAAAGATCACGTCCGAGCGAGACTCCGCGTCGAACCCGAGGTTCATGAAGGTTCTGCGAGCCAGCCTCATGAGGCTGGAAGTACCGAAGAAATGATCGAATTTCCTGATGCGAATCAGATACAGGGCGTGGTACCTGCTCAGATTCGAGAAGGGCTTGCCAATGACCTCCTCCACCCAAGGGGCCATCCTCCGGAGGTACTCGCTCCTCGTCTCCTCCAAATATTGTTGCAGCTCCTCCGCCTCTCTCTCGAAAGAAGTCTGTTTTTTCGCTTCGCAGTAAGACGCGTAATCGGCATAGCCAAATTTCTCGGTAACGGCCCGGACGGTGAGCTCGAGAATTCCCAACAGCATGGGATTGATAATAGCTTTGAGGAAGATCGAATTCTCCTTCTGCATTTCTTCCCGCCTGGAGAAATCAGGCTCCGCTTGCAGCCACGGCACTACTTCCGGTGCCGGAATTCTATCGCTACCCACATGCATGCGACCCCGCTGCATGTAGAATGTTACCATGTCCTCCAGAGACGCCGTTTCATTCGCGATGACGAGGTCCATGCATCCGAACAGGATTCGTTCGAGCCTTTCCGCCTCTTCGGGATCATCGGTCCCTCGCACCAGGGTCCGCAATGACGCGATGGCATTGAGCTGTGTCGGCAGAGGATGGTCCTGAAGGATGTCCGCGGTGGTTTGTGCGGCCGCGGCTCCCAAGAACTGGCGTACGGTGAGGTCAGCCAGTTCGGCATGCACCTGGTCGATCTGTTCGACGATCGCTTCGACGCTTAATCGGTCCATACATTTGATCCAATCACATCACAGGGGTGTTGAAGCGCGATCGAAGCGCGCGTTTCGCGCCGCGGTCACTCCGAGTCCCGCTGGTGCGGGACTCTCAGGGCGGGCCGACCCAGAAAAAGGCTCGAGCAAAACGAGATCAGTCGCGCGCCTCGCGGTCGATCACGCAGGATATTGACAGAGGGTAGCACTGCAATTCGGGAATGTCCACGCCGCGTGTAGGTCTCACTCCGTCTTGGGGAGCACGTGAAAGCGGTGACAATCAGTCGAAATTACGAATTAGCCCCACTTGGTAGCGCGCTGGCCTGAATGGCTCCGGTGTCCGTTGTTACGCCGATTGGACTTGTTGCGATAATTGTTTACGGGTTGAGTTCTCTTTTTCATGAGGCAGTCCCATGAACAGTATCCGTATTCGGAATAGGTCATGGTCTGCACTGCGGTATATTCTCTTCCGCACGTTTTACACTTCACCAAACTGTACCTCCCTGCTCGAGCCGATGATCGGCCCGTTACGTCCGACAGATTGTTCCGCGGGTTTGAACGCGGTTGCAGCAAAGCGTATGCTCTGCTTGATATGGATGATGAAAGCCGCTGTATAGCTTTTCCTCACGCGGCTGTCAACGATTTTGCACGATGCACTTCTTAAGCAGGTCCGCCTCGCGTGAACCTCGCCCGCCCCGCGTCTCTATTCGGCATCGTAGCCCAATAAACTTGGAGCCTTCAAAAACGCTGACTTCATACTCTACGGGGTTGATCCCCCCTTGCAGCGGCACTGCTCGAGTGTCCTCGGGCAACGTCTATCGCGATCTTTCTGAATGCTCTACACTATCTCCGAGACGCGACGCGCATACCCTCTCCCCTAATCGTGCTTCGGGACCATCTATACGTCGCAACTCTTCTCAAAGTTGCTCGTCCCTGATCCCTTCTGAGAGGGCGAAGACGTTTATTTGCAGCAGAGACTTTCGAGATTCTCCTGAAGGACTACGCGCCCCTTAACCCCACGCTCCGTTCCCCGGCTTCAAGCCTCGAAACAGCTCATGAAACTTGGATAATCAGGCACGTTACTTCAATTCGATCGGTTGGGAACCGCTCAGTATTATTCCACGTCTGAGAGAAGAGCCAGCCTCTCTCTTCCGTATTTTTACTTTTAACACTCGCAAGGTATCTTGTCAAATTTCTAATTGCGTCGCCCGCGCAAAAGATCTTATCTCCGTCCTTGGGTACGATTTTGCACGAGAGTGAGCGCCCCTATAACTCATTCGACAAGCCGGTGCCTTTCCTTGTTCCGTCCCCTTGTCGCTGTTTCTTTCTCACATTGCTCGGTCACGGTACCGTCCGGCTCCCCCGCGGATGCGAAGGCCCGCGGTTGCGTATCAAATACCTTTGACTTTCATGCCGCGGTCCATTATGGTATACGACTGCTTTATCAATGGGTTGGTGACCGCCGCATGGTTGCACGTGTCGGAATGCTCGGAATTGCGCTTGCGTGCGTAGCCATTACGGCCTGCACTGCAACCAGGTACCTCAAGGGAGGGTTATACCGCGAGCTCGACGAAAACCTTACTATTGCAGAGCTGCAGCGCGATCCCCGAAAGTTCCTTAATAAAGACATCGTTTTTTCTGTGCGTTATGTCAAGAAGGGGGACTTGCCGTGTCCCCTGGGAGAGGGCTACGTCAATTTCTCCATAGCCGACCGAATCAGTTACATCCTGCTCGACAAGGCGTGGATCAAGAAAGAGATGGCTGGCGGTCTGGACAACCTGAAAGAGATGGAAACTATTGTCATGCGCGCTAGGGTCTTCAGGATAGATGCGCAGAAGGATCCAAACCTGGAAGCCCTTCAGATAGTGCCTGAATAGCACGAGTCGCAGCAAGATCACCGTCCTTCCGGGGCCGCACTCTCTGAGCAAGAGTTGACCCGGACCACAGGCAGGGCAGAAATTCATGCGGGATTCAGAATCTGGCTCCGAGCTGTCACGCGACGGGTGAATGTGGAATCTCTAAGCCCACAAGCAGGCCGCAGCGGTGCAATTCCTTTCTTTTCTTTGCTGGCGAGAGTCTTACGCACGTTTTCAAGCAACAAATCGGACATTTCTCTCGGCACCTGCTATAATCCTGTTTCCCGAGCGACCGGCATGTGTCCCTGGCATGGTGACATACCTCGACTGCGCCAGTTTTCCAGCCGCCGCTGAATTCATCAAGGATTTCAAAGACCTCAGGAGACAACATTGCATAGAACCCTCGTCACAAGTGCTTTGCCTTACGCCAATGGAGATATCCATATCGGTCATCTGGTAGAATACATTCAGACCGACATCTACGTTCGATTCCTCCGCCTGATCGGAAGAGACGTGATCTATATTTGCGCGTCTGACGCTCATGGGACTCCCATCGAGATAAATGCCGCAAAACGGGGGATGTCCCCGCAGGAGTTGGTGAGCGAGTTCCATGCGAGACACAGAGAAGACTTTTCCCGATACGAAATCAGCTTCGACGAGTTCTATACAACAGACTCTCCGGAAAATCAGAAGCATTCCGAATCGATTTACCTGAAAGCCAAAGAGCGAGGTCACATTGCAGAAAGGGAAATCGAACAATACTACTGCGAGCAATGCGGCCGTTTTCTGCCGGACCGCTATATTAGAGGAACGTGCCCCCGCTGCCACGCGCCCGATCAATACGGTGACGTTTGCGAGTCATGCGGAGCTACGTACCGGCCAACGGATCTCCTCGACGCGCTCTGTGCCATTTGCGGGGGACAACCAACGCTGCGCACATCCAAGCACTATTTCTTCAAGCTCGGCGACTTCGGAACCTTTTTGACCGAGTGGACTTCTTCTCCGGATCGCCTACAGGGCGAGGTGACGGCTTTCGTGCGCCACTGGATCGAGCAGGGACTCCAGGACTGGGACATTTCCAGAGACGGTCCGTACTTTGGATTCAAGATTCCTGGAGAATCGGAGAAATACTTCTATGTCTGGCTCGACGCCCCGATCGGATACATAGCCGCGACGGAGCACTATTGCTCCAATAGGGATAGGAGCGTGGATGAATACTGGCTTACTTCTTCCGATGAGGTAGAAATCCACCACTTCATCGGAAAAGACATTATGTACTTCCACACCCTGTTTTGGCCGGCCATGTTGAAGGCAGCAGGGTACCGCCTGCCCGACAAGGTCCACGTCCATGGCTTTCTTACTATCGATTCCCGCAAGATGTCCAAAAGCAGGGGAACGTTTATTACAGCTCGCCAGTTCGCTGATTTCCTGAGTCCCTGGTACTTGCGGTACTACTACGCGACGAAGCTAGGCAATTCCATCGATGACCTGGACCTCAACGTGGAGGAGTTTGTTAACCGGACCAATGCGGAGCTTGTCAACAACATAACCAATCTGATTAGCCGGACCGTCGGCTTCCTCAACAAGCGGTTGGGCTCACGGTTGGGTGCGCTCCCTGCCGAGACTTGTGATCTCGTGTCAGAGGCAGAACGTGTAGTCCAACGCGCCAGAGAGCACTACGAAAACCTTCGCATCGCCGCAGCCACGCGTGAAATTCTGGCTCTTTCCGATATGGCCAACAACTACGTCCAGCATCGCGAGCCCTGGAAGGTGATGCAGTCAGACCCCGAGCGAGCTCGGAATGATCTGACTTTCGCCGTGAACTGCATTAGGATAATCACGGTGCTGCTGAAGCCCATCCTTCCTGCATACTGCGCAAAGGTAGAAGGAATACTGAAAGCTCCCGACCTACGCTGGGATGACGCCAGATTCGACCTGGAGAACTGTGCCATCGGTTCCTTTGAAAAACTGCTGGATCGCCTCGAGCCCGGGGTTCTTGACAAACTGATTGAAGCCAGCGCGGAAAGCCCCTCGCCGAAGACGGACACGGATGTCCAGGTCCCTCCCTTCAAGGAAGAGATCAGCATCGAAGACCTGTCCAAAGCGGATCTCCGTGCAGGAAAAATCGTAGCCGCCAGCGCGGTGGAAGGGTCGGATAAGCTGCTCGAGCTTCACGTGGATTTGGGGAGAGAACAGAGAACGATCTTCGCTGGGATCAAATCATCTTACGAGCCGGCTGAGCTCGTGGGGCGCACCGTCGTCGTTGTCAGCAATCTTAAGCCGAGAAAGATGAGATTCGGCGTTAGCCAAGGCATGGTCCTCGCCGCAGCGGACAAGGGAAACGTGACCGTGTGCGAGCTTAACGGCGCAATCCCCCCAGGGACCCCAATCTCGTGAGAACCCAATCTTTGAAGATCGGAGCTGTTGTGGAGCTCGGCGAATCGAGCTTCGTACAAGATTTCATAGACATCCATGACTTCGCAGTTACAAGGGACTATGAAAGTCCCCGGAATTTCGCGGGACGCGTCGATGGCAGCCACGAGCCGCTCTACCCCAGTCTTCGTAGCGCCGGCAGTTTGCGATCAAAAGAGTTGCGCGCTCAGGGGAGAGCAAGTAAAATTCGTATACCCACAGGCCACCTTCGGTGGTCGGCCACTTCAAAACTTCTTTCCGGGTCTTACTAGAGGTTTCTTTTCTGTGACCGGGGGCAATCTTCTCGTAATTCATCTTTCCCTTTGCAGGTACCTGCCAAGGAGAATCGACCGCATCACTAAAGCAGGAGGGACCGTCCATGACAGTGAAGATTTTTCTGAATGAAGATGAGATTCCTCGCCAGTGGTACAACATCGCGGCAGACATGCCCACCCCCATGCAGCCACCATTGCATCCGGGGACGGGGCAACCGGTCGGACCGGATGACCTGGCTCCGGTGTTTCCCATGAACCTGATCGAACAAGAGGTGAGCCAGGAGCGCTGGATAGACATCCCCGAGGAAGTCTTGGACAAGCTCCTCCTTTGGCGTCCCAGCCCTCTCTACCGAGCGGTCAAATTAGAGAAGTATCTGAATTGCCCTGTCAAAATCTATTACAAGAATGAGGGTGTCAGCCCTGCGGGCAGTCACAAACCCAACACCGCAATCCCTCAGGCCTATTACAATAAGGTCTTTGGCATCAAGCGAATTGCTACCGAAACCGGGGCAGGTCAATGGGGCAGTGCTCTCAGTTTTGCCTGTAGCCAGTTCGGCCTCGAGGCCAAGGTGTACATGGTCCGCATCAGCTTCGAGCAAAAGCCCTATCGTCGTCTCATGATGAACACCTGGGGCGCCACGTGTGTTCCCAGTCCGAGCACCGAAACGGAGGCGGGGAAGAAGATCCTCGCTCAAGATCCGAATTCACCCGGAAGCCTGGGCATTGCGATCAGCGAAGCTGTGGAAGACGCCGTGACCAGTGAGGCTATGGGGAGGCCTCCCACGCGTTACTCGTTGGGGAGCGTGTTGAATCACGTACTGCTCCACCAGACGATCATCGGGCTCGAAGCCAAAAAACAGCTTGCAAAGACCGGTGACTATCCCGATGTGGTGATTGGTTGCGCTGGGGGAGGAAGCAATTTTGCCGGTTGCGCTTTTCCCTTTATTGCCGACAAGATAGCGGGCAAGCAAATCAAGGTCCTGGCCGTGGAGCCCACATCGTGCCCCACCATGACAAAGGGACCGTTCCTGTATGATTTTGGCGACACCGTGCAGATGACCCCATTGCTCCCCATGCATACCTTGGGACACGGGTTCGTCCCTGCACCGATCCACGCTGGCGGACTCCGGTATCACGGAATGGCCCCTCTGGTGAGTCAGTTAGTTCTCGACGGCCTCATCGAGCCGAGGGCTATCCATCAATTGGAAACCTTCTCAGCAGGAGTGACGTGGGCCCGGACCGAGGGCTTTATTAGCGCGCCGGAAACGAACCACGCCCTCGCCGCTGTCATCCAAGAAGCGAAGCTTGCCAAAGAAGAAGGCAAAGAAAAGACGATACTTGTCAACTGGAGCGGCCATGGCCTCGTAGACCTTGCCGCGTACGACGCGTATTTCCAGGGGAAGCTTCACGATTACGAGCTGCCCGAGGAGGAGATCGAGACTGCTCTCCGGGCCTTGGAGGGATTCCCGAAACCCAACCTGTAAATGTCGCAGCAGCGACTTATTCCGCGGGAGGGGCCGCCCACCGGGGCTGCTCCTCCGCAGCCTCACGGTTTGACATGGCTGAGCTTTCCATCACCCCACCCAATGAAGAAATACAGATTCGATGTCCCCGGCTTGGCGGTCCTGTTCACTTCGGGTACTGCCGAATAGAACACGACGGTTGGCCCTGCTCACGGGCCTTGACCTGCTGGGCCATGCACTTCGAGGCGGAAGCCTATTTCCGGACAGTGCTGTCCGAGGAGCAATTTGCGCAATGCTTCCTCGCTGCCCCCCAATCAAAGATGGACACGCTTTTGGAAGCTGTGGAGCGGGCGCGCCTCCTCATAGAAGAAAAGCGAAGAGGCAACAGGGCCCCTGCCAAGGGCTGACCGTCATTTGCCTCACATAGCCGCGCTCATCCGGCCGACTGCAATGCCATCCTCCATATTGGGTGGCACAGCGTCCTTGTATCCTCCCGTGTAGACCTCCCGGTGGGTGATGGTATCGATCCATGGTTGCCCAAATACTTACCATCGCGTCCTACTCTTTTGTTGATCCTCGGCCCTGATACCGGTACTGTAAAAAATTGAACAGAGATCATGGAGGGGGGCCATGAAAGAAGGTAGCTCTATGCATGGTGGGCTTGAGGATCACATTCGGGAAAAGATGAAAAAAAGGCGGATCGCTCCCGCTTCTATCGACTCATTTCTTCGGCTAGTCAATCGACTCAAGGCAGAGCGCGAGAAATACGTTGCTCTGGACAGGGTGAAGGCCCCTGACGAGAACTTGCTTCTCGGCCCGCCGAGGGACCCTGATGAGATGGCTTCCTTGGAGGCCCGGGGAAAGAGAATCCTTAATCAGGTGGCAGTCATTAAGCTCAACGGCGGCCGAAGCACCACCATGGGCGGAGAAGTCCCCAAAGGGATCCTGACGGCAAAGAATGGTTTGACGTACCTGGAAATCATTCTGTGTCAGGCAGAGGCCATGAGAAGAGCGTGGCAGACCGAGATCCCCCTCATCTTGATGAACAGTTTTTTTACGCACGAGCCCACCTTGGAGATTGTTCAACGTTCCGGAATCCCTGTCCTCGCGTTTATTCAGAGACAGGTGCCTCGATTGTCTGCAAATTCCTTCGAGCCCCTTGACACGGATACTGAGATTGACTGGACCCCTCCCGGTCACGGGGACGTGTACTTCAGTCTTCGCAATTCCGGCTTGCTCGACGAGATGCTCCGACAGGGGAGGCGATGGGCATTCATCTCCAATCTCGATAACCTTGCCGCTTGCGTCGAGCCTTGGATCTTGGGACTGATGGACAGAGACGGTATAGATTTCATACTTGAAGTGACCCCACGGACAGAGTTGGATCGCAAGGGCGGAACCCTCGTGGTAAGAAACGGAGCGCTGGAGCTCCTCGAAATCGCCCAAGTGTCCCCTGGTGATCGGCAGACGTTCATGGACATCGACCGATTTTCCGTATTCAACACCAATAACGTCTGGGTCAATCTGGAAGCGTTGGAGAAGGCGCTCAGAGAGAAGCGGCTGAATCTACCGATAATAAAGAATTATAAGACCGTGGCAGGCGAAGAAATCATTCAGATCGAAACTGCCATGGGCGCTGCCATCGCGTGCTTCTCCCGAGCCCGGGGACTCACCGTGACGAGAGACCGGTTTTTTCCTACCAAAAATGTGCAGGATCTCTTTGTTCTGCAATCGGACGCGTGCATTCTCGACTCGATGTATCGAGTGCAGAAGAATCCCCAGAGGCCTAACTTTCTCTCGTACAGACCGAAGGTCAAGTTTTCTCATGACTTTCTGGAGTCACCCCTTCGAATGCACGAGAGGTTCGAGGACAATTCCTCTGTTTCCCTCCTCGCGGCGGAGTCCTTCGACGTTCGTGGAGCGGTGTACTTCGAGCGAGATGTTCAGGTGCGCGGGCACGTGTGTGTGGAGAACGACCGTGACCAACTTCTGAGAATTCCGCGAGGTACGATCCTGGAGGGTAGGACGTGTGCGGCCGGTTTGTCTTGATGACAGTGGGAAGAGAGCTCGCGGAACGTTTCCAATTGATGGAGACTCCTTCCCTGGAGCCTCGGTACAACGTGGCTCCCACACAGCAGATCGCGGTAATCCGTTTGGAGACCGAGACTGGCAGGAGAAGGCTTGACATGCTCAAGTGGGGTCTCATTCCTTTCTGGGCCAAAGAGGCATCCATCGGATCCAAAATGATCAATGCCAGAGCTGAAACAGTAGCCGAAAAGCCCGCCTTCAGGGCCGCATTCAAACATAGACGATGCCTTATTCCCGCGGACGGCTTCTACGAGTGGAAGACCGAGCAGGAAATCAGACAGCCGTTCTTCGTGTACATGGCCGATGGAAAACCTTTCGCGTTTGCCGGGCTGTGGGAGGTGTGGAAGGACCCTGATGGGAACCCGGTCGAGTCATGTACGATTCTCACCACCGAGGCGAACGCTCTTCTTCTCCCCATTCACGATAGGATGCCAGCGATTCTTTCTCCGGAAGAATATGGGGAATGGTTAGGCCGGGATATTAAAGATGTCAGCCGATTGAAGGCGCTTTTGCGCGCATGCGCGCCGGAGGGGATGGCGCTTCGGCGTGCGAATCCCAAGGTCAATAGCCCGTCCTATGAAGGGCCCGAGTGTCTGCAAGAACCCCGGCAGGGAAGCGAATAGTACGGGGACTGCGTGTGCCTCAACATGAGGATGGAGCGATAATGATAGAAATTGACGGCTCCCTCCATTCCGGAAGCGGCACAATGCTGCGCTACGCTACCAGCCTGGCCACTCTGAAACGAGAATCCCTCCACATGACGAGAATCCGGGCCAAGAGACCGAAGCCAGGCCTCCGGGCTCAGCATCTTAGCGCGCTCTCCGCATGCGCGAAGCTCTGCGGCGGGAGGATCGAGACAGCACATGTCGGATCCCAGGAGATCACCTATCATCCCGGCACCTCCCTCGAAGGAGGCTCGTTCCACATCGAAATCGGAACAGCGGGCTCCGCAGCAATGCTCGCGTTTACGCTCATTCCGTTGGCACTATTTTCCTCTGCCCCAACGGAGCTCACGATCTCGGGAGGCTTGTTCCAGGATTTCGCTCCGAGTTTCTTCCACATGGACCGCGTTCTCGTGAGAGCTCTTCGTGCGATGGGCGCGCACATCACCATGCGCATGGATAGACCGGGATACGTCCCCCAGGGTCAAGGAATACTGTTCATGCGCGTCAGCCCCTGTAAAGCACTCAAGCCCATCCGATTGACGGAACAGGGAACGGTTCCGTTAGTCAAAGGAATCGCCCTCTCGTCGCACCTCAGGGATCAGGCAGTCAGCTCACGCATGGCGAGGAGGAGTAGCCATCTCCTCGAGCAGAAAGGCTTTGTCTCAAACATCGACGTGCTGGACGACGAGTCCGCAGTGCAAAGGGGGGCAGCGCTGATACTCTGGGCCGAGACCACCACCGGCTGCATCCTCGGGGCAGATCGGGCCGGTAAGCAGGGACGAAAGTCGGAAGATATAGCCGATTATGTCGTACGCTCTTTGGTTGAGGATCTCGAAAGCGGTGCGTGCACCGACCGTCACCTCGCGGACCAATTAATCCTCTTTGCAGCGTTGGCCGAGGGAACCAGCGAATTTACGATTCCACTGGTGACCGACCACGTTGAGGCAAATCTGTGGCTGGTGGAGCATATCCTCGGCGTTCGCCATCGAATTCAAGGAAACCTTGTCACTCTGGAAGGAATCGGTATGCGGTCTGCAGTTTCATGAATGGAGGATCCGAAACGAATGGACAGGAGGCGTAGAGGCATTCTTGCGGTAGCAGGATGCTCAGTGGCGATTTTCTGGCCGGGTGCGTTCATTTTTGGATTTCCGGGGGTGATGGCCCCGTACTGGAAAGATCAATTTCAGGTGGGGCAGGGGGCACTGGGAAATATTATGTTCTTTGTGCTCGCTGCGGTTGGAACCGTGATGTTCCTTGTCGGCCGATGGCAAGATCGGGTGGGAATCAGGAACATGATCACCATCGGTGCGATCGTGACCGGTCTTGACGTCCTGTTCCTTGCGTGTGCTTCCAACATCTCTATGGTTTATCTCTGGGCGTTCGTCATGGGTGCAGCGTCATGCTTCATATACGTC
>CAYZET010000017.1:0-506 GCA_964477215.1 uncultured Syntrophaceae bacterium | reverse complement strand
CCCGGCCCTTACCACGGTCCAGAAATGGTTTCCCGGCCGGCGCGGCATGGTCGCAGGCATGGTAAACCTCATGTTCGGGCTGTCTGCGGCGATTTTTTCCCCGGTATTCGGTTACCTTCTTTCCACCCTGGACTACGTGACCATGACCGTTTCCCTCGGGATCGTGGCTTTGGGAATCGGTGTAGTGGCAGCTCAATTCACGGACGTACCTGAACGATTCGAGTGGCTCAACAACAGCGCTCCCGGGCAATCGAGCGTGCCGCCACTCGACCAGGAACGATCGTTGACACTGAGACACAGCGTCCGGACCCTGAGCTTCTGGTGCCTCTGGCTCACTTGGGCGCTACAGGGAGCCGCGTGTATAGCGATGATCACGCTTTCCACCTCGTACGGAATGGCCCGGGGTTATAGTCTGGAATCAGCGATTCTTATCCTCACGGCATTCAATCTTGCCAGCGGATTTAGCCGACTTCTGGGGGGTATTCTCTCCGACATAGTAGGCCGCA
>CAYZET010000016.1:928-26422 GCA_964477215.1 uncultured Syntrophaceae bacterium | reverse complement strand
GGGAGGTCTTGGCAGACCGCCCTATTTCGGACAAAAATTTTGTCACTTACTATAGAGAAACTGGCAGGCACAGTGTCCGATCCCCATGAGGCCGAGCTTGCCGTGGACGACCTACCTCCCCTCTGGTGAGCCCCCGCGGAAGCACTGCACAGGGCGCCATCCGTTGCGCCCTGCCAGGCTTCAGGGCAAGAATCCCAGATGGCTCGGCCTGTAGAATTGGGTATCTTGAAGGACTGCTTTCATCAATTTGAGAACCACGGTTTGGTTCTGTTGGGGGGAGGGACCTAGATTCGCAGGTGTTGGCCTGTACGTGCCGTTCCTGCTGGAAGCAAGTACCGTCTCAGCAGACCTTTGTTCGGCTTCTCTGGCCACATCGGTTGTCGCGGAAATAATGTGAAGAGCCACCATGACAAGGAGGAATACACTTAACACCCGAAAACATGCCCTGCGAGCTCGGGTACCGAGCATGATGGACACGGAAACGACGAGCAGGAGAGCGCCCAACACGCTGCTGGCGGAGGGCAATGAGACCAGCGCCGAATAAAGGGATTCGGCGGACCCAGTCGGAGCAATTGCCCAAATCAGTGCCCCAGCCGAGATGATGAGAGCCGCAATACCGACGAGTCTCGCTGCAACAGAGTGCTGCGGTTTCTCGAGAGCTCGAATGTCGGCATAAAAATGAGGTGGATTTTCCTCGACTCCGGATGCCGGGACGTCTCTCTTGCTCTCCAGGGCCTCTGCTCGAGACGTGTCACTGGAGATGGGTGATTGATAGAAGAGCACACGGGCATCTTCCCGTGTCAATAGATCATGTTCTACGAGCTGTCCGACAAACTCGGTTAGTTTCTGCGGGGAAATGCCGTATTTAGACCTGAGCCCGGCCTCGCCGATGCCTGCTCGAATGTCACGGCTGAGGGCCCGGGCGTTGATCTTTCGAACCTGCTTTGCCACGAGCGTGCCCTCTCGAAACAGGAGCGTCCCTTTCGTCGCTTCAGGGTGAATTTCGCCTGTGGATTATGTTACTCGCACTCTCCCCCATAGCTACAAAATCAGTTCTTGTATCCTAACAGAGCGTGGCGAAAAAACAAGAAAAAAGTTACGGTAGTACGCATTCGGCATTCAGCGGGAACAGGGGATCATGAAACATGTCATTGACGATTTTATCCCCTATGCCACGCCGAAGTGAATGCTCATTCACGGCACCTCCAGGGCCGATACATGGCTGCAGTCTACAGACCTTCGCGACTCTGTAGCAGGCCTGCTCTGCTTCACTCGGTCTGTTCGACCCCTGCCGAAACTACTGGTGTCAGAAGCTTCCTTGTGTGACAAACAGATCTCGCACGTGAACCGCTAGACCTGTGGAATCTGTGGACCCACTCTCTGGCGGAACCGTAGCGGTGATTCGGAGGTGTCCTTGATTGACACGGGCTGGCACGCGGGTAGTGACCAGCACGATTCCCTGGTCCGGTCGTATTGGCATTTTCACAGGAGGGTGCCCTGGCACATCTGTCTCGATCGTCACTTCTGCATGCTTGTCCGCATTAGCCTTTTCGTCGACCTCCACGTAGCAATAGAATCCGACAATGCTGTTATCGAGCTTCAGGCCTTCGAGTCTTATGGTTGTTCCACTCTCGGTCGGTACCAGAGCATGATCGTAGGGCGTTATCTGTGATCTTTTCACCGATACACCTGTCGCCGCAGGCTCGGGAAGTGCTTTGCCCAAGTCAGGGAATGTCATTCTTTCGTACGGAATGGGACTCTTCTTTCTTCTGTACACCTCCCACTCCGAGTGACCCACGAGCCTTGGATTCCATCCGATGGCAATCAGGTCGTACTGGCTCACGAGTGATGGGTGCGTTTGCTTGTGGCAGACTATGAAATCTGGCTTGTACGCTGACAGATTGTTCAGCCAACCCGATAATCCCCATTTTTCTTCCACCGGCTCCCGACTGTTGATGCCGAAGTGGTCGAAAACGCGCATGCCCGAGTCGTAGGCGCTCCACCCGTAGCCCGTTGACAAGACATGCTGAGGCTTGCCTGTGCGCGCCACCAATGCTCCTATCGCGCGACGTTGGCGCTCGACCACATCAAGCCACCGCTTCACGGCCTTGATTTGCGAGGAAAACGTGCTTGGAGGCCCCACATTCGGGGATGTTACCCCGAGGACGAACATGAAGCTCAGGACTGCCAGGCTCCCATAGGAAATCAATTGAGTGCGCAGTGTTGTGCTCAGCTCGAGTGACTCCTCCAGTGTCAGGAGAACGACAATTTGCCACGAAAGAAACGGTATATGGAAATACCAGGGGAAGATCTCGCGGAATGGAGTGATGCACACCTGGACGAGCAATGACAGGGAGGCAAGTAGGCAAACCACAAATCTGAAGGAAGGGTACGTTTTTTCGCGCAGACACACGAAAATGAGGGCCCCCAAGGGGACCAAGGAAAGGAGGATGTAGAACCTGTAGAGCGAGCTCGTTGCAAGGAAGGCTCGCAAGTACGGGTACCCTGTTGCGTCGTACGAGTAGATCAGCTTGGCCTGCAGAGAGTGCGGAATGACACTCCCAAAATAAACGCGACAAAAAATGAAAAAGAGGGCAACTGGGACTCCGAAAAAAAGAATCGCCCGGGCGAGCGACCGTGGGAAGCGATTCCTGTCTCCTGAATAGACCAGCGAAAGGTGCCCGAACGCCAGAAGAAGAGAGGCCCCTGTCAAGTCCAGCTTCGTCATCACCAGGCCTGTACAGCAAACCAAAAAGAGCCGCTCGTGCTCCTGGAAGTAGAACAGAAAGATCGCGATGCTGAGAATGGCGGCTCCCATCATGGTCTCCAACCCGGAGCTTGCCACCCCGAAGTACTGAGGGACCGCCCCGATTGTCGCCATACCGAGAAATCCGGCTACAGGGCCTCTTTTCCTGTGTAAGAACCGATAGGAGAGAAAGAGCGTCAGAAAATAACCGATGAGACCCGGCAACCTAATGTACAGAAAGTCATGATTCAGGACGGGAATCAGCTTCAGAGCAGCGGCTGTCACCGTGAAGAGGAAAGCGGAAGCCCCGAAAATTGGAAGAGGGTCCGTTGCATTGAAGCGGTAGCCGTGCCCCGAAGACAGATTGTCCACATATTTCAATGTCAGTGCCGCATCGTCCCAAAGCAGGTCACGGGGGAAATACAGGTACGACAGGACAGGCAAAAGTGCAGCTATGACGAGTGGCAACACCAGTGTAGTGATCCACTCAAGGGACGGGGAACGGGAATGGCTCTTATGGTCCGCGATCACTGCCACTGAGCGCCCTTCCGCTCCGCGAGACGGAACAAGATGCTCACGGATTGCTTCCGAAAAACTCTTCGAGCTTGATAATACGAGGAAAGCTTGGCTGTCAAGGCAAGGCGAACGCCTGAACGTGGCACGGTTTGGAAATGGAGGCGTAGAAAGGCTACCCTACATGTAGGGACACGCGTGGTCGTGGATTTGTAGCGCGGTCCCGCTAATGCGAGATTGTAGTCCGCAACCTTTTCTCAGCGCGACACCCCGACTGATCAGCGGCTCCGTAGCCGGCATCTTGCCGGTGGGCTGCTCCGTAGCGCCGGCATCTTGCCGGTGATTCCTGTAAGGTCATGTCTTCTGCCTCTTGATGCCGACTTTCTTCATTCTGAATGCGAGGGTTGAGGCAGGGATATCCAGGAGCTCCGCAGCTCCTCCCTTTCCCCGGACCTTCCATCCGGTCTTCTCCAAGGCCCAGAGTATGTGCCTGCGCTCGTTCTCCTTGAGAGTGACCGCCCTGGAGTCCGTGGATGTCTCGTGGTGCTCCCAGCCAAGCTCGGGGACCCTGAAATGTGGGCCGTTACTGAGGATAGCTCCTCTCTCGATGACATTTTCCAGCTCACGGACGTTTCCGGGCCAGTGGTAATTGACGAGCTTGTCCATCTCAAGGGTGTGGATCCTCGAGAACTTCTTCCCCATCTTCTTCGAGTAGATATCGAGGAAGTAGTAGACAAGCAGGGGTATATCTTCCTTCCGTTCCCTCAGCGGTGGCACGTAGATGGGAAAAACTGCCAATCTGTAATAGAGGTCAGCGCGAAATCTCTCGCTTTTCACTGCTTCTTCCAGGTCTCGATTCGTGGCTGCCACGAGGCGAAAATCCGACTTGAGGGTTTCGCTTCCCCCAACCCGTTCGAACTCTTTAGTCTGCAAGACCCGGAGAAGGCGTACCTGCACGTCAAAGCTCAGGTCGCCCACCTCGTCGAGAAATAGGCTGCCCCCGTCAGACAGCTCAAACCTCCCGATCCGCTGTCGCGTGGCGCCGGTGAACGCTCCCTTCTCGTGCCCGAAAAGCTCGCTGGGAATGAGCGACTCGGGAAGTGCACTGCAGTGGACCCGAATGAAGGGCTTGTCCTTCCTCGGGCTATGTCTGTGGACGGCACGTGCCACAAGCTCCTTCCCGACCCCTGTCTCGCCGATGATCAGGACTGTCGCGTCCGTTCCGCAGACCTGGTCGATTTGAGAGAGAACACGCTTGATGCCGGGACTCTCACCCACAATGTCCTCGAAATGGAGATTCTGGAGATGCTCCTCCTTATAGTAAAGGTTCTCTTCACTCAACTTGGTGTTAAGCCGTTTGATCTCCTCGTACGCTCGAGCGTTGTCTAGGGCGAATGCGGCCAGAGCAGCGAAATAGGAAAGAAGCTCCAGGTCTGATTCTCGGAACGCGCTGCTCAGGAGGCGATTGTCGTGGTAGAGCACCCCGACGGTCCTGTCACGAAGGATCATCGGGACGCAAATGCGAGAGCGAATAATTTCGGATGAGAAGCTTTCCGGCTCGTCGCAGGAGGTACTTCCGGAAATGCGGCCCTTTCCTGCTTCCGCGACCTCACGGATCATATTCATGGAAGAGGCGAAACTGGGATGGGCAATCTGCTCGGTTGTGAGGTTTTTTGACGCTCTCAACACCAGGTCTGTGGAGTCACCGTCACGGTTGAGGAGAAATATGGCTCCCCGCTCGGCACCGGTGATCCCATTAACCGTTGAGATGATATGCTGGACCAAGTCCTTATTGTCGCGAATTGTCACCACATGCTGTCCGAGATCGAGAATCTCTTTGAGAAGGCTCTCTCCGGCCGGTCTTCCCTTGACGAGCGAGCTCAGGTCATTTGGCATGAGCTGTTCGCTGTATGATCCGAGAGTGTTTCTTGCTGTGAGAATCAGCTCTCTGGCAGATTCGTTCTCCCCCAGGGCGAAGCGCAAGCGCGCGAGGGCCAACAGAGACTTGGCCAGCTCCACCTGGCTGCCGGATTCCTTCAGCCATCGTATGGAGGCCTTCAGCGAGTGAAGAATCCTCGTATGGGGACGCCCCTCCATCCGTTCCAACTCGCCCCGGCAGCGATAAGCCACCCCCCGCATAAAGATGTTCTCACCTCGAATGGTGTCCTGGATTGCCTTGTCCAGATCCAGTCCCTCTATCATGGGAAGTTTCCCCTCCTTCATGGCCAGTCCAAGCTCCATGAGATAGGGGTAGAGGTACACGGTCACCTGGACCTTCCTGCTTTCTTCAAGAAAGTCCTCCACGTAGCCGATGGCCTGTCGCTCGTCACCCTTGAGGAACTGTGCATAAGCAATGGCAATCTTGCAGGTGATCCATACCCAGTCATTGTGTACGCCCTGGGCAACCTTTGATGAATTCTGGAGAAATTGCAGCGCATCATCGATGCGTCCGATATCGAGAAGAATATTGCCGATGTTGCCCAATGTGTATGCGGTGAAGTAGTCGTTGCCGGATTCCTCGCACTGGGTTCTGATGGCATCCAGCATTCCCAGTCCCTGGGTCACCTGCCCCATTTGAGCGTAGCAGTACCCCACGGTGATCATTGCCAGGAGCGGAAAGCCTCCCTGGGGATACCGCTCGATGTCTGGTACCGATTTTTCGTAGATTTGCACCGATTCGCGAAATCGGCCCTGCCAGAAATGGAAGAAGGTGCTAAAGATGGTAGCCGACCGAATCAGCTTGGGATCATTGAGCTGTTTGGCCAGGGACCACCCTTCTCCGAAATGCTTGAGCGCACTGGAGTACCGTGAGCGCAACCACTCGTTCTTGGCCAGATGCATTTCGAGCAATGACTGACAATGTGCAAGTCCCCTCTGTTCGGCTCGGGAGAGAGCCAATTTCAGGACGGAGAGCACCTTGGCCGTCTCGTCCCTTCCGGTAGATATCTTCGAGTATTTTATTGCGGTCTCGCTGAAAAGAAGGTCTTCTTCCTCTCCCTTGCGCACAGCAAGGTCATCGAGTACCTTTCGATAGCATTGTAGCGCGTCCTCGTTTCGAAAAGCTTCGAGGTACCGGTCCCCGGCCTTCGCCAGGTAGTGGCATTGGTGTGTATCGTTCGAGATATTGAGCAGGTGATGCGCGGCGAGATGGACGTGCTCGTTCTCGTCGGGGAATTCGCGGATCAGGATGTGGGCTATTTGACCATGAAACGTGGTCTGCTCCTCCCCGGAGAGAGTGCTTTTCCACTTCTCACGTTTCTTCCTGTCCTTGAAGCCATATATGCCGGGAGCCTTCTTGAGCAGCCACCCATCTTGGACAGCCTCCTCGAACCGAGCCAGGATCTGGGAAGGTTTGGCACCGACCAGGAGGTCGACCAACCAATCCAAAGAAAAGTCTTCTTTGAACAGCGAGCATAACCCCAGGAGACGGCTATAATTGTTCCATTGGCCCTCGAGATGAGCAGAGTCCATGGCTAGTCATCCCTTCTGTTGTCTCAGTCCGTCAGACGCGAGGCAGCGACTGCACGGCGTCGGCAGGACAAGCAAGCGCTGCACGGGGGATCCGGACGTGTCAGAGTAAAGTCTATGAAAGGGCACGCAGACGTGTCAAGACAATCGCGCAATATGTTGGCATGGCAGGGCAACATGTTGTGCGACATCAACAACAAGAAGTTGTGCAAACAGAGCACAACATGTTGATATTGCATAGCTGTAGGCAATCGGAAGAAACGGCATTATTCTTGCTTAAGCCAATTCTAGCCTGGCAGCCCCCGCGAGGGGCTGCACCAGCAAAAGGAAGAAAGGGCTTTTCCGAAGCGGGGATCGGACAGCCCCCGCTCCGAGGTCGCCCCAAACATATTGGACTCAGGTCAGAACTAATCTTGCGATATCTCGAAGGGAAGGAAGTCAAATGGCCGCGAAAGAGTACGACGTAATTGTCATAGGATCCGGCGTAGGCGGACTCGGTGCCGCAGCGGTGCTGGCACGGAAATTCGGGAAAAAGGGCTTAGTGCTGGAAAAGGCTCCCCACATTGGGGGTAGGGTTGCTTCGTACACGGGCAAGGGTGACAAGGTTACCATAGACGGTCTCGAGCTGGATGACGTGGGATTGCGAAAGTCCCTTTCCGATTCGAGGTGCTGGGTTTCGTACTGTGAGCCCGATCTGAAGACCATCATGAAGGAGGGCAGGCTGGACGGTTACACTTTTGAGAACGGCGGGCACGGTCTGTTCTGGGGTAACAAGTCACGGTGCCGACTTCTTCTTGATTATCTTGGCAAGCCGATCGACATGCCCGTCAATACGGGGCTAGGATTTGTGGATGCCCGCACAAACAGCATCTACCAGGTTCCGCCTCGAAAGCCGTATCCGTGGCAGTCTGAGCAAGGGTACGCCGCTACCATAGCAGCGCTGAGACAAATGGGAGCGCTCACCATGGAAGAGTGCGCTGCGGCCATGAAGACTGACGTCCAGACGTGGTTGGAGGAGAGGGGCCTCACTGGCAACGAAGAGGCGTATGACTATATCAAGGTTGTGATGGCGTGCCAGAACGCCATGGCCGAACCGAAGATGGCACCAGCCGGCGACTTTCTCGGATACATGGCCATGGCGCGGGACATCAAGATGAATCTCCACTCCGGATCGGTAGCCACCATAGCCGAGCCAGGCTGCATGGCCATCCCTCTCGCGCTTGAGAGTGCCCTGTATGAGGCTGGAGGAGAAGTCTGGCGGGCCACGCCGGTAGAAGAGCTCTTAGTGGAAGACGGTAAGGCCAGGGGAGTGCTGGCTCGAAACAAGGAAGGACAATACGAGAGTCTGTGGGCGCAGGATATCATATGTAACATCCCCGTGAAGCACATTTTCAACGTGATTCACCCCCGGCACTTCCCGCAGGAATGGGTCGATCTTGTCCAACAGAGATTCTGGTCTGCAGGTTTGTTGTCAGCGTTCATCGGGCTCAAGAACAACGTGTGGGAAGAGTTTGGTGTGGACGAGCGCAGCTTTATCTGGATGCCCGGTATTATCAAGCACGAAGGATATATTGGCGCAGTGGACATGGTCATGTGGAACATGGCCGCATGCGCTAAGCGGGCTCCGGAAGGAAAGAGAGACTTCGTGTTCTCTACCGCCCTGACCGACAAGGAGATGCGCACTCCCCAAAAAGTCATGAGGGTGATCAACTATTGTATGGAGTGGTTCAAGAAGACGTTCAAGGGATACAAGGAGAATGTGGAATTCGTCATCTGGACGCCGTCGGACGAAGCATACGGGAATTGGCGACCCATTGGCGAAGATCGACCTGCCATCAAGAGCCCGTTCATCGAAAATCTATACTTCGTAGGCGACCAGTACGGCGAGCGACTCTGGGGAGGTGGTGTCGACGGCGCTTCCCTGTGCGCCTTGATGTGTGTCGACGCCATGATGGGAACCGACCTGGAGCACGAGGTGCTGCCCCTTTATCATTGCGGGATCCCTGCTGCAGCAAAGGCCTGGTAGCCTTTCTCCTCCTTGGTGTGTGGTAAACGGTACGGCCCGCAATGAGCGCTGCCGGTAGAGATGTCCGCATCTCCCCCGGCAGCTAACTAACCCATCATACTAGACCGCAGACTCTCAGAGGAGCCCACAAGAGGCGTCCCGGCAACTGAAGGAGGCAAATCCAATGGGTCTCATGACCGCTGACGAATACAAGTCCAAACTGGATGATGGAAGAGTCGTGTATTATCGGGGAGAGCTAATCAAGAACGTAGCCACGGACCAGAACCTGAGCGTTTGTGTGAACACTATGGCCGTGGATTACGAGATGGCTCACGATCCCAAGTACCAAGATCTGGCCCTCGTAAACGATCCCGAGCTCGGCGAGATGGTCAGCAGGTACTACTACAAGCCCAAGAGCGCCGACGACCTGCTCAAGGCCTACGAGCTCATCGTCACCTCAACGGCGATTTCAGACGGGTACATACCGCTTGCCCATGATATCGGTGCAGATGCGCTCAACGCTATAAGTATCACGGCCCACATCATGGGGAACAAGGACTATATCGAAAGGGCCGAGAATTTCAGGCGCTATATGAAGCAGGAAGATGTGTCCGCATGCGCTGCAGTCACCTGTGTGAAGGGCGACAGGATGCTGAGGCCCTCGGACCCCGGCCAGATGCACCCCGACTACTACGTGCACGTGGTCGACAAGAACAGCAAGGGCATAGTAGTCCGTGGTGCGAAGGTTCACATTACAGGCGCGGCCTACTGTCAAGAAATTATTGCAGTGCCTTGCAGGCAGATGACCGACGCTGACTCCGATTACGCGGTGGCATTCGCTATCCCTCCGAATACCAAGGGAATTACCCAGGTGGTCCGTCCATTCAGGTCCTCGCTGAGCTCCATCGAATTTCCTAATGAGCGGCCGATGCGAATGCATACGGACTCGCTCATCATTTTCGATGACGTCCTGATCCCGTGGGAGAGGGTCTTTCTCTGCGGTGAATCGAATTTCGCAGCCACAATGGTATACAACTTCGCCCTTCTGCACCGGCGAACCGGCTGCGCATACCGGGTACCCATGTCAGAACATCTACTCGGTCTGGGAAAAGCCATTGCAGATTACAACGGCGTCACCCAGGCCGCACATGTGCGTGAGAAACTGACCGACCTCGTCATCTATGTGGAAACGTTGAAATCCCTTTCTAAGGCAGCATGCTACGACTACGTGATGCATGGTGACATGGCCGTACCCAATCCGGTCACCACCAATATCGCCAAGTATCATTTCGCCCATAACTATCATGACGTGGTCAAGATCATCGAAGATCTAGCCGGGGGCCTCCTTGTCACTGCGCCCACGTACAAGGATTATATGAATCCCGCGACCCACGATTATATCGAGAAGTATCTGAGCGCGAAAAAAGGAATACCCACCGAGCAGCGCCTGCGCATGCTCGATCTCATACGCCGAATGACCAGTGCCGACCTGGAGACAATCTGTCTGCACGGAGAGGGCTCTCCCATGGCAGAGCGCATGACGATTTGGATGGAGGCGGGCAAAGTGATGGAGCATTGCAAGAAGATAGTGGAAGAAATGGCCGGGATTGCGGTATCGTGAGCGTCGATTTTTTATCGAAACGTTGCAGCAAGGAAGGTTCCCTATGGATTGTTCGTTCCTCTCTCAGGAAGGCAAAGTTGCATTGGTTACCGGCGCGAGCCGTGGAATAGGAAAATCGGTGGCTCTGGCTTTCGCGGACGCGGGCGCAGCTCTCGCTATCGCGAGCCGGAAGTTGCCGGACCTACAAACTGTTGGAGACGAAGTGCGGGCGATGGGCAGAAGATGTAAGGAAATCCCTGCACACGCTCGAAAAGTCGAGGACCTGAAGAATCTTGTGGACAAGACCATGGAAGAGTACGGTCGCATTGATGTTCTCGTGAATAACGCTGCTACGAATCCAGCTATGGGACCGATCGTGGATACCGACGTCTCCATATACGACCATATTATGGAGACCAACCTCAAAGGCTACTTCGTTCTCAGTCAATTTGTCGGCAAGATTATGCGCGATCAGAAATCGGGCAACATAATAAACATTTCCTCTGCAGGGGGAATCAGTCCGGCCGCTGGGCTTGGGCCTTACTGCATTAGCAAGGCCGGCATCAATATGCTTACCAAGGCAATGGCATTGGAGTTGGGACCGTACAACGTTCGAGTGAACGCCATAGCTCCCCGCATCGTGAAGACCGATTTCAGCAAGGCATTGTGGACCAACGAGAAGCTGATGGAGCAAGAATACATGCTTACTCCACTGAAAGTGGTCGCCGCTCCAGTGGAAATAGCTCAAACTGCCCTTTACCTGGCGTCAAGTGCGACTAACTACATGACTGGTCATGTTGTGGTCGTCAACGGAGGAGCATTTTTCTAGCAATACGGGTAGGGACGTCACGACGAGACCCTGAGAGGCCTTGTCTGACGTTCCTCTTGACGAGTGTCGTGTCTGGCGGGTTTCTTTGGTCTGCTGGCTGGTAAACCACCCGCTGGGAGGTCAGGGGTAGCCGAGCCGCCGCTGGTCGTCCTTCGCTCCCACGAAGCGTGCGCCGAGACACTGTATGCCCTTCAATATAACTCAACAGAAACCGGAAGGCCGGCTTTTAACCTGCGGGATCCTCGCCGCATACGTTGGTAGCATGCTGAAAATCACCAATCTCGAGACCGTGTACTCCGATATCATTCTCGCGTTGCGGGGAATCTCCCTGGAGGTACCCGATGAGCGGATAGTTGCGTTGCTCGGAGCCAATGGCGCCGGCAAGACCACTGCTGTCAATACGGTCTCGGGGCTTCGGAAGACCCTCGATCTGACCATCGAGGATGGCAGCATCGAATTCGACGGGACGGTGATCAACGATGAGACTCCGCACCAGATAGTCTCTCTGGGAATTCTCCAGGTGCCGGAAGGTCGAAAGATATTTGCTGAGTTGACCGTGGAGGAAAATCTCCTCATCGGTTCATACAGCTTGGCCGATCGGGGGACCTTCGGTGCGAACAAGGACCTTGTGCACTCATACTTTCCCATCCTGCTCGAACGGGCTCGTCAACGTGCGGGATATCTGAGCGGTGGCGAGCAGCAGATGCTCGCCATTGCAAGGGCGCTCGTGGCCCGCCCAAAGCTTATTATTCTTGATGAGCCTTCCCTGGGGCTCGCCCCTCTCGTCGTGGTCGAGATCTTTGACATCATCAACAAAATCAACCAGGAACAGCGAGTGGCCATTCTGCTGGTGGAACAGAACGCCGCCATCGCTCTTACGGTGGCTCACTACGGCTATGTCCTCGAGACAGGAAGAGTTGTGATGGAAGGTCAGAGCGAGGCGCTCCGTGAAAATCAGGATATTCGAGAGTTCTATCTTGGACTCAACGATCTCGGCACAAAGAAGAGCTTTCGAACGGTAAAGCATTACAGACGAAGAAAGCGATGGCTTTCATGAACGTTGTCGGCTCACCTTTGCTGGAGATTGAAAAGCTCAGCATGAAGTTTGGGGGCATACGTGCCTTGTCGGAAATCTCTCTCCATGTATGCGAGGGAGAGATCTTCTCGATCATCGGCCCCAACGGCGCAGGGAAGACAACTTTGTTCAATTGCATGAGCGGAATCTACCGGGCTCAGACAGGAAGCATACGGTTTGCGGGGCAAGAGCTTCGAGGGCTTAAGCCACACAGGATCGCACGATTGGGAATTGCGAGGGCTTTCCAGAATATTGAGCTCTTCCGAGGAATGACAGTTTTGGACAACCTTATGTCTGCGAGTGAGTATCGGCTCGACTATGGGTTGTTCTCGGCCATACTCTATCTCGGACGGTGTTCCCGGCTCGAGCGAAAGTGTCGGGACGAAGTGGAGGACGTCATCGAACTGTTGGACCTGCAGAAGCACAGGAGGACACCGGTCGCTGCGCTCCCTTATGGCATCCAGAAGCGTGTAGAGCTTGGAAGGGCTCTCGCCATGCACCCGAAGATGGTTCTCGTTGATGAGCCCGTAAGCGGGATGAACCTGGAAGAGACCGAGGACATGGCCCGTTACATTCTGGACATCAATGAGGAGCTGAAGATAACTGTTGTTCTTATCGAGCATGACATGGGCGTAGTCATGGACCTTTCAGACCGGGTAGTGGTGCTGAATTTCGGAGTGAAAATAGCAGAAGGAAGGCCCGAAGAAGTTTCTCGCGATCGGGAAGTCATGCGTGCGTATTTGGGCGAAACTCCCAACTGAGCGAGCGGCCGGGCCCACGGGTATTTTACCTCAAGGGACATCCATCCATGGAAAAGGCTGAGACCACACTTCCCAAGCTTCTCGTCGAGAAGGCGCGGACTTACGGTCAGCGGGTAGCGATGCGGGAGAAGTACAAGGGAATCTGGAAAGAGATCTCCTGGAATGATTACCTGGATCGGACCAAGGTGTTCTGCCTTGGTTTGCAAGAGATGGGTCTGGGAAAGGGCGACCATGTTTCCATACTGGGAGAGAACTGTCCGGAATGGGTTTTTGCGGATCTTGCCGTGCAAAGTCTCGGAGCCGTCTCTGTAGGCATCTATCCCACAAATTCGCCCCAGCAGGTGCAATACATTCTCGAACATTCCGGCTCGCGATTCATAGTGGTGAAAGACCAGGAACAGGCGGACAAGGTGTTGGAAGTCCGGGACGATCTGCCCGCGCTCACGAAAATCATCGTTATTTCAATGAAGGGAATGCGGCATTACGACGATCCGCTCATAGTGAGCTATGCGAAGGTAGAAGAGCTCGGCAGGAAGGCGGACGCACGGCATCCCGCTTTGTTTCTAGACCTGGTCAAGGACACCAAGGCCGACGATGTAGCGTTCATCGTGTACACCTCGGGTACAACCGGTCCGCCCAAAGGCGCCATGATCTCCCACAGGAACATAATCCACCAGATCCGGGCATGTCTTCAGCCTGTGCTCCATTTCACCGACAAGGATTCACTCTTGTCGTATTTGCCGCTGTGTCACATATTCGAGCGGAACCTCTCCATGGCTATGCCTTTGGTTTTCGGATATACCGTGAACTTTGCCGAATCCATCGATACTGTGCAAGAGAACATTCAAGAAATCTCCCCAACATTCTTCGCAGCAGTGCCGCGAATATTGGAAAAGCTCCATTCGAGGGTGAAGATAAAACTGGAGGATTCTACTCGCTTCAAGCAGTTTGCTTTTCGCTTGTTGGAGCCAGTGGGGGTTAGAACCGGTCGACATAAGATGAAGCAAAGAGGCTTGCCGTTGCACCTATCGGCAGTGTATGCACTGGCATACCTTTTCGTGTTCCGGCCCATTCTTGACAAGATCGGGATGCGGCGATGTCGGTACGTGATGAGCGGCGGAGCCCCTATCGCCCCGGAGGTCCTGAGCTTCTTTCGCTCCCTGGGCGTTGTTACCGTGGAAATGTACGGGTTGACAGAGACGTGCGGTGCTGTATCTGGTCCTCATGGTGAGATCAAATATGGCTCCGTCGGAGAGCCGTGCCGAGGAATTGAGTGTCGTATCGGGGAAGACGGGGAGATTCTCATTCGGGGAGATTCCGTATTTTCCGGATATTACAGGGACGAGGCAGCGACTACTGAAGTTATCAGAGACGGATGGCTACACACGGGCGACATCGGGATGATCGACGAAGATGGACACTTGTTTGTAGTTGACCGGAAAAAGGACATCCTGATCACGTCCGGCGGCAAGAACATCTCTCCTTCGGAAATCGAAAACAAGATGAAGTGCAGTCCGTACATCAAAGAGGCCCTCGTCATCGGTGACGGCCGAAAGTATCTGACTGCGCTGGTGCAGATTGATTACGAGAATACCGGTAATTGGGCTCAAAATAATCGTATCCCTTACACCACATATAAGAGCCTCGCAAGTAATCCGCTCGTGCACGATCTCATCAAGCAAGAGATTGCGGCGGTCAACGAAACGTTGGCCAATGTGGAGACCATCAAGAAGTTCACCATTCTTGAGAAAGAGCTAGACCAGGACGACGAAGAGCTCACAGCCACCCAAAAGGTGAAGCGAAAGGTCGTGGCGAAGAGGTTCCGGAAGGAAATAGAGCAGATGTACTCGTGAGTGTATCAGCTTACTGACACACCATAGCCTGAAGGATTCTGTAATGGAAAAGATCTTCGGCGTGCTTCTCAATGGACTGTCAATGGGCGCCATCTATGCGCTCCTGGCTCTAGGTTTTGTGCTCATCTTCAAGTCCACGGGAATACTAAATTTCGCTCATGGCGAGCTTGCTATGATTGGAGCGTTTGTGTGTTACAGCCTCGCCATGCAGTACGGTCTTCCCTATGTCATTGCTTTCGCGTTGGCCATAGCTTTCGGGGCGTTCCTGGGCGCAGTCGTAGAAGTGGTCTTCTTTCGCAGAATGGTAGGCGAGCCGATATTTTCCACGATCATGATAACCGTGGGCCTTGCCAGTATCCTGACCTCGGTCGCTGGTGTGGTTTGGGGGCACGATGTCTATCCGCTGCGAGGGCCTTTCACTGACAAAACCGTGCTTATCGGAGGGGCCGTCATTAGTCAGGGGGCAGTGTGCACGCTAGTGATTTCCCTCGTTCTCTTCGGGGTATTCGCGCTGTTCTTCACGCGATCGCTCCTGGGTGTCTCGATGAAGGGAACAGCGGAGGATCCACACACGGCGAGTCTCATGGGGATAAACGTCAATAGGATTCACATGGTGGCGTGGGCTATTGGGGGTCTCGTAGCAGCAATGGCAGGGATTTTCCTCGCAGACCAGAGCTTTGTTCGCCTCTCAATGAGCCACACAGGTATCAAGGCGATGTCCGCTGCAATCCTTGGCGGTATGGAAAGCATACGTGGGGCCGTGGTCGGTGGATTGCTCGTCGGAATAGTGGAAGGACTTGCCGCAAACTATCTCAGTGGCGCTGTAATTGGCGGTTTCCACTTCGGCGACATTAAGGAGGTGGCTGCGTTTGCGATCATGATCGTCGTTCTCATGATCAGGCCTCAGGGCATTTTTGGCTCAGAGAAAGTGGAAAGGGTGTAGGGAGGCTCTATGGGTGGCAAATTTCATACGACGTACGAACAGGACATGGCCATCCTGCAGACCCTGTGGGTAAAATTGTGGCTTGGGATATTCGTCATCGTGCTCGTACTGTGCCCTTACCTCCTGACGCGATACCAGATAAGCATTCTCAATGAGATGGCTATTGCGGTAATCGGAGCCCTCGGGCTCAATCTGCTGGTGGGATACACGGGCCAGATTTCCCTAGGGCATGGGGCGTTTCTTGCGATCGGCGCTTACACCACGGCTCTGTGTGCAGAAAACTTGGGACTGCCCTTCGTGGTGACTCTGCCCCTCTCGGGGTTCATGGCCGCTGTGCTCGGAATGATAGTGGGTGTGCCGTCGCTACGGTTAAAAGGACTTTACCTGGCTCTCGGTACGTTGGCTTTCGGATTTATCGTGGAATATGTCCTGTTCCACTGGGACGTTGCCCAGGGCGACATGGGCCTTAGCGTGAAACCGATCTCTGTCCTTGGCGTTTCTATCACGAGGGAACAGGACTTCTTCTATATTGCAGTTGGATTTGCATTTCTGGCGACTCTTTGTGCGAAGAACATTGCTCGGAGCAAGATAGGGAGGAGCTTCATAGCCATCCGGGACAGAGACATAGCCGCGGAGGCCATGGGAATACCGCTTGCAAAGTACAAGATTATGGCCTTTGCGATCAGCTCTTTCTACGCTGGTGTTGCAGGCGCTCTGACAGCCCATTACCAGAAATGGATCGTTCCGGGCAGCTTTGACCTGTCCCTCTCCATAGCATACATCGCCATGATCATACTCGGGGGGTTGGGGACGATACTCGGAGCAGTGCTCGGGGCCATTCTCATCACGGGAATTCCCCACGGAATAGCCCTCGTGACGGACATTCTTAAGGAAAGCTATCCGAAGCTAAGCGGCCTCATCGTCGATCTGAAGCTTGGCATTTTCGGCCTCATAGTTGTGCTGGCGCTCTTGTTCGAACCGCAGGGGCTCGCTGGAATCTACCGAAGGGCAAAGATCTACTGGAAGACATGGCCCTTCCGATACTAGGCGTGCAAGTGATCCCCTGATCGACCCGTGGCGGAAGTCATTCGTGCCGGGACTGTTGTCTCGGGAGGACCATTCATCAAAACCAGGAGGAGAGCGTGATGCGAACAAAAGGCGTGATTTTGACGGCATTGACGGTCGGATTGCTGTTCCTCATGACGTTCGTCGTATGGGCGGCGGAGGTGAGGGGGGTCACGGACAAAGAAGTGACAATAGCATGTCTCGTGGATCTGTCAGGGCCAGGGAAGTACGGCGGACCGCCCATTGCCGATGCGTTCAGGGATTACGTGGCTTGGGTCAACGACACCGGGGGGGTTCACGGCCGCAAAATCAACCTCATTGTCGAGGATAATGGAATTCTGCCGACAACAACCCTCCAGGCTGCGAAAAAGGTTCTTCTGAAAGACGGGGCTTTTGCTATCGGATTCAACCTCGGATCCGCGGGAGCCAGCGCCATCCTGCCTCTGTGCGAAGAGAATCAGGCAGTGCTCATGCCCCACGGCGCGAACAAGAAATTCTACGATCCAGGCAACAAATGGGTCTTCGTTCCCCACACGGTTCAACACAGCATGGCGTGCAGAGCAGTGGAATTCGTGGTGGAGCAGAATCCGAAGGCGAGAATCGGGATCATCTACCAGGACGACGGATTTGGCCGGGAAGGTCTTGAAGGAGCTCAAGCAGCAGCGAAGTTCCTGAAGACGGAAATCGTGGCCGCGGCACCGTATAAGATGGGAACTATCGACTTTTCGCCGCAGATGAACGCCATGAAGGAGGCAAAGGTGGACTGGATACTTCTCTGGACCTATTTGCCTCAATCAGCAGCCATTCTCAAGGAAAAGGCCAAGATGGGGTGGGATGTCAATCTCATTTCAAACAATACTACGGGTGTGCCACCTCTTTTCGCCCTCGCAGGCGAAAATGCCGATGGATACCTTCTCGTAACTCCTTATGCTCCTGGATGGATGGATTTGCCCGGGGTGAAACAGGCGAAGGAGATCAACAAGAAGTACGGGAACCATGAGCAGCAACTAGGCAATCCCATGTACCCCGATTATCTCTATCTCGCAGCATGGGGGTACATTACGGCAGTGGTGGAAGGGCTGCGCAAGGCTGGCCGCGATCTCACCCCTGATTCTTACGTGAAGGGACTGGAGAGCATAGAAAACTACGACATGGGTGGTCTGTGTCCGAACATTACTTTCGGTCCCAAGCGCCATGTGAGCAGCTTCTCCAGCATGGTGCTCAAGGCTGACGCCAAGGACAAGAAGTTTGTGATCGTGGACCCGATAAGGGAACCGAAGACCCCTCAACAGTAGTACGAGCCCTACCGGGACGTGCTGACACCCTGTCAGGGACGTCCCGGAAAACGACAGGATGTGCATTGTCGATGATAACCGTGAGGCAAGATCTCTGCACGGGATGCTCGCTTTGTGTACCTAGCTGTCCCGAAGCAGCTATAGCGTGTTTCGGCTGGGCGGTTGTGGACGTTCGCTGCGCGAACTGCCAAACCTGTCTCCCATATTGCCCCGTGGAGGCTCTGACTGCCGAAGAGAGGCAGACCGATGACTGACTTCCGGGTCGATGTGGTGGTCATAGGGGCGGGAATGGGTGGCCTGTCCGCAGCGGCACTGCTGGCCCTCCGGGGGTGCACGGTGCTCGTCTTGGAGAGATTGCCTCGGCTTGGCGGCAGATGCTCGACCGTTTGTTACAAAGGGTTCGCCTGCTCTACCGGTGTGATAGGCGTGGAAATCGGTGGAGTTGTTCAAGAAGTCTTTGAAGAGGTCGGTGCCGATTTTGACTTTCGGCCGGCCTCCAGCCCCAGATATCTGGTGAACGGTAGACTGTGCGTCATTCCTGAGAAAGGAGGGCTGAATACCCTCCTTTCCGCTGCCGCGGAAAGTGAGTCGGAAGTGGCACGTGTGTCCCGCGCATTTTCCCGGGCAGCGCGAAGTATCGATGCGCTTGAGCCCATAAGCCTAAGAGAATGGTTGTCCCGACATACCGACAACCCAGCGGTGCTGAACGTGTTCCAAACGATGGTCGCAGCAACCATGATGGTCAATGCCCATGAATTGCCCGTATCGGAGTATTTCGGATTCATCACGGCTTTATCGGGGATCAAACTCGGGGACGGGGCCAAGCCTTCCGGGACTACAGGATTGCCTTCGGCAGTGCCCAGCGGAAAGGATGTAGCGGAGGAAATCCTGAAGCGGCTTTGAAGTGTCGGCCACGGCTTCCCTTGCCAACCCGAGTATTTTGCATTGAATGTGAGGACGGTCGAGCCCCATGAAAATAGTCACCGATTTCACACAAATGATCGATGTGGATTTTCCCATCATCGGCGCCCCCATGTTTCTGATCTCGTACGAGGAGCTCACCGCCGCGGTTTCGCAAGCAGGCGGGCTTGGGGCTTTCCCTTTGCCCAATTTCCGCACTATCGAGGACCTTGCAGCCTGCCTGAATCGTGTGAGAGAGCGGACGGATAGGCCCATTGGGGTCAACATCCATCTTTCGGGCCGTTTTCCGTGGAAGGAGCAGCTCAAGCTCTGCCTTGACAGGGGCGTGAAATTCTTCCTGACGTCTCTGGGCGACCCGCGCATGATCATCCACGACGTGCACGCCAACGGGGGCAAGGTGTTTGCGGATGTCGTTTCTTTGGAACAGGGGCTCAAGGCGAGGGATCGAGGAGTTGACGGTCTTATTGCTGTGGCAGCGGAGGCAGGGGGACATTCAGGTACTACCCCAACCATTGTGCTCGTACCGTACCTGAAACGAAAGACCGGCTTGCCCGTGGTGGCGGCAGGGGGAGTAAGCACTGGCGCACAGATGGCCGCGGCTATCGCAATGGGTGCGTGCGCTGTGGTGGTGGGAACGCGGCTCATTGCGACCCACGAATCTCGAGCTCTCCCCGCGTACAAGCAAGCAGTGGTGGATGCCGGGCCAGAAGACATCGTCTGCAGTTCCGAGATTACCGGCAACCCCGCCAACTGGTTGGCCTCAAGTATCAAGGATTTTGTGGAGCGTCCCGAAATCGGTTCCAAGAAGTGGCTGGACCTCTGGAGCGCGGGAAAGAGCGTGGCCCAGACAGAAGAGATCAAACCAGCGGGTGAGGTAATTCGATCGATGGTGGAAGAGTATAGGTCCACCTGCGAAATGCTAAGGAACACACTCTCCCCAGACCCGGCTGCACCCCAATGAACGAAGGAGGACGTGAATATATACGTCAACAGGAGTGAGCAATGGATTTCAGATTCACAGAAGAACAGGAAATGTTGAGGGATACCATTCGGCGATTCGCTGAAAAGGAGATCCCTTCGGAAGTAGCTCGAGAGATAGACGAACAGGATCGATTCCCTCATGAGTTGCTCGGCAAGCTGGCGGATCTCGGATTCATGGGGATAAACATCTCAGAAGAATACGGAGGGCAGGGCGCAACGGTTATCGAAGAGATGATCATGTTCGAGGAATTGGCCCGCAAGCTCCCAGTGCTCGCCTGGGCTGCCGGCAACATCGTGCTGTACGGAAACCATATCATTGGTCTCAACGGAAGCGACGAACAGAAGAAAAAATACCTGCCCAAACTCGTGAACGGAGAGATTAAGTTCGCATATGCTCTAACAGAGCCGGACGCCGGCTCAGATGCGGCTAACATAAAGACCCGCGCTGAATACCGTGACGGCTTCTACGTAATCAATGGAAGCAAGATGTTTATCACCGGCGCAGGAATAGCGGACATCATCGTAACCAACACCCGTACGGGAGAGCATCGGACAAAGGGAATCACGGTCTTTCTCGTCGACAGCACATCAAAGGGCTACAGCGCGAAGTCCATAAAGATGGTCGGACATCGGGGCTCGAACACGTGCGAGGTCAGTTACGACGACGTGAAAGTCAGTCCCGACGATATCCTTGGCGGACAGGAGTGCCTGCATCAAGGATGGTACCAGATGATGCGACTGTTGAACAAGGAGAGGCTCCTTCTCTCTGCGTGCTCGCTGGGGATTGGCCAGGGGGCATTGGATTATGCGCTCAATTACGCCAAGGAACGAGAGCAGTTCGGTCAGCCAATAGGCAGGTTCCAGGCCATACAGCATATGCTCGTGGACATGGCTACTGAGCTCGAGGCGGCACGCAGGCTCGCGTACTATGCCGCATGGAAGGAGACAGAGGGCATGGAATGCATAAAGGAGACATCCATGTCCAAGTACTATTGCTCGGAGGTAGCCAAGCGGATTGCCCTTCAAGGAGTCCAGATCCTCGGTGGATACGGTTACACCATGGAATACGATGCCCAAAGGTATCTGCGAGATGTCCTGATCTTGTCCATAGGCGGTGGAACATCGCAGATACAGAAGAACATCATAGGCAAGCAATTGGGGTTGTGAGGTGGCCTGCTTTTCCTCCCTCGCAGCGGAGCAGGAACAGAAGCACGAACAGTACACAGGAGAAAAGCATGAGCAGCTTACGAGGTAAAATAGCCATAGTGGGGATCGGAGAGGTCCCTACAGGACGGTTTCCTGAACGGGCAGCCATATACCATGCCATCGAGTCTGCTAGACAGGCTATCAAGGACTCAGGCATCGACAAGGATCTTATTGATTTCGTCATGCCCACTGCGGCTCTGTTCAGTCCACAATTCAACACGGAGCTCGTGACGTGCAGAATTGCAGAAGAGTTGGGGCTTAAGAACGCGAAGACCAACTGTCAAATCTTTGCCGGCGGTTCGAGCGGGAGCTGTTTCTTCAAGCTGGGTGGGAGTGCCATCGAGAGTGGTATAGCCAAGTACGTGCTTTGCGTACACGCAGACCGCCTAGGAACCGGAGTGACAGCCCAAGGAGGCATAGATCTCTTTTCTACCGCTGGAATCTCCGCGGAGTGGGAGGTGCCGTACGGTCAGCACTATTCTTCCATCGCCGCTTTGACGACCATGCGGTATCAATACGAAACGGGGTGCACGGATGAGCACATGGCGGCAGTATGCGTCTCCAATCGCAAGTGGGCCGAGCTCAACCCGAATGCCGTGTTCAGAAAGCCATTAACCATCGAGGACGTCCTGGCATCCAAAGTGCTCTCAACGCCTTTGCGTGCGAAACAATCGAACATGCTCTTCGATGGGGGGGCTGCCTTCATCCTGACATCTGCGGAGAGGGCGAAGGATATCACCGACCGGCCCGTCTATTTTCTCGGGGAAGGTTCCCGAGTCACGCATTTTGTGTTCTCCCAGGAGCCGGACATCACGCGATTCGGTTGGGCCGAAGCAGGTAAAGACGCCTTTACGGAGGCAGGCCTTACTCCCAACGACATCGACGTGGCCGAGATTTACGATTCGTACCCCGTTTACCAGATCATCACCATGGAAGAGTTAGGATTCTGCGACAGAGGAAGGGCCGGAGAGCTCCACCTGGCTGGAGACACGTGGCCTGGTGGACGGCTTCCTACAACCACCAACGGCGGCATGCTCTCTCAGGGGCACACCGGAGCCGGTGGGGGAGTTGCGCTGGTTGTGGAGGCAGCCCGGCAGCTTATGGGAAAGGCGGGTGCCCGACAGGTACCTGGAGCACGGTTTGCCGTTGAAACGGGTACCGGCGGAACCTATATGGACGCACACGTCACCATCCTCGGAACAGAGATCCCGTAGACAGGAGTTGGACATGGACAAGCCGAAGAAACCGGTTCCTATTGTCAATGATTGGGCACGGCCGTTTTGGGAAGCGGCCCGAGAGAACAAACTGATCGTGCAGAAATGCCATGACTGTGGGAAACACATCTTCTATCCCAGGATTGCCTGCCCCCACTGTGCTTCGGACAACATCCGATGGGTGGAGGCTTCGGGCAAAGGAACAGTCTACTCCTATACTGTTGTGGAGAACAATGCACCCTCAGCCTTCATTGGCGACATGCCTTACGTGGTAGCAGTGGTGAAGCTTGAAGAAGGCGTGCAGATGCTGAGCAACATCGTGGGATGCGATCCTCACCGAGTCCGGTGTGACATGCCGGTGGAAGTCGTGTTCGAGCAACTGGACGACGAATTCACCTTGCCCAAGTTCAAACCGGTCTCGGTATTAGGCCTCAGTCGCGGAATTTCGAGCAAGAAAGCTTGGAGCTAAGTGGTCGACGGCACAAATACGGTACCGTATCTGCACCGCGGTGTACGTGGTGAGCGCATCGTTGGCACTGTAGGGGCGGGTCTTGTGCCCGCCCTGGGCACCCACAAGGGGTACCCCTACGTCGTGGCAGATTACGTGACCGTATTTAGGAAATGGAGCACTAAATCATGGAGCATAGCAAGTACGGTGACGACTTCAACGTGGGCGACGTTTACACGACTGCCGCAATAACTGTCACAGAAGCTCACGTGGTGGCCTGGGCAGGCCTCACCATGGACTTTTATCCACTTCACATGGACAAGGAATACGCAGCCAAGACGGAATTCGGCGAGCGGTTGGTCCACGGCCCCCTCATCTTTGCCCTGGCCGTGGGGCTGGTGAGCAGCTCCGGGATCGGCGGAGATGCAGCGGTCGCATGGCTGGGTGCTAACAACATGAGGATGCTCGCGCCCGTCAAGATAGGAGACACTGTGAGGGTAGTCGTAGAGGTCATCGACAAGAAACAGACCAGTAAGCCGGAAAAGGGTATCCAAACCTGGCGTTACACGGCCAAGAACCAGAGAGACGAAACCGTAATGGTCTTTGACTACACCATGATGTTTCACATGCGGGGCTGATTTCGCGAGGAGAGGCGATTCTAATGAAGAACAGGACGGACGTGTACATTATAGGGTCATATAGCACTCGGTTCACGAAGTGGCTCGACAAGTCCATGAAGGATCTCACGAGAGACACGTACCTCGGGGTCATCGAAGACGCGGGAATGCGGGACGGCAGGGACATAGAGTTCTGCTGGTTTTCCAATTGCGCTATGGGTGTCTTGTGGGAACAGGATCTCATACGTGGTCACGTGTCCATGTCTCCCCTCGTGGAGGACGGGTTGTTTCCCGAGCGGGTCCCCATTATTAACGTTGAGGGAGCCTGCGCGAGCGCATCCATGGCCCTCCACGGGGCATGGAAGGACATCCTGAGCGGTCAGTGCGATGTTTCTCTGGCCATAGGAGTGGACAAATTCTACCACCCGGACATGAAAGCCGTCCTCGCGGCGTACGAGCACGGTATAGATCGACTGGACAGAGATCGCCTTCTCGCTGAGTACTCCTTAGTAGCCCGACAGTGCGATCGAGACTTTTCCTTTGGACCTGGGCATACGGTATTCATGGATACCTATGCAATGCAAGCGTGCTGGCACATGTGGAAGTGGGGAACCACCCAAGAACAGATAGCGATTGTCGCATCCAAGAACCACTTTAACGGTTCGCTCAATCCTAAGGCCCAGTACCAGTTTGAGGTCCCTGTCGAAAAGGCGCTGGAGGACTATATGGTCAGCTATCCTCTCACCCGGTCCATGTGCGCCCCCATCGGAGACGGAGGAGCCGCTGCAATCCTCTGCTCCGAGGATTATCTCAAAAATCTTCCCCCGGCTATACGACATCGGGCGGTCAGGATCGCAGCCAATGTGATGGCTTCAGGGAAGCACAGAAGCATCGAAGAGCCCAGTTTGAGCAAGTGGGCAGCGGATAAAGCATACAGGATGGCCGGCATAGGTCCTGCTGATGTGAGTGTGGCCGAAGTCCACGATGCAACCTCATTCTGCGAGATTTACCAGTCCGAGATGCTCGGCTTCTGTCCCATGGGCGAAGGAGGAAAACTGGCTCAGTCGGGAGCGACGAGGCTCGATGGCTCACTCCCCATAAACACCTCGGGAGGACTGGTTTCAAAGGGCCATCCTGTGGGAGCCACGGGACTGTCGATGATCTACGAGCTTGTCACCCAGTTGCGGGGAGAGGCCGGTCCCAGGCAGATCCCAAATGCCAACATCGGAATAGCCGAAAATGGAGGAGGGGTCATATCCACGGAAGAGTTCGCATGCAGCATAACCATTTTGCAGGCTGATCGGTGACACGCAAGCCTGAGCACGTGGCCGGGAACGAAGCAAGCGCCCGGCAGTGACGAACACGGAGGTATGGCCATGATACACCTGACAATCGGAGACTTGTACGACCGATGCGTGGAGTTCTACGGGGACCACACTGCGCTGACATTCGGCGAAAGATCGTATACGTACAGGGAAATGGGACACTACGGCGACTGCCTTGCGAACGCCTTTCAGAGTATCGGTCTGAAAAAGGGGGATAGAGTTGCGTTTCTCATGGCCAACTGCCCGGAGTACGTCTTCTGCGAAATCGCAGTAGCCAAGACTGGAGGTATCAGGGTTCCCCTCGCGGTATTGCTCGGTTCGGGCGATCATATCTACATGATGAATCAGGCCGAGTGCAGCATCCTCGTCTATCACGAGCGCATGGCATCCAGGGTCAAGGAGATGATTCCGAGGCTGGAGACCGTGAAGACATTCATTTGTATCTCTGAGGATCCGTCCAAGGTAGACGAGGGGCACCTCCACCTCCAAAGCCTTATGAAGCAGTACGAACCAAAATGCCGGAAAGTGCACATAGATGTGGAAGACCTGGTAGGAATCTATTACACGGGCGGCACTACGGGAAAGCCAAAGGGAGTCATGCTCTCTCACCGGGCATGGGTCTACACCGT
>CAYZET010000016.1:0-918 GCA_964477215.1 uncultured Syntrophaceae bacterium | reverse complement strand
CGAAATGCTTGAATTCGGTTTTGCCTGGAACGAGGTGTTTGCCTACATGACTCCCCTTACACATGCAGGGGGATGTCTCATGCTTCCGGTCCTTTTGCGAAAAGGTAGATGCGTCATCTTGGATCATTTCGATCCCAAGCTCTTCCTCGAAGCAGTTGAGAAGGAGAAGATTACGGCTACCTTCCTCGTTCCCACCATGGTCTATGTGCTCTTGGACTATCCTGACTTGAAGAAATTCGATCTGAGCAGTCTCAGGAACATCATTTACGGTGCATCCGCCATAGCTCCGGAGAGACTAAAACAGGCGGTCACCACATTCGGCCCGATCATGACCCAGTTGTTCGGCCAGACCGAAGCACCCATGTGCATCAGCGCTCTCTCCCGTGAAGAGCACGTGATAGACGACCCGGAGCGGGAGCGTCGTATCTTCAGCTCAGCAGGTCGGCCCACTTATCATGCGGAAGTGCGAATCCTCGATGAGAGCGGACGGGAAGTGCAAACCGGAGAAGCAGGGGAGATCGTTGTCAGGTGCGCAAACATGATGAGCGGATACCTCAAGAACCCGGAGGCCACTGCAGAGACTATTCGGGATGGCTGGCTCCACACGGGCGACATTGCCAAGAGGGACGAAGACGGTTTTCTCTACATCGTCGACCGCAAGAAGGACATGATTGTGAGCGGAGGGTTCAACATTTTTCCCAGAGAGATAGAAGACACTCTGTTTGAACACCCGTCTGTAAAGGGAACGGCAGTAGTGGGAGTGCCTCATCCCAAGTGGGGCGAAGAAGTAAAGGCCATCGTTGTGCTTCACGAAGGGAAATCAGCATCACAGGAAGAGCTGATCAACTTCGTCAAGGAGCGTAAGGGGAGTCTCATGGCACCAAAGACGGTGGAATTCTGGGATTCCATACCGGTGAC
>CAYZET010000015.1:954-26827 GCA_964477215.1 uncultured Syntrophaceae bacterium | reverse complement strand
AGCTATGATAATTCGAGCCTATGGAAAGAGCGAAACCGAGACAATGCTGGCGACACCGTGGAAGAAATTCCTGAACACCCTTGGCTCCTAATATGGTTCGTCTCTGAGCAGATTTCTTCGCCCTGGCTGACTTTTCAAGCGGATGTCACACCGACTTGAGGGCGGAGAAATCTGCCTGACTGTTCAACGTCATTCGTTCAGGACCAGGAGCCGCCTATGACGTTATCCATTGCAAGGCTCCGGGGCGTTGGTCGCACGGAAATGTCTTCACTTCTCCATTTACAAGATAGGATGTCAGCCTCATGCCCCATTGAACCCACTTCGGTCCGCAGACGGCTGCCACTTTCTCGAACTTGTCTCTGTGCCTGAAGCCGAACTTCGCATATTTTAGGGCTGCGTCAAGATACCAACCCTTGAAGTCCGCATCCATATGGAACAAAAACCGTGCCTTACCGTGATCTTTCAGAATTGCCTCAAGCGATGGAATCAGGAGTTCCTCGTAATCACGTCCTGTAAGCCTATCGCTGCCTCTTACTGCCAAAACATTGTCCCGACTGTCGGGAAGAATTTCTACCATTGCTCTCGCCTCCTTCTCACTCATTTGTATAATTTCATTCGGCGGAATGCGTCCGTCAAGCAACGGGTGATCCAACCCGGAGCTCCGTCACCCGTCGCACCCTGGGATCTCTTGGATGTGGGTAGTACCTCCCGACTCCGAGGGGCGACGAAGGCTTCCCGTGAAATTCTCCGAATCATGACGAACAAAACAATGGAAGAGAGGAAGCGGGCAAAACCGGTTCCTTCCTTTCATCATCGGGCCGGTGGCAGTCAGGGCGACAGCGATCTTGAGCGACGCGGCCGATTGCAAGGACGATCTGACCCGAGAATGGAGGAGATTATCGAGCTCTGGCACGTGCCCACTCTGCGGAGCCTGTTCACCGACGTGCCGGCCACCCCAAGCAGGTGTATTGCCCCTTTGGTACAGAGTGTGATAACAATAAAAATTGGAGTCGTAAATGTGCTCCGCGCGAACAGGAGCAGAAAAGACCAAGCGTTTTGAGACTCTCTATCGAACGGAATGAGCCATGAACGATCAGCAGACAGAAGAGGGGCCGATCCGCCTCAAGGCATTACTCGTTGACGACGAAGAAGAATTTCTGAACACCATGGTCAAGAGGTTGCGCAAACGCAACCTGGACGTGAATACAGCCAGAGAAGGGCATGAAGCAGTTGGCATGGTGTCCCGTGAGTCCTTTGACGTGGTGGTTCTCGATATGGCAATGCCGGGAATGAACGGCATCGAAACCCTGAGAGAAATCAAACGGGTTAGCCCATCCACCGAGGTCATCATTCTCACCGGTCATGCGGAAGTCGAGGCTGCGGTCCAGGGAATGGAGCTCGGTGCCTTCGACTATCTCTTGAAGCCTACAGACATAGATGAGCTCCTTTACAAGATTCAGGATGCCTTCATCAGGAAGCAGTGCAGGGAGGAGTCTGAGGAGTGTCGAAGGCGTTTCACGATCCAGAGCTGAATCACCGTTTGACAATCCCTCCCGCGCAGTCTCGCCCCAGTATGCAACGTAGGGGCCTGGTTAATAAGCTTATGTCACGAGACTTGTTCGGAGAATCTCCTCCGAGGACAAGACTTTGCAAGGAGTGCCATGAGACACGCCGCGTTTGGGGATGGCTCCCGATCCGTCCCTGCGAACGGGATATTCTTGTATAAAGAATATTTATACTGTGTAAAACTTTCTGACACTCTTGCCGGGAGAACTGATTTCCTGGAACGGAGGGACGGCGCGCCGCGTAAGGTGCTACTTGCGGCGATACTCGTGCCAGGCGAACGACAAACCAGGAGGAAAGGTTAGGCCTTTTGCCTCCTGGTGTCCTGTGAGGACGCCAACGGTCCTCTGACGTATGCCAATGGCGGATCAAACCTCTTTTTTCGCCTTCTTTTTCATCTCCAGACCGAATGCGTCAAAGAGGAACATGATCGCGACGCCCCACCAGAGGGTGTACACGACGTAGAAAATGAGGGCAAAGGCTAGGACGCCGGCCTTTGAAGAAGCTGTCTGGGCCTCGATGCCGTAGAAATTGTATGCCACCTCCACCCCTTTCTTGATGACCGTGTCGATCGAGGCAGCGAGAGCGAACTGCTTCTGCCTCGTTAAGTCCTTATGAATTTCCCTGAGGGACTTCCACCAGACCAATAGCGCTTGCTTTCCGGGTAACCCGTATTTTTGGAGGAGCGGTTGCTCATTATTCTTGAACATCGCGTCCGAATCCACAAGAGCGGCCATCAGAACCTGTTGCAGATTGCCAGAGACGGCGACCTTCGTATCTTCTGCCTTGGCCTGGGCTCCGGCAGTGCTCAGGATCTTTGCAGACTGCTCAGCGGTCTCGGGCTTGTCGAACTTTAAATTGGCCGTAAATGACGTCTCCTTGAGCCCTTGCGTCTTCTTCAGAAGGTCTTCGATATAATAGGTGGATCCCTTGGCAATGGAGTTGAACAATCTGTCAGCAGCTTCCAACGCGTTGTGACCGTTTATAAGCGGGAGGAACATGGCCACTAGAACCACGCCGAACGTGACCAGCAGCAGCAATCCTTTGATCAAGGCCCCTTTGTTCGGTATTAACATGTTTCAAACCTCCCCTCGCAGGTATCTGATGTTTCCAAAGAATTTTCCTATTACCCACGCGGCGAAGATGCCGATGACGACGAAGAAGATCCAGGTACCTAGCTGAGTGAGCATGTGTCCCACCGCTGGAGACAGGTCTATGACTTCCAATTGTGCGAGCTTTTCTGGCAACGCGAAAAGCCTGTTCACAAAACCCGCCAGAATGGCTATGGCATAGAATCCCCGGATATAGATGCCTTTCACCACGGTCGTGGTCAGCGCTCCCAACTGTATGCCAATGAGGGAGCCCAGCAACATGCCCATGGCCAGGGTGTAGAAGATGAAGCCGTAGATTGCGTACTGGGCTATTGACGCGTATCCGGCGGTGAAAATGATCTGGAGAATGTCTGTTCCTACGGTGGTGAATGATGAGACACCGAGCACGTACACGAACATGGGGAACGTCAGAAAGCCGCCGCCCACTCCCATGATCGCTGCGGCAAACCCGACAATGGCCCCACATACGGCCACGAAGAGGGCCGGGATCCTCTTTCCTCCAGGGACAAGGTCCTCATCAAAGCGAATGATTGGCGGGATAGACGAAGCTTGCAGTCTGGCAGGCAGTCCAACTTTTCCGGAGGCCGCTTCTTCCCCTTTTGGGCTTTCGCCGCCATGGGCGCCCACGTCGGCCCCGTACTTCCTGAGCTTGAAAAAGTCAAATAAGGAGTAGAAGCCAAGAAACCCGAGTAACACCACGTACACGACGCTGATGAAGGTGTCGCTCAAGACCGGATTGGTCTCATACAGAGCACGGTTTATCTTTCCACCACCCGTGACACCGATTCCCGCCCCTACGAGGAACGCCACAGCGAGCCCGACTGAAACATTTCCCAGCTTCTTGTGGACCGCCGTCCCCATGATCGCCTTGGCGAAAATATGGAAGAGGTCGGTCCCAACAGCGAGGATTCCCTTAACTCCTGCACTCATCAGGGCTGGAGTTATGATGAACCCGCCCCCCGCTCCAATGCAACCGGTGATGAGACCGGCGCACAGGCCGATAACGATTGAAACCAGGAAGATCGTGGTCGAGTAGTAGGCAGGCGTGTACGCTTTATGACCTCCCAATGCCTCCGAGTTTGCGGCAAAGGCCACTGACACGACAATGATCGGCAACAGCATGACCCCAAGAAGGTAGAGTCTTTTTCTGTCGCGCAAGATCGTCATGGATGTCTCGTAGTCCCACCTCGCGTGGGCCGTCGAAGCAGCCACGAACATCCTGTACAGCCGCGAGCCCCAATTCATAGTCTTACTCCTTTCGCCCTTTCAAGATAGAATCTTGATGTCTGAAATATGGGCAGAGCCACCCCCGACGGAATGCGCTCCAAAATCTGGGTCAACCGGACCTCAGCCCCGCAGTTGCCGAGCAAAACGTATGCCACTTGACAGTTGAGAATTGACTGCCGTTAGCGCTATAATGGTGAACCACGGCCCGTGCAGGGTCACGACCAAGATTAGCAGAATTCCCGCGGCAATACATCTTTTTGGCGCAGGATGAGTGGAAGGTTGTCGTGGAATTGGGTGGATAATGAGCTCCTCATTTCATCATGACGACGGCTATTACAGGTATCTCACCAGGAACATGATCGTGAGCATTCTCCTGGTATCGGTGGCTCCCCTCATCGTTATCGCCGCAGCAATTCTGTACTATTTCCAAATCTCGTACCGGGAGATAGCTCTCGATCACCTGAAGTCTATGGTGAGAGAGCACGCGAGAACGGTCGACAACTTCCTCGATGAACGAGTCGCCAATATACGGGTCTTGGCAGAGTCTCACTCGTTCGAGGAATTTTCCGACGAACAATTCCTCACCAACAAATTGACCAAGCTAAGGGACTCGTATGTGAAATCATTCGTAGATCTGGGCGTCGTTAATGCAGCGGGAATTCAGGTGGCTTATGCGGGACCATTCAAGCTCAGAAGGGCCGATTATTCGGATGCCGAATGGTTCAAGCAGGCCATCGAAAGGCACTACTACATCAGCGATGTGTTCCATGGTCTCAGAGGGCTTCCCCATTTCATCGTCGCTGTTCGCCAGGTGTCAAGCGACGGTGAAGTCTGGATCCTTAGAGCCACGGTGGACTTCGAAAGATTCAACTCGCTCGTTCAGGACATACGTATGGGCAAGACAGGTCTGGCCTTTATTCTTAATAAGAAAGGGGAATTCCAGACGACTCCTCGCCGAGCCGTGATGTCCTCCACACAAGTGTATATGGATTTCCTTCGTTCAGAGTGGGTCGTACCCGAAAAGGTAACAGTGGTTGAGGAGCCTGACACGTCAGGAGACGTGTGTCTCCACGTCATGACGAGCCTCAAAGGTGGCGATTGGATTCTCGCGTTCCGACAGAACGCCACGGACGCGTATGCGGTCATCCACAGCACACGTGCCCTCGCGGGATTGATCTTCGTCTTCGGCGTCATGGGAATCGTTCTCATGGCAGTAGTACTGTCCCGAAAAATGGTGCGCCGAATCTCTGAGGCGGATCTTCAAAAGGAAATGATGAACGAGCAGGTGATAGAAGCAGGAAAGCTGGCCTCTGTGGGAGAGCTGGCCGCAGGAATAGCTCACGAAATAAACAATCCCGTGGCCATCATGGTGGAAGAGGCCGGATGGATCGAAGACCTGCTGGAAGACGAAGACCTGAAACAGTGCAAGAGCCTGGACGAATTCAAGCGCGCATTGACCCAGATCAATACTCAAGGCAAACGTTGTAAGCAGATTACGCAAAAGTTGCTCAGCTTTGCCAGGAAAACCGAGCCGGTAGCCCAGAACATCCAACTCAACGACCTAGTCGAAGAGGTCGTAGCGCTCTCTCAACAGAGGGCACGATATAGCAACGTCAAGCTGATCTCGAACCTCACCCCCGACTTGCCCACCGCAGACGTGTCTCCCTCGGAGATTCAGCAGGTCATGCTCAATCTCATCAATAACAGCCTCGACGCCCTGGAGAACGGAGGCGGCAAAGTTGAGGTGACGACGCGGCTTAAGGGTGACCGAGTGGTGATAGACGTGGAGGATGACGGTCCAGGAATCCCTAAGGCAAACCTTGCGAGAATATTCGATCCCTTTTTTACTACGAAGCCTGTGGGCAAGGGAACCGGGCTCGGGCTTTCAATCTGCTACGGGATCGTCAGGAAAATGGGAGGCGAGATCACCGTAAATAGCGCAGTCGGGGTGGGAACGGCGTTCCACGTGCATATTCCCATAAGCCCTCTCCACAAGGAGGAAAAGAAACCCGCTGCGGTAGTACCCTCTGGCAAGATCGCAGAAGCATGATCGGGGAAGAACATCCACATGTTAGAGCAACCACAAGAACGGAAGGCATTGCCCAAAGTCCTTCTCGTCGATGACGAAGTAGGGTATGCGACTATTCTTCGCAAAAGACTATCCAAGAGAAACTTCCAGGTCACTGCCACATTCTCGGGGTCGGAAGGTATCCAGGCCCTGAGAAAAGAAGATTTTGACGTAGCCGTTGTTGACCTGAAGATGGAAGATATGGACGGGATAGAGCTCCTCAAAATATTTAAGAAGATGGTTCCCTCTATGGCCGTTATTATGCTTACCGGACATGGCTCTGATCGTGCTGCAAAAGAAGGCATCGAGCTGGGAGCGTTCGACTACCTCAGCAAGCCGTGTGAGCTCGAAGAGCTCGTCGCCAAGATCAAGCTTGCATGCGGCGAGGGCCGAAAGGACTGACCCTCGGATAAACCGCAGCCTCAAAACGGCAGGCTGAGGGTGCCAACCTTCGTGACAGCATCTGCTAGGGGCTATTCCCCAATGATCTTAATCAGAACGCGTTTCCTGCGGCCACCGTCAAATTCCCCATAGAAGATTTGCTCCCACGGACCGAAATCGAGCGTGCCGTCGGTAATGGCAACTACTACCTCTCTCCCCATCACCTGACGCTTGAGGTGAGCGTCGCCGTTGTCCTCACCAGTCCGATTGTGGAGGTATTGACCGACTGGCTCGTGAGGGGCCAACTGCTCCAGCCACCTCTCGTAATCTTGATGCAGGCCCGCTTCATCGTCATTAATGAACACAGATGCGGTAATGTGCATGGCGTTGACCAGCACCAAGCCCTCCCTGACCCCGCTTTCTCGAACCGCTTTTTCCACTTCGCGTGTTATGTTGATGAATGCCCTTCTGGACGGCACCGAAAACCACAGTTCCTTACGATGACTCTTCATATTCTCTCCTCATGACTGCCTGCCACCACTCATCCGGAAAGGAACAAGAAAGATAGATCCCTCTCTTGACACAGGAGTTTCCCCCGTCCTCTGGAAGTGCACCATGATTCTCCATTCAGAGATCTCTGCTCTGGAAATCTTCCCCCATATTGGATAAACTACCACTGTGTCACAATGTCATCAAGCGAAACACGTCGGGGTGGCGGGGACAAGCGGTCATCCATCCTCACTCCCCCAACCTCCGGAGGAGCTATGCCAAGAGTGTCGGAAGTCATGACCCGGCAGGTAATCACCGTCAAACCCGAGACTACCCTGCGGGAGCTTGCACGGATTCTCGCCGAAAACCACATAAATGGAGCGCCGGTGGTGGACGACGCAGGACGTCTGCTCGGAGTGGTCTGCGAATCGGACCTCGTGAAGCAGAACCAGCCACTTCACATTCCTACCATATTCGTTCTCCTGGACGCGATGATCCCCTTGGATAATCCCTGGCGCCTGGAGAAAGAGTTCAGGCGTATCACCGCCACCACCGTGGAAGACATCTATTCGCGACCAGCGGTGACCGTGGGGCCGGAGACGGACATTTCAGAGGTGGCACGGCTCATGTACGAGGAGAAGTATTACACGATCCCTGTGGTGGAGAAAGGGGAATTGATCGGGGTGGTTGGGAAGGCGGACGTGATTCGCGCCTCCATATAGACAATCATTGATATCTTAAAGGGTTATTCAAAAATACGAGAATTCGGGATAAGGTTTTTTTCGCCTATTTTAATGTTTAACTTTAAAAAATCTTGACAACCATTGAGAATCATGGTCTAAGGGTTGCCACACAGCGGGAGGCGTAGCCCGCTGCTCAACATACCTTATCCTCGTGCGGGAAGCCCCGGTTCTCATCCTCCTTTCCGGGGCTTTCGTTTTTCGAACACCATTCCCGGTTTCTTACAATCACGCGACGAGCGACTCCCTGCACTGATTGGCAAACGACTCTTTGTCAATGGCTTTCCAGTACGCGTCCTCTGGCGTTATTTTGCGCTGGTCGACCAATCTCTGGAGGGCTTGGTCCATCGTCTGCATCCCCTCTGCTGCGCCGGTGTATATGGCTGAGGCGATCTGCGAGAGCTTTCCTTCCCGAATGAGATTGCTCACCCCGTGGTTTGTGATAAGAATCTCCACCGCTGCACATCTTCCCCTGCCGTCCGCGGTCTTTATAAGCTGTTGCGCAAGTACTCCCTTGAGCGATTCGCTCAACATGCTCCGTATTTGATTCTGCTGGGATGCGGGAAAAGCGTTTATGACGCGGTCGATTGTCTTGACAGCGCTGTTTGTGTGGAGAGTACCGAAAACGAGTATGCCCAGCTCTGCGCAGGTGAGAGCGAGTGCTATGGTCTCGAGGTCACGCATCTCCCCCACGAGAATAATATCCGGGTCTTCCCGGGAAGCGACCCGCAGGGCATCGGCGAAATCCCGGGCGTGAGATCCTATCTCCCGCTGCGTGATGAGAGACTTCTTGTTCTGATGCACGAACTCAAGAGGATCCTCGATCGTGATTATGTGTGCTTCCCGGTTAGAATTGATGTGGTCAATGATCGCGGCGAGGGTCGTGGACTTGCCCGATCCTGTCGGGCCCGTTACGAGCACAAGACCTTTGCGGATTTTCAAAACGCTGTTCACCCCTGGAGGCATGCCAAGCTCGTCCAGGGTCTTGATCTGGGTCGGAATCTGGCGGAACACAGCCGAAACCCCTCGCATTTGGTAGAAAAAGTTGCACCTGAAACGAGCGAGGCCGGCCACCTCGTAGGCAATATCCAGCTCCAGCGTCGTGGTGAGCCGTTTCTGTTGTTCGGGAGACATCATCTCGAAAAACAGTTCCTGGTTGAACTTATGGGATAAGGGTTTGTGTTTTGTGGCAACCAGATCCCCTTTGAGCCTGAGCATTGGAGGAAGGCCTGGCACCATGTGCAGGTCGGAAGCACCGGCTCTGATCATTTCGTGAAACAGTGCGTCAATCTTGGGCATGTGACCACCTTGTTTCAGGCGCGGAACGCCTTCTTGTTCTCTGCGAACTCTCTAGCAGTCTCGATCGTGATCTTCTTGGCGTTGAGCAACTGTCGGATGGAATCGTCCATGGATTGCATTCCCTGGGCTCGGCCGGTCTGCATCACTGACGGCAACTGGTATGTCTTTTCCGTCCGAATGAGATTCGCCAACGGAACAGTGCCTATCATAATCTCCGCTGCCAGCACCATTCCCGTACCACTTGCATGGGGAAGGAGCCGTTGGGTTATGACGGCCCGAAGTCCCTCGGCCAGCATGGTGCGTATCTGGTTCTGTTCGTCCGATGGAAACGAGTCGATGAGCCTGTCAACGGTCTTGGGGCCGGACGACGTGGAAAGTGTGCCCAGGACCAGGTGTCCCGTTTCTGCTGCAGTTACCGCCAGGCGGATAGACTCCAAATCCCGCAATTCGCCTACCATAATCACGTCCGGGTCTTCTCTCAGAGCCGCTCGAAGGGCATTGGAGAAGGACCTGGTATGCATCCCGAGCTGTCTTTGGTTGACTACCCCCACTTTCAGGGGGTGCACAAATTCTATGGGATCTTCGATACAGAGGATATGGACCGGTCTCGTGGAGTTGATCAGATCGATCATGGAAGCGAGAGTAGTGGATTTTCCCTGTCCTGTAGCGCCGGTTACAAGAATGAGCCCCTGGTGGAAGTCACAAAACTTTTGCACCACCGGCGGCAGGCCAAGTTCCTCGATGGTTGGGATTTTCAGAGGGATGACCCTGAAGGTTGCATCCAAACCTTTTCGCTGGAGAATGACGTTCCCCCTGAACCGGGCCAACCCTTTGATCTCGTAGCTGAAATCGATCTGTAGGTTTTGTTCCAGGACGGTGCATTGATTGGGATTAAGAATCTCGTATATAAGTTTCTTGGCGACGTCGGGCTTCACTTCCGGGGATTTGATTCTCTTGAGCTTACCGAACTGTCGAAAGATGAAAGAGCTTCCTGTGGCAATATGCACATCTGAGGCTTGAGCTCTGACTGCGGATTTGAGCAGCGCGTCAATTTGAGCCATCGACTAACCCCTCTGCCACGGTCTATTGAAGGCCCCGAACGCTGTACAGAGGTACCCGCCAGGCAAGAGGGGACATCGTGATCGGCTCCACAGACCGCCTCTCCTATCCAAAGGGACGCGAGAAAGCTGAACGCGCCCGCTCCGCTCTGAAGTGAAGGAAGGGGGCATCTACTCCTCGGGCTCCCTGCGTGTCATATTTCCGGTCCCAAAACCCAATAGCGTTACAGTCTCTCTGATGGACTCACAGCACGTACACTGCCATACATTGTATTTGCGTAGCAGTGTTCGCGGTTGAAAGCCAATGAGCCTGCGATCGAAAGGCGCTCGTCACGGGCGTTGAGATTCCCAACAGTCCCTTTGGAGCTCCTGGATTCTGGACGACACGATAGTGGAGCGCGGACAGTGCTTTCGCGGGGTCATCTATGACTTGGTCTGCGAATCAGGTTCGGACCTACTCTTAATGCGCTCCACTAGAGCATTCTTCTTGAGCCATGCAGCTCCAGGTCTCCGTTGTCGCCGAAAATTCCCTTCCTCATCGATCGCCCCGAGATCAAATTGTCCCGGTCTACGGGAACGCAGCTTTCACCTTTGGCATTAGTCCTTTGTTTCTCGCAGCACGCTTCGAGACCCAGTCCCGAATCTGCTGAAATTCTCTTTCTACGTCAAGGAACGCCTCCACAAGCTCCGGGTCGAACTGCTTCCCTTTTTCCTTGACGATCACTTCTCGTGCTTCCTCATGGGTGTAAGCCCGCTTGTAACGTCGTTCCGTGGTGAGAGCATCGTACACATCCGCGATGGCCACAATACGGGCAGAGAGGGGAATAGCCTGCCCCTTAAGCCCGAAGGGATAACCGGACCCGTCCCAGCGCTCATGGTGGTAGTAGGCAACGTCCTTTCCCATTGAAAGAAAGTTCTCCCCTTCATCGACCTTTTCTGCTGCTTCGGCAAGGGCTCTACCACCGTGGATTGTGTGCTGTTTCATGACCTCGTATTCGTCCAGACCGAACTTGTCGCGATTGAACAGGATTGAATCGGGCACCCCCACTTTGCCGATATCATGCAACACAGAACTCTGGACGAGGTCCTCTATAAATTGGTCGGTCATAATATCCCGATATCGCTCTCTCTGACGGAGTCGTCGGCAAAGAACGTGGCAGTATTGTTGGAGACACTCGAGGTGGCACGCGATCTCCCCGTCTCTGGATTCAGCGAGCTTGGCAAGCGCAAACACGGATGCACCCTGAATTTTCTTGATCATCTTATACGAATCAAGCAACTCTTCGTGCAAGTGGACCTCTTTGGTCACATCCAGACCGAGTCCGAGGATGCCTCTGACATTCCCTGACGCGTCACGCATCGGGGACACTGCCATGGAAACAGTAAGCATCCGGCCATCTTTTGCCACTTGCTTCACGTTCTCCTGGACCGTCCCCGTTCTGTGTCGCAAAAGCCCGGACATTTTATCCAAAGTCTCCAACGTGGAGTCGTCCGCCGGGAATAGGTCTAGAACGGAGCTGCCGATCATCTCTTCTCCGGAATAGCCGTAGATATTCTCCGCGCCGCTGTTCCAGAACAGCACTTTGTTCTCGAAATCGGTCAACATAATGGCCACGCTTGTGGAGCTATCGAGTATACCCTGCAGAAACTCGTTGGTTCTGGCCAACTCTTTCGTGCGCTCCGCAAGCTCTCGCGTGCGCTCTTCGACCTGCTCCTCGAGGAGCTTGCGGTAATTCTTCTCAAATCGCCGGAGCCTACAATGCTCCAGCCCCTTGCGAACTGTGTTGAGGAGAATTTCCGGATTGATAGGCTTGAGCAAGAAGTCATACGCGCCGCGGCGCAAAGCCCTTAGCGCGTTGTCCAGGTCTCCGTGACCAGTCACGAGAATCACAGGGACTGACTCATCCACATCCCTCACTTGGCGAAGGAGCTCGAGTCCATCCATGTGTGGCATCTGGATATCGGTGATCACGAGATCGGGGTGTTGCTGGCAAAACAACTCTATTCCTTCACGCCCTTCGCTTGCCGTGATTACGGAATAGCCGTTCAGGGAAAGAAGATCTGCCAGCAATCCCCTGATAGTAGGATCGTCGTCTATAGCGAGGACAGGACCAGAGCTCATCATGAGTCGACGTAATTGACCGTTTTCGCTCAATGTTCCTGGGGGATCTCCGTGCGTGACCACGAGAATGGCACCCCTTCCTTTCTTGCAGTGCACCGAATCCTGATCCGATCACGGTACGACATTTGATAGCGACAGCCCGGCAGCCGTCACAAACCAACCCGTTATCACGCTCCCCCAATGCGGAAACGGATTCCGCTCGCAACCTCCGCTCCGGAGCTCGAGCCCACACAATCGATTCTTTTTTTTTGATCTTACGCTTGCAGGCCCTATCCTGTCAACGAGAAGAACAATGTGCTCTCAGGATTGCGGGCTCGGAGCGAAACTGGATTCCGGCACGGTTGACAGCTAGGTAACCATGATTTACCTGTTAGGTAAAGTGAGCCGCTTTCGGGAACTGATCTGCCCCTTTACACGTGAACAAACACGGTACGTCGTGATCTCAGGCCAGCCAATAAAGACCCCGATTCTGAGGCTCTCGATGGGTGAACCAAAGGGAAAGGGTTCGCTCGGCACAGGAAGTTTCCCGGGGCCGGTAGGAAATGTTGGAGAAAAAGGAGCCAACCATGCGCTTGGATAAATTCACTTTGAAGTCACAAGAAGCTCTGGAAACCGCCCAAGATGTTGCTGCAAAGCGAGGAAATCCTCAGGTGGATACGCAGCATCTGCTCCTGGCTCTCCTTTCGGATGAAGCGGGAATCTGTGTGGAGATTGTGAAAAAGCTGGGCGCTAATCCTGAAGGACTTCGAAACGAAGTGCTCCAATCGGTCGAGCGTCTGCCCAAACAGAGCGGCGCTTCCGCGGATCAATACTTCTCCCAATCGCTCAGAACGGTTCTCGAGACCTCTTTCAAGGAGATGGAGGATCTTAAGGACGAATACGTTTCGGTAGAACACCTCCTGATAGCGTTGTCGGAAGTCAAAGGCACAGAAGCAGCGCGCATTCTGAATCGCCACGGAGCCTCAAAAGAAAAAATTTACCTGGTTCTCGCGGAAATCAGGGGGACGCAGCGAGTGACCGACCAATCTCCAGAGGAGAAGTACCAAGCCCTGAAGCGGTTTACAAGGGATCTGACGGAGCTCGCTCGCAAAGGTAAGCTCGATCCGGTTATCGGACGAGACGACGAGATTCGCAGAATCATCCAGGTTCTATCGAGAAGAACCAAGAACAACCCGGTTCTTATCGGGGATCCCGGAGTGGGAAAGACTGCTATCGTGGAAGGACTTGCCGGAAGGATTGTATCAGGAGACATACCAGAGTCCTTGAAGGGGAAGCGAGTCCTTGCCCTCGATGTGGGCCAGCTTGTGGCCGGGTCCAAGTACAGGGGGGAATTTGAAGAGCGTCTGAAGGCGGTGCTCAAAGAGGTGACCACGGCCGCTGGTGAAATTATCTTGTTTATTGACGAGATGCACACTTTGGTGGGAGCAGGGGCAGCGGAAGGGGCTGTTGATGCATCGAACATGCTCAAACCCGCCCTGGCCCGAGGAGAATTGCGTGCAGTGGGTGCCACTACGGTCAATGAGTACCGTAAGTACATCGAGAAGGATGCAGCGTTGGAACGCAGGTTTCAACCGATATACGTTGCCGAGCCCTCTGTAGAAGATTCCATCGCGATCTTGCGCGGGCTCAAGGAGCGCTATGAGGTGCACCACGGAGTTCGGATTCAGGATGCAGCGATTATCGCGGCTGTGACCCTCTCCGACCGCTATATCACGGACCGGTTTCTCCCGGACAAAGCAGTGGATCTGATTGACGAAGCGTCGTCGAAGTTGCGCATAGAGATAGACTCCATGCCAACGGAAATCGATGAAATCGAGCGACGTATCATTCAACTTCAGATCGAAGAACAGGCATTGACCAAGGAATCTGATCCTGCGAGCAAGGAACGGCTCGAGAAGGTCCGCGAGGAAATTGCTCGCTTGTCAGTCCAGTCTTCCGATCTCAAGAGAACCTGGCAGCAGGAAAAGAAGGTCATCATGGAAATCCGTGAGCTCAAAGAGCGTTACGAACGCGCAAAAAACGACGCTGCACGGGCTGAGCGAGAAGGAGATCTCAGCAGAGCTGCGGAGTTGAAATACGGAATGATGACCGCGCTCGAGAGGGACATCAATGAGCGGAACACACAATTGATTGAAATCCAGAAGGACGGGGGGTTGCTGAAGGAAGAAGTCGGTCCCGAGGATGTCGCGGAAGTAGTGGCCAAGTGGACGGGCATCCCGGTCTCAAAGATGCTCGAAGGAGAGGTGGAAAAGCTGATACGAATGGAAGAGCGTATCAGCAATCGCGTGGTGGGACAGAAGGAAGCTATAGTTGCCGTGGCAAACGCGGTTCGCAGGGCCAGGTCCGGGCTCCAGGATCCGAATCGCCCGATCGGCTCGTTCATGTTCCTCGGCCCGACCGGAGTGGGAAAGACCGAGTTGGCGCGGGCTCTCGCGGAATTCCTCTTTGACGACGAGCAGGCCATGGTGCGCATTGACATGTCCGAGTACATGGAGCGTCATTCGGTTGCTCGGCTCATTGGGGCTCCACCCGGCTACGTGGGCTACGAAGAGGGGGGCTATCTCACTGAGGCCGTGCGTCGCCGGCCGTACTCGGTCGTCCTCTTCGACGAGGTGGAGAAAGCTCATCCAGAGGTTTTCAATGCCATGCTCCAGATCCTGGACGATGGCAGACTTACGGATGGCAAGGGCCGAACGGTCAATTTTCGCAACACCATCATTGTCATGACTTCCAATATCGGGTCCGCGGAGATCCGCGACCTTGCAGGCAGGGATGAAGAAGCCATGAAAGCAGAGGTGATGGAGGCGTTGCGACGCTACTTTAGACCCGAGTTTCTCAACCGTCTGGATGACGTCATCATTTTCCACTCCCTCGACAGAGAGCAGATCAAGGAGATCGTGGATCTCCAGATTGCTCGGTTGAACAAGCGACTAGCCCAGAGCAAGCTTGTTCTGGAACTGGACAGCAAGGCTCGGGATCTTCTTGCGGAAGAAGGATATGACCCATCATATGGGGCAAGGCCTCTCAAAAGGGCTATTCAGCGCCTTATCGAAAACCCGCTTGCCCTGGAGATTCTTTCCGGGAAGTTCCAGCCCGGTCAGAACATACGAGCTACCGTGGACGGAGATAGGCTGACCTTCGAGGCAGGAATCGCCCTGTAGGAGTAACAGTGTTGGGGCGGGTCTGCAGAGACTGTCTCGGAACCGGTTTCGGATGGGATTCGTACGGAGGGGCGCTTCGAGAAGCGACCTGATTCTGGGCGGTTCACGAACCACCCCTACAGCAATTCCCGTAAATCCTGGCCTGATGTCCGATTTTGAGACTCTTTCTACAACCCGCCCTTCGTTCAAGGCACGCTGAGAACAAGATCGCCGGCGAGACGCCGGCGCTACGGGTAATTGCCGCCAAAAAATGCTCGGTGGGGCGGCCTCAAGTCCGCTGGTTCCCCCAGTGAAGATTCAGCCCCAGAGCGCAGTCTCGCAAACCGAGGGATTCCAGCAGGCGTTCATCAGGTTCGGAAACCGTCGCTGCTGGCCATTGTTGCGCTCGCCACCATTCTGAACGCGTGCTACTATACTCAGGTCAACATCGTTGCCGTGCATAAGCAACCCTATGTTCGCCACAGAGTACCTCGTGCTTGTCAGTCGTCGTGGTCACAAGTGCAGTTGCCGATCATCCATCCATGGAGCGCTCCCACGCTGGGAAAATAGTACGGCGTCCCGCCCTTGCACTTGCGCTTTGCCTCCTCTTCCGATCGCACAGAGAAATAATCCGAGCACCTATAGCAGTTTTTCTCAACGTTATACCATTGGCAGACGGTGAAGATGATTCGCGACGACGCCAGGTTCGGCATCCCAAGGAAAAGCACCATTGCACCCAACACAAACAGCTTCTTCAACGTGTTCATAAGTCCCTCCCCATGACAGCTTCCGTGTGCATCGAGCTTCGATGATTCTAATCATACAGTACTCTCGCCCATTACAGTGTCAACAATTTCATAACTGCTGAAAACGGTATGGGCTCGATGGCAGCGCGAGCGTGTCCTTCAACGGCCTGAAACAAGACCCGAGGAGAAAAAACTGCAGGATTGCTCTTCACATATGACGCGGACAAGGGTAACATGCAGTCAGATGACCTGGCTCTCCGTCAAAAAGGCATTTGATCATGGTGAAGATCAAAGCGAGGGACTTTGTATCGGATATGCGAGACGGGATGGACGATTCGGCCCTAATGAACAAGTACGGGCTTACTCCGGACGGACTCCAGAGCGTATTCGAGAAGCTCATCGAGGCCGATCTCATGACAGTGCCCGAGCTCTACGAACGAGCCAAGCTGAGCGACTCGCAGGTGACCAGAGCATTTGTGGAAGCCCAAAAGGCCATTGACGAGATCGCGTAATTCTTCTGGGCACGGGGTCAGGTCTTGTTTCTTGAAAAATCTATGATGACAATGGTCTGTGAATAGGACACTGGCCCTGTCTAAACCGAGCAAGCGAGTTTTAGAGGTGAAGGGAAGATCAAGAAACAAGACCTGACCCCCAGTCCGTGTTACTCGTTCTTCCACACGGGCTTTCGCTTTTCCAGGAAAGCGGTGATGCCCTCATTGGCGTCGTTGGTCTCCATGAGCTCTTTCAGGTACAAGGCTTCCATACGTGGTAAATCTTCACGCAATGCCCGGAAGAATCCCATTCGAACTGCCTTATTCGCTATCTTGAGACACACGGCACTCTTGGGCAGGATATGCTGCTCAATCCACTGGACTGCCGCCTGCCATGCATCCTGCTCCGAATCCACGAGAAGCGACACGATGCCAGCTCGATGGGCTTCCTCCGCGTCAAGGGTTCTGCCGGTGAGGGCAATGTCGTCAGCGCAGGTTTGTCCCACCTTCCTGGGCAACATCACCGAAGCCGGCGGCGGAAGGACTCCGAGGACGATCTCGGGCTGGCCGAACTTCGCAGTCTTGTCCGCCACGAGGAAATTGCAGAACAACGCCAGCTCCATGCCGCCACCCAAGCATTGACCACGGACTATGGCCATGGTGGGAATAGCCACATCAATGAGACGGTAGAACATTGCATGGAAAGCCTTGAGCATCATTGCGGCGTTTTCCTTGGTGTGCTCCGGCACGCTTGCACCGAAAGAAAAGTGTTTTCCGGCTCCCTCGAACACGATGAGCTTGACATCCCGCTGATTGGCCACTTCGTCAAGAGCCTGTAAGATTTCTCGCAGCATTGCTGCTTCCAGGACATTGGCCTTCGGGGAGTTGAGCACGATTCTCACGACAGCCCCGTCATACAACTTTTCACAGGTAATCAACCGATATTCCATCTTGTCCTCCTTGGCACGAATCGGCCTTGCGTTTCGGCAATGCCCAAAAACCAGGAACCCTCACCCCGGCTCGATCCCAATGGAAGGAGTGCAAGGTGAGGGTCCGGAATGAGGTCTGCCGAACTGTGCCAGTTCAAGCTATGGCCATTATACGGCTCCCTCGGACTCGTTGAATGGGCTCCTCATCGCATGCCGTGAGGAGCCCCCCTCATTGTCTGTTTATTCCTTTGGCTTACCCATGCATTCCGCAAAGGTTTCGGCTGTGGCTGGAGCGCCCTTGGCCAAGAGCTGCCGCCACTTAATGAAATCAACCACATCCTGGCCCGTGATTTTCTTGGTGTTGAACGCGTTGAATCCGAGGAACGCCTCATAGCCCATGTTTGCCATGAGCCAATGCCGGTTGGCGAGCTTCGTCTGATCCCAGAAGAACTTCTTCTTGGCCCTGATCCCATCGATGGCCTTGATGAGGCACCCGGGGAACAGGTTTGCAAATGTCCATATTATCCTGTTGACCTCTTTGTCCAAGAGCTCGAAATCGACGGGGAGATCTTTCATCATCTCTTTGGCCTCTTTGGCCTCGCTCCCGGTCTTGAACTCCCCGTACACAATCTCTCCGTCCTTCACATACGAGTCGGTGATCACGAGCGGGTTGCGAACAAACGTGTCACCTTTCTTTAGGACGGGTACTGCCTTGGAGATCAGATTCTTCGCTTTCATCTTGTACGCGGACCACATCTCGCAGCTCACGCAATTCCACATCGCATCTTCCATGCTGAGGAACCAGGGAAGAAAATCTGTAGAGCCTCCGTCTGGGCTCGATCCATGCCGTGCGCCAGCCTGACCGAAAATGGCCAGGTCACTGGCAACGGCTAGATCGCAAGCCATGCCTATTTCCTGGCCGCCGGCCACCCTCATGCCGTTGACCCGGCAGATTACGGGTTTCTTGCAGTTCAGGATGGCGTCAACCATGCCATTGAACAGGTCCATGTACTCGCCGTACTCATGAGGCCTCTTGGAATAGTATTCTGCGTATTCCTTCGTGTTGCCGCCGGTGCAGAATGCGCGGTCTCCCGTGCCTGTGAAAACGGCTGCGACAATGGTACGGTCCTGGCTCGCTGCGCTGAATCCCGCGATAACGCCCTTTACCATTTCGGTGGTGTAGGAGTTATACTGATTGGGGTTGTTCAGTCGGATCCAGGCCACATACAAGCCTTCGATCTGGTTCCCGTTTGGATCGGTCAAAGGCTTCTTTTCGTACACCGTGCACGGTGCTTCAGTTCCCCAATGCTCAGGACCAAAAAGAATATGATCCTTCAGTCTGTCGTCGCGAGGCAACCATTCAAGTGCCATATTCATCCTCCTGTGCAAATTCCATTGATTCGGACCTTCGGGTCGGCAGCAGCCCACCGAAAGTCAATAGCAGCGCGGCGCCATGGGGAGCTCTACAGCGGCCCCAACGCCGGATAACCTGATATCATTTCACCGGTTCGAACGCGTAGAAGACTCGAGGCATCTCTACGACATCTTTCCCTACCTCTTGGGGAACCGGGTCTACGTCGAACACCGACAATTTGACCTTATCCCCCGGCTTGAGCTCACCTTCCTTACAATTGAGGATACGGACAAAAAGAGTTCGCTTGCCCTGCAAGTCCACGAGGGCATGAATCAAGGGAGCCCGTCCAAAGCCCAGCGGGACTCCGACCACTTCCTCGGTAGACTCTATCACGGTCCCTTCGGTCGGCCAGTCCACCCATTCCATGTTGGTGCTGAAACAGTCAGGACAGAGCAACCGCGGGGGAAACGGCTCGGATCCGCAATCCTTGCACTTGGTCGTTGTGAAGCGGCCTTTTCTCAGATTCTCGTAGAAGAGGTACATCTGATTGAATTCTTTACTCTGCTGAGGATACAGGTCCATGGTGACCATGTATCGTCCGTCGAGTATGGGGATTCCCGGTGTGCTCATGATGCCTCCCTTCCGTAAATAAGAACCGTATGAGCCGCAATGAATCCGCTCAGATTGTGGGTGAGCCCCAGGGACGCTCCCTCAACCTGCTGGACGGCATCCCCTCGCAACTGACGCATGACCTCTATCCCCTGGCGTATGCCGGTCCCGCCAAAAGGATGACCGCAGCCGAGGAGTCCACCATCCGTATTCGTGGGGATCTTGCCACCGATATCATTCTGTCCGTCCCCCACGAAGAAGCCACCCTCTCCTTTCTTGCAGAATCCCAGGTCCTCCATCTCGATGATCTCGGAGATGGTGAAGCAGTCGTGGGTCATTGCAACGTCGATGCCTTTGGGCTCGACTCTCGCTTTCCTGTACGCCTCCTCGCCAGCTATCTTCAGAGCCTCCCACGTGGTCCAACTCGGCATGTTGGCTGACATGTTGTTCAGGGAAGCTTGTCCTGTGCCGCGTATGTACACGAGTGGCTTGTCCGTCACTTGCTTCGCCTTTTCCTCCGCGGCCAATATTATCGCGGCTGCCCCGTCCGTAATGGGACAGCAATCAAACAAGGTCAAAGGCGCGACGATCATGCGGGCATTCATGACCTCGTCCATGCTGACTTCCTTTTGGAATTGTGCGCACGGATTCTTCGCTGAATTTCTTCTGTTCTTCACAGACACGGTCGCGAGATGCTCCTTTTTCGTTCCGTACTGCTTCATGTGCTGCTTTGCTACCATCGCGAAGACAGGGGGTGGCAAACCCAGACCTTGGCCTCCATCCCAGTCATGATCAACCGATGCCAGCTCGCTGTAAAAGACCTCCCATTTCTGGGGCGTATAGAGCTTCTCCCCTCCAGCCACCATCACCATGTCTGCTTGACCCGACTTAATGAGTCCGAACGCAAGAATAATGGCTGAACTTCCGCTCGCGCACAGCAATTCGACCCGGGCACAAATGCTCCTGGGCTTGACACCGACATACTCGGCCACCAGAGGAGCCAGATGCGTTTGATACGAAGTGCGCTCCGTGTAGGCGGAAGCAACGAGCAGGCCGTCTATTTCCTTTGGATTGAGCCCCGGCGCATCGTCGTAGCAAGCCTTGGCTGCTTCTTGGTAGAAATCCCGTTGGCTGCCGTCTCTCACCCCCCATTTGGACATTCCACCGGCGATTACGCATACATTGCGGTCCATAAACAACCACCTCCGGGTTGAGATTCAATGGTAGAGCTGTTCTGCCGTCCCCGTTCCGTCTGATCCTCGGGAGTTGCACCCGCGCGGCACTGGCTCGGAATTCCCATGGGGAACCCGAGCCGTTCCGATCTTAGATGGTCACAACACGCCACGGATGAGTGTCCGACGGCATTTGAGCGGTTTACTAAACCGTGCATCCCTAAGGCGATTCAGTCTTGCGGAGCCCAAGAGATCGCATCCACGCCCTCGCGTGCTATATGGCTACGGCGAACCCTGCTCAGGGCACTGGTCCCCTCCGTCACAGGATATCGCGACACTTTTTCAATTTACAGTATTTCGCGTACCTAGCGCAAGCCCTTTTTCACGATCAATTCTCATTCGTGCAACCGAGAAAGCGAGCCAGAAAAATAGCACCTAAAGCCAATTCCTGGAAGAACACCCATTTTTTTCCGATACAATCATTCAGCCCATGGGCCAAGTTTGTCGCGTTCATATCAATGAATTTTCGTTCCTCAGCTTTTTCCCTCTCGCTCCCTCAACGCGTCTCCCCCTGTAAACCTCCAAGGAACTATGTCCGGCTATCTCATGGACACCGCGAGCTAGCTGGCAAAAAATACTTTGAACGCTTTGTTGCACATCCATATGTCGTCTTTGGCGATGAGCTCTAGCGGGGAGTGCATTCCCAGGAGGGCCGGGCCGCAATCGAGGATCTCCATCCCTGTGTTTGCCAGAAACTTGGAGACTGTGCCTCCTCCCCCTTCGTCCACTTTCCCCATGCCCCCGGCCTGCCACAGAACCCCCGCGTCGTTGAAGAGTCTCCTCACCCAGGCAGCGTACTCAGCGTTGGCATCCGATGCCATGTACTTGCCGCCATGTCCGGTGTACTTCTTCAGGTTTATGCCCCATCCAACCTTCGGGGAGTTCCGCTTCTCGTACACGTCCGGGTATGTGGGATCGTAGCCGACAGCCACGTCCGCAGAAAGCGCCTTGCCGTTCAAATACACCCTGTGCAAATTGATTGCTGACGGGGATAAACCTGTCAAGCTCAGGAGCTCCATGAGGAAAAGATCGAGTAGGCGCGATTTCGCGCTCGTGTTCCCCTCGGATCCAATCTCCTCCTTATCGTAGAAGACAGCGATCGCCGTATGTTGCGGATCGGCTGTCTCCAACATGGCAGTAAAACTTGCGAATGCGCACACGCGATCGTCTTGACCGTATCCTGCGACCAGGCTCCTGTCCAAACCGGCGCTGCGCGCAGGCTCGGCAGGCACGACTTGGAGCTCTGCCGTCACGAAGTCCTCTTCCGTTATTCCGTACTTCGTGTTCAGGAGCTCAAGCACAGCCAGCTTTACTCGATCGTCCGAGTCCGTGTCTTGGTGAGGCAGATTTCCTGCGACTAAATTGAGGTTTTCTGCGGGCATAAATTCGGAGGCTTTCTTTTCCATCTGTTTGCGGGAAAGGTGCGGCAGCAAGTCAGTGATGGTGAGAATGGGATCGGCTGCGTCGAAGCCCACGTCCACCTCAACCGACGAACCGTCGGAGCGGACGACCGTGCCGCACAGGGCAAGGCTCCGTGCCACCCAATGATATTTCTTTATGCCTCCGTAATAGTGGGTCTTGAGAAGAGCAAGGCCAGTATCTTCGTACAAGGGGTTGGGCTTGAGATCCAGCCGGGGAGCGTCCACATGGGAACAGATCAACCTTATGCCCTCGATCATCGGCTGTTTCCCAGTCACTGCCAAGAAGAGCAGCTTGCCGCGAGATGCAAAGAAGACACGGCCGCGGCGCCTGCCCCGGGACCCTATATCCCGAAATCCTCGACCAGATGCAGATTCCACCAGGTACTGGACTGCCCTGCGCTCGGTACGAGCCCTATTCAGGAAGTCCATGTAGGTCTCGGCGTACGCAAATATCTCCTTGCGCTCTTTGGGGTTAACCCTGTCCCAGACTCGCGCCGGCTCCTTCATCAACGCATCTTTCAACTTCCGGGTCTTGTCCCTTTCCTTTTTCGTTGGCATGGGGGCTCCTTCTTCCGCGCTCGTTGCTGCGCATTCTCCCTATGATGCAGAGATGACCCCCTTTATACCCCATCCGTGTATAATTCTGCAGGGCAATGTGGCGCGTGGGGAAAGGATTCACCGCAAAAGGATGAGGGGGCTGGGCACCCCTCGGGTCACCTGGAAAACTTCCAGGGTGGATCGAGAGGATTGAAAGGCTCCTTGAGAAGCCGCGGTGCGTTGGAAACTGGACCGATGGGCGCGAAGGAGGAAACGGACGCAGTTCTGTTCGGACCGTGGACTCTTCCCTGGATAAAGCCCCTGGCCACATTGACCGGAGTTGCGAACCCGATGCCCTGACTCTTCCACAACAAAATCGTTGTGATGCCGATCACTTCCCCGTCGAGGTTGAAAAGCGGCCCTCCGGAGTTGCCGAGGTTCATGGCTGCGTCTATCTGTATCAGCGGCGGATAGCCGGATCCGGGGATGAGTCGGCGCTGCGCGCTCACTATCCCGATCATGATAGATTGTCCGATTCCGTACGGATTACCGATTCCAACCACCCACTCCCCGAGCTCGACACCATCGGAATCCCCCAATTTCACGGGGCGCATATTACCGGCATCGATCTTGAGTAGGGCAAGATCGTTTTTCTCGTCTTTGTGGACCACTTTGGCTATGTACTTCTTGCCCCCAAGCAGCTCCACCTCGATCTGGGTCCCGTTTCGCAGAACATGTTCGTTGGTCAGAATAAGGCCGTCGCTGGAGACGACGAATCCGGAACCGTACCCCATCGCCTTGAGCCCCGATTCCTTTGACCCGCTGAAGTTGCGCAGTGGCCACGACGTGGTAGAATCGAGCATTCGTATCGCCACCACGGAAGGGTTCACTGTCTTGATGAGACCGCGAATGTCGGGAAAACCGATCGTTGGTGGACGCTGAGTGGGACCGTTCGCAGGTGGTCCGGTTTGGGGACCCTGGGGCGAGTACGGAAGAGGAGACAGACCAAGGTGCGGTCTGGTCTGCTCTCCATTCTGACCATCGAGGGACCGCTCATGCATCTGAAAAGTGCGGTTCGTCGAAGGGGTGGCAGCTCTGCGGACGACCGGCTCTTCGCCGGCAGCGGATGCAGGGCCAGTGGTCAACGAGCAGACGAGACATGCTATGATAGAGAGGATGCCGAAACGACTCAGCGTCATCCGGTGACTCCTTAGGGCACTTTGCCGGCACAAGTCGCGGAGCGAGCGTGGCTTGGCGCGGATACGAAGGATATAGCTCGGGGGTCGCGTGCGTGTCAATGACTTTTTGGATTTTCCTTGACACATTCGGCAGGTTTGGCGTAAATTTTAATGTTTTTTATTAACTACCCCTCAGGAGAATCGTTCTATGTACGAAGTTGAAATAACCACAAGCTTCTCGGCAGCACACCGATTGCGCAACTATAATGGTAAGTGTGAGCGACTCCACGGACACAACTACAAGGTCTCTGTCTGCGCCAGATCTGATGCTCCTGGGGAAGGAGGAATGGTCATTGATTTCGGCGCCCTGAAGGCAGCGGCCAACGCCGCGGTGGAACCGCTCGATCACAGCTATCTTAACGAAATCGAGCCATTCGATCGCGTGGAGCCCTCTGCAGAGAATATCGCCGCATACCTCTTCGAGGAGGTATCCAAGCAATTGAATGAGCAAGCCGACATGCTCTATAGTATATCCATATGGGAGTCGGACTCTTCGCGTGCCACGTTCATACGTGACGTAACGTGAGCCGCACGTTCCGAGAAACTCCCCCAGCGTTCGTACGAAGGTTCGAGGCCATGATCACGCGGAATAGAAACGTGGAGTACTCGGTGATCCCAGACGTTCAGAGTCTGCCCGATGGGCGAAAGATTCCCATCGACAAGGTGGGAGTGAAAGGATTGCGATATCCCATTACGGTGAAGGATCGCCAGAAGAAGCGCCAGCACACCGTGGGGCTCTTCGATCTGTTCGTCAATCTTCCCCACGATTTCAAGGGCACGCACATGAGTCGTTTCATCGAGGTCCTCAACGAATTTCGCGGGGAGATCTCGATGGAGAAATTCGAGGATATTTGTCAGAAGATAAAATCCCGTCTCAACGCGGAAAGCTCCCACATGAACGTGGAGTTCCCATACTTCATCGAGAAGCTCGCCCCTGTGAGCGGGACCCCGGGGCTCATGTCGTACACCTGTTTCATGCGCGGCTCCCTGTCCGACCGGTTCGACCTGATCGTAGGAGTGGAAGTGCCCGTGACAACGGTGTGTCCCTGCTCCAAGGAGATTTCCGAATACGGAGCACACAACCAGCGGGGAATCGTCCGCGTCCAGCTCAGGTTCAAAAAATTTTTCTGGCTTGAAGATATCATCGAGATAGTCGAGTCTTCGGTCAGCTCCGAAATTTACTCCCTCCTCAAGAGGCCCGACGAGAAATTCGTGACGGAAAGGGCGTACGATAACCCCATGTTCGTGGAAGACGTTGTCCGCTCTGCGCTTTCGCGGCTGCGTGAGAAAGACAATTTTCCGTGGTACCGCATTGAGGCGGAAAATTTCGAGTCGATCCACAATCACAGCGCGTACGCGATGATCGAAAAGGATTTCTCACCACGACCCGATTGCTTCCGAGGCTCTGCACCGTTCCGGTTTAACGGAGGCCTGTAACTCGGGGGAGGCAAAGCGGACGCGGGACATTTGTGTCAGGATCGCCTAAGCCTCTGGTCCGTAAATTCGGGAGGGTGGAGGCGACCCCGCAACACTCGTCTTTCAGTGAAGAGGCCCCCAAAAAGAATACGCATTACTTCCGCGCACCGCTTGTGCAGCGAAAGCACTTTGCGTACTTGCCGCATTTCTGGGTAAGGCAAGGCTCCTCGAAAGTGCGAGAGTCACAGTATAGCCGTAATAGCAAAGGGCGGCAGATTTCCCTTTGTGGTACCGTGGGTCGGATTAAAAATACGAGGCATCCACTGGTCTCCCACACTGTCTCAGACTATCCGTAGGACGGGGTGACCTTCTTGAGGCTCCCCTCAGAGAGAAAAGATTCATAGTTGTAGAGCAGTCTCTGAATTACGGCCCCAGCCAGCCGTTTGAAGAACGTCATGCCGGTTGCGGCGTCCTTCTCGAATATCTTGCTCAGATTTTCGTTGGTTATCTTTACGCCCTTACTTGTCGACACGCACTCGGCAGTGGCAATGTACTCGGGTCGACCGACCAAGCCCGTCCACCCGAAAGCCTCGCCCGGGATGCTCACCGTATAGGTTATCTGGGCTTCCGTTCCGATGGACAGTCGTACTCTCCCCTCAACGAGGATGTAGAAGTGTCTTGCTGGCGCGCCAGCCTCAAAA
>CAYZET010000015.1:0-944 GCA_964477215.1 uncultured Syntrophaceae bacterium | reverse complement strand
GTAGGACTCTTCCACCATGATCCTGGAAATCTCCTCTGCCGCCGCTAAATTCAGAGCCTTGAACAGGTCCGCTTTCTGGACAATCATAGGATTGTCCTTTCTTTGGAAGACGTCCGCTCGTCCCGTTGAACCCCACAGCATCCGTTGCCCTCCCTCTTTTCGCGAAGATTGGTCTTTGTTGATCACCTTCCTCCTTTCTTGCTCTTTGAGTCGGCTGTGCTCGTACACTTTTTGAGCAAAGGCCTCAAATAACGTTTCGCAAGCTCTTATCTTTTCTGCGGCCACCTTGCGCAGCAGTGCTTCAACTATGTCGCGTTTTTCCACTTTCTTTTGCCAATTCTTTAGCTTACCTAGTTCCTCCTCGTTTTCCTCAACCTCTGGAAAGACAGCAATCCTGTCGGTCGATTTCAAACTGAATCTCTTTAGCATAGTCTTCACACTTGCTTATAATCTCCCGATATTCTTCATCTCTCGATGCCGCAAAGGCTCTCCTGACACGCTCTTCCTGATTCCTGTCAAGGAGCTTCCCTTCGATAAGAGGTGCCTCCCCTTTCCACCCCCCTGTGTCCCCGGCGAGCTTTTGCAGCTCGGTCAGCCGTTCGGCTGAATGTGGCAGTACTCACACAGATTGATAGCTTACGGCTCCCAGTTTCTTCAGTTGCCGCCACGTGTGAAGCCGCTTGCGAGAGGGTCGAGACGGCAATGTATATGAGAAAAACAACCACTGCATATAACCAGTGTTACACGTTGGAGAGCCTGCGTCAACTCTCTTCTCCGGGAACCTCGGTCTGTCGACCGAGCCTTCCTTCGAGTTGAATATGGTCCTGGACTTCCTTAGTACACCCTTAGAACAAACGAGAAAAGCTTGTAGAGCACGAACGACTCAATTCCTGCCACGATGCCAGTGGCCATCTAAGTGACGCAGAGGAACACGACGGTCGTTC
>CAYZET010000014.1:0-26873 GCA_964477215.1 uncultured Syntrophaceae bacterium | reverse complement strand
TCGATGCCCTGACTACGAAGGGATTGCGACTTCCCCGTGGCGCCGCGAAAATCGGGGATTCCGAGTTTGTCCGAATCGATGCCCTGACTACGAAGGGATTGCGACTACCAGAAACGGCCCCTGATGATGCCCCCCTGCACGTCTGAATCGATGCCCTGACTACGAAGGGATTGCGACATTTCTCTCGGATTATACAAATCTCCAAGCAAATAGGGGTCCGAATCGATGCCCTGACTACGAAGGGATTGCGACTTATCGACTTCCGCTACCCACGTCGCATCAAAATATTGGGTCCGAATCGATGCCCTGACTACGAAGGGATTGCGACCAAGTTAGGTCCACCTTGATGAGAAGATCCACCCCTGTGTGTGCTTACCGGGCCATCAGACGAGCTTGAACTCAAGTACAAACATGTCAAGCCGCCTCCCCCCTCACATACTCACGCGGCGGGCTTCGGGTGGATCAACCTGAAAAGATACATAACTGCTTGACCGTTCCCCTGAAATCATAGATACGCGGCATGGAGGTTGAACCGATGCCACCGGTGAATGTCGTATTCTATCACGAGGGCGATAACGTCGAGATGCGGAAATGGCTGGCGGAAAGGGCTAAAGACGAGAGAGACAAATGCCTCGACCGCCTCATGAGCCTCGAAGAGCATGGACACGAACTTGATTACCCCGATTGCGAACATCTCGCAGATAAGATTTATCAATTACGGGCCCGTGCGAACAAAGTTCAACTGCGTATGTTATACTTCTTCCATGAACGACAGACTGCGGTCGTAACCCACGGATTCAAGAAGAAAACAAAGCCCTCCCGTTGAGATCGAACGGGCGAAAAGGAAGAGGGAAAAATATCAAAAGGACACAGAATCTCACACTTTCAACTGGGAGCCGGACAATGACTGAAAAGAAGCCAAGCACTGATGCGGTTGCGTGGGCATACAACGAATTCATTAAGGGTGACCCCGAGCGAATCGCTCGTTTTGAACTCGTGCGCGCCCAATCTGCCCTTGCCAGCAGAGTTTACGACATTCGTCGCAAATTGAAAATGACCCGTGAGGATCTTGCCAAGCAGTCAGGGTTGACCGCGGAGATCATCGAGGATATCGAGGAGTCAGATTACGACGGCGACTGGAGCGAAGCAATACAAAGGATCAACGCTGCCTTCGCCACATGGGTCACGAAGGTATTGGGGCCAACGTACAGGGCACAAAAGACTAGGCAGCCGTGGGACTATAACAAAGAGAAACTGGCGGCGCTCCTCGAAACATTGCGTCAGAAGGGCGTCAAACTCGACTCTTCCGCAGGGGTATCTTAAACAGGGTGGGAAATCAACGACCTTGAGAGCTGCCTTTAAGAGCTCTCGGCTAAGTCTGCAACACGGGGCAAGAAGCTCAGGAAGAAAACTCGTTGTTTTGGGATCACAAGAGATAGGGGACGCGAAACGTTGGCTCTTCTCGTCCCCTGTTTCGGCGGTTCTTACAGTCGCTCACTCCAGCCGATCTACGTGTATACTCCCGATTCGGGCATTCGCTTCCCTGTTACGTCTTCGGATGCCTTCTTGGCGCCTGCCTCGCACGGATTTGCGAACGCGGCGGGCTCCTCTTTGTTTACCGCGGGGTGACTCTGCTCGAACACGGCGTGCGGGTCATATCCCATCCATTTGTGAGGCTCGGCAGGACATCTACCCGTGCCGGCCTGGATATCTTCGCTCAATTCTCTGCGCATCGGAGGTCTCCTTTGCTGTTCGGACGTTTCGTCACTGCTGCTTACAATGCACTCAGGAAAGCAGTCAGCTCCATTTTGTCCACTCCTCTTTTCGTTGCTTCTAAAATAATCATCCGTTGGAGCGGGTCAAACATCCGTACGCGAGGACTGCGCGAGACCACCGGTTGAAAGTCCAGCGGGCCGCGGAGCGCAGGTCTTCTTATGAGCCGTGGCAGAATGCGCGACCGCATTACTTGAAAGTCCCCTGATTACCGGCGAGACGCCGGTGCTACGAAGACAGGAGTAGGGCAGCCCGTGGCCGCCATCGACGGCTCGTGCGAAACGCGCGGTTCTTAGGGATTCCAGCATACACAGGGATGCCGCAGACTTTTATGGTCAGTTGTGACCGCGAGGTCATGGATGTTAACGGATTGGGGTACCCAGCACGCGGAGCCTGCAGCATGAGCATTCTCTTACTGAAGGCTCACGGTGCTGGATGGGAATGAAGGTGGACTACTCTTCGAAGGTCTTTGAATATCCGGAGTCGGTGGAGTCCTCTTTCCAGGTCCCCCCTCTCATGGACTGATCCGATCTCAGTTTCTCGTGCTGATCGGCTTCTTCCTGGCATCGGACGCAGAAGCGGGCTGCGGGAAACAGGCGGAGACGCTGCTCGGGAATCGGATCGCCGCATTCTTCGCACACGCCGTATTCGCCCTGCTTGAGCCTTTCCAGGGCGTCTTGGATTTCCTTGATCTGCCTGTATTGCCGCATGGTGATCCGGGCATCGAGCTCTCGGGAGATCTCGTCGGTGGCCAGATCGATCTCGTCTCCTTTTTCGATTGCCTCGATGTTTCGTTCCACTCTGAGAGAGGCCAACTGATCCAGGAGCACTTCCTTGGGATTGAAGGAGCCACCACGCTCCGCAGGCGTCCTCTTTATTTCCGGTACGTGTCCCGCCGCAGGGGACGCGGGAGGAGTCTGTCTCCGAAATTCTGTCCGCTTTTCCGCCTTCCTTGCGGCCTCTGGATCGACAATTCTGTAGAAATTCTTTCCATCTACTATTCTTCGCTCGATCTGACCCTTTTGGACTTTGCCCCTGACGCTATTGGGGACAATTCCGAGTGCATCGGCTATTTCTTCACGGGTCATCCACATGAGCTCATTCTCCTTGTTGGGCATTTTCGAATTAACAGGACGCTGTCAGCAGAGCAGCATCCGTTTCTGAGAAAGAACCTCCGCCGAGCCATGTTCAAGGACAGGAACACACGAAAAACCGCGCTTCACTAAGTCTCCAAAATCAATAAACATTAGCATTACCCGCCTCCCTCGGCATGCGACGGTGGAACCGATCTCTCTCCGCATTTCGAGGGAGTAGGTCGCTTCACCATCTTCTTGTATTCCGGCCGCAGTTACTGTCCAATTCCGGTTGACGCCCCTCAGTGCCGCCAAGCTCTTCGTGACCGCGCGAGAATTGGAGCGGGGCATCGCATGGACGCGAGATGATATTTTCTTTCCATACCGCTGTCAAGTTATTTTTGACATGGCTGTTTCCGATTTGTTCGCCACCCGCGAGCTCCTTTTCGATCGTGTGCACAGCCTCCCCACCGGTCTCACGTTCTACTGCAAAGAAATTCCAAATCCCTGTCAGAAAACAGTTGAATTTGTCGCTGCACCGCGTTAAGTGTCTGCCAAATACATACCCCGGAGAGTGGCTATGAGAATGCAGAGTGTCCTCGCAGTAGCACTCTTGATCCTCATCGCGTCGCCCCCGACGTGGAGCCAGTACGCACAGTACTTCGCAGGAACACAGAGTGCTCCCACCATGCCCTACGGAACGGCCAACCCGGCGCCGCCGGGGAGTTACAACCTGCAGGAATACAACCCTGCCCAGCAACAGTCTCCTTATCCTTACCAGCAGCAAGAAGTCGGCAGCGACGCAGGCCAGTGGCCGTACTATCCGTATCCTCAGTACCATAATCCGTATTACGACGAGAGGATGATGAGCCCCCGGGATGCCCTCTCGGGCACCATAGACTGGCTCCTGACGCTCCCGTCAAACGTGATGGACCGGGTATCCAATTTTCTGGACGGGACGGTCTTTCCACAGGCTCCTGCGACACGAGGCGCGCGACCTGACTCTCAAGCCCTCTCCAGCCCCCAAGCGGGGGTCGGAACTGCACTAACTCTGCCTCCGGCTGCTCCGGCTCCTCCGGCTGCTCCGGCTCCTTCGGCTCCTCCGGCTCCTCGGTGACACCCGGGCGCGTCTGGTTCCTTGGCGGTCCAATGTATATAATTGATTTGGGGATTGAGGTCATAAGGTCGGGCAATCGGTAGGGATTCTCATGGAAGAATATGTAGAAGAGCGAAAGCGGATGGTGGCCAAGCAGCTCGCTGCTCGGGGCATCCGGGACCGGAGGGTCCTGACCGCAATGGAGGAAGTTCCGCGTCATCTATTCGTCTCAGAGGCTCTTCGTAATGAAGCATACGACGACAATCCCCTCCCCATAGGCCATGGTCAGACCATCAGTCAACCGTACATGGTGGCCCTCATGACGGAATTGCTTGACCTGGAAGGTCACGAGCGCGTCCTGGAGATAGGCACGGGATGCGGGTACCAGGCTGCAATACTCAGTAAGCTTTGCAAGTGGGTCCACACCGTGGAACTGGTGACCCCCCTGTCGGAGATCGCGCAAGACACGCTGGAGCGGTGCGGCTACACCAACATCTCGTTCAAGATCGGCGACGGAACCCTCGGCTGGCCGGAATATGCGCCCTATGATGGCATCATGGTGACTGCTGGGGCGCCAAGCATGCCACCTACCCTCGTCGAGCAGCTTGCCGAAGGCGGGAGGTTGGTTATCCCGATTGGAGACAGATTCTCTCAGACGCTCAAACGGGCCATCAAGACAGAGGTGGGTTTAAGAATCGAAAGTTACACCGGATGCCGTTTTGTGGATCTGGTGGGTGAGCATGGTTGGACAAAACGGTGACTGGAAAGTCGTCCTCTCATTTCGGCACCGTTGCGCCCACGGCGTATACCTCCCGACTGTCCTCGTACGTTGCGCGACAGCGTTATCGTGCAGAGGCGGAGTCCTTGTTTGAAATCGAGCCCTTCGTACGGGCTTTCGTCCTCGCCATCGCGACGATTTTTGTAGCAGGATGTCCTCACCATGTTGGCGAACACGCGCTCGATCGGATCGCTCCTCGCATTCAGTCGAAAATCCCCGCAACAGGAACGTACCATACTGTGGCCGAAGACGAAACGCTGTCAGCCATAGCCAAGAGATATAAGGTGGACCTGCAACACCTGGCTGAAGTCAACGACCTCAAGCCTCCATACACGATCAGGGCACAAGATCGCCTATTCATACCCGGGTCACGGACTGAAGAGAATTCTCTGCCGCGTGACAGTGGCGAGGGTCCTCAGGTGGAGCGATTCGATGGTGTTCTTGCCTGGCCGGTTCGCGGACCGATTATCTCGCAATTTGGGGTGAGGCAAGGGGTGCAGCACAACGGCATCACGATCGCAGCGCCAGCGGGCTCCACGGTTCGGTCTGCTGCTGACGGCCGTGTTGGGCATGTGGGCAACATTCCTGGGTATGGAGACGTTGTTCTGATCGAGCACGCAAATCGCCTGGTGACAGTGTATGCCCATCTCCACCACATCGCGGTGCAGACAGGGAAACAGGTGAAGCAAGGAGAGGGGATCGGAACCGTCGGAACGTCCGGCCGCGCCGATGCGCCTTGCCTCTATTTCGAGGTCCGTTCTCGATCCCAGCCGCGAAACCCTCTCTTCTTCTTGCCATCGACACAGAAGACGAAATTGGGCACGGAAGGCTGAAGCCACGACTCTACCGAACTTCCGAGTAGTATTCTCGTCTTTCTCGGCCTTCAGCCTGCTCGAAAATCCGGAACTTCGCAATCCCCCATTTCTGAAATCGGAATCGGAGGGAGGTCCACAACACACCGATTCCGTAAACTACCGAGCGGTGAAAATTGATTGAGGATGCCTCGGGGAAGTACCTGGTAGGACACGAGATTTCGCCAATTCTGAAATCGAAGTAAATGGCTTGGGCCAGCATTTCGTTATCGAAGAGGAAGTCGTCGGAATTCTGGTGCAGGGGCAGCTTTTCCAGAACCGTACGGGAAAACGCCCTATAGCCGGTATGAAACTCGGAAAGCTTGGAGCCCAGCATGAGATTCTCGACAAGGGTGAGAAACCTGTTCGCAACGTACTTGTAGATGGGCATTCCTCCGGACCTTGCCTTGCCCCCTACAATTCGGGAACCGAGCACAACGTCGTACTCGCCGGAAGCTACCATGGCCGCGATGGCAGGAACCAGCTTGGGGCTGTACTGGTAATCGGGATGGAGCATAACAATAACGTCTGCTCCTGATTTGAGCGCCTCCGCGTAGCAGGTCTTCTGGTTACGACCGTATCCGTAGTTCCTGTCGTGCACGAAGGATCGGATTCCAAGGCGGCGAGCCATCAATACCGTTCTGTCGCGGCTCGAATCATCCACCAGGAGAATATCGTCCACCACGTTCCGGTCCAGCTCGGAGACCGTCTTCTCGAGTGTCAGCTCAGCGTTGTAAGCGGGAAGAACTACCGTAATTTTTTTGCCGTCAAGCATGATACATCCGAACGCCTGATATACGTTTCCCCACCCCTGTTGCCTCGAATACGAAGCGTGTTAGGGGGAGGCTGTTGCTCAGTCTCCCCTCCGTTCAATCCGGTCCTTCCGGCTGCGGAAGTCCACGATCTGCGCGACGATCGAAATACCTATTTCCTGGGGTGTTTCCCCTCCGATCGGCAGGCCTATGGGAGCATAGACCCGCTGGAGATCTTCGCTGGAAAAACCCTCCATGAGCAATGCCTGAAAAATGAGGTTCGTTTTCCGTCGGGACCCGATCATTCCTATGTAGCCCGCTCTTGTCTTCAATGCTTGGTTAAGCACTGTTCTGTCGTGGGCATGACCTCGGGTGACGATGACCACGTAGCTGTCCTCGTCCAGAACAGTTTGAGAGAAGAAATCCGTGAATGACTCTACCACGTTGACTTCGTGGGCCTCGGGAAATCTCGAGCTGTCAGCGTAGTCGGCTCGATCATCCACGACCACCACCTTGAAATCCACGTAAGCCGCGAGATGTGCCACGCACAACCCTACGTGGCCTGCTCCGAACACGTAAACGGTGCCCCGGGGCCTGATCCATTCGAGAAAGACCGGGTACTCGGAGCCGGGAATCTCAAGAACTTGCGCCGGTTTCAGGAGTCTAGACGAAGGCATCGCCTTGAGGGCCAAATCATCGCCTGGGAATCCCCCCCATCTCGGACCGTCTTCTTCGAGCAGCAGGTGTCGGACCGGTCCGTTCTTGCGGGCGCCCTGCGGCATGTCCAGCCGGCTCAAGAGGTATGCCCTCCTCCTCGAAGCGGTAACCGCGTACACTTTCTTGCAGAAATCGAGAGCATCCCGGTCTTGTGCAGAAATAACCTCGATCAATACGTCGGCTTCTCCACCACAGATCATTTGGGGATCATGGGCATCACGCCCCCTGAACGAGAACAAAGCCCGACACGATTCCCCGTCCTGCAGGGCCCTTGCAGCGAGTTGCTCGACATCGGCCTCGAAAAGCCCTCCTCCGATGGTTCCCGCGATGGAGCCATCCTGTCTGACGAGAAGACGGGTCCCCACATGCCTTGGAGAAGACCCCAACACTGCAAGAATCGTCGCCAAAGCAACGTCCCTGCCTCCTTCAAGCTCTTGTACGGCAGCTTGCCAGACTTCGGACATAGGCGAGTGTTCCTTACGTGAGATGGTACGCTTGATTTACGTTGCCAAGCGCCCTTTCTTCAACTCCAGGAGGCGTAGTTTAAAGACGGGCCCGCTCTTTGTCAAGGAACAGTCCTGGAGACGGGCGGCGGACAAAAGCTGGGTTGGGACACAGTAGACGATTTCACAAATGCGGTGACGTATTCACGGCAACATGGTTGATGCGATTGAGGTGGCACGCGTTGGAAATGGCGGCGAGGGCCGTATTCAGGCGAGGGCGGGTTTAAAACCCGCCCCTACCGGCACTGGTACGGTACTTCTGCCGCGAAGTTGACACGCCCCACCGCAGGTGTAGGGGCAGGTTTCAAACCTGCCCTGCTTTGAGACAGGCTCTGAACCCGCACTTCCCAAAAGGGAGCTGTTTCCCAAATACGTGACCGTATTTATGAAATCTTGGGCTCGGGCTCTTTGCAATACGATCATTCAAGGCTGCGAGCTTGTTGGGCCATGTCTCTTTTTCCGTGTGGAAACGCATCGATTCGTGGTATTGTTCCGGGAGAGCACAGGACCCATGGAGGACCTGACTCTTCTGTACTGCTTTCAAGGTATTCCCCCTAACTCTCAACCCATTCTTGACGGAGGTGCAGCATGAAGAAATTTTGTGTGGTGGTACTGTCTGCCGTCCTGACTTTAGCAATGGCTGCGTTTGCCCCTGTGTCAACCGCGGCTATGAAGTTGAAGTTCGGCCATATCGCTCCGCCCTTTCACGGTCAATCCAAGGGAATCGATGCCTTTGCCGAATATGTGAAGAAAGAAACTAACGGGGAAATAGACATCAAGACTTTTCCGTTCGGCCAGCTCGGAAGCGAAACGTCACTGGCGGAACAAGTGCAAAGCGGAACCCTCGAGATCGCGTCGGTGACCTGTGCGGTCCTTCAGAACTACGTCCCGCAAGTGGCGCTCACGGATCTTCCGTTCGTATTTCCCGACCGTAAGACCGCATACGCAGTGCTGGACGATCCGCAAGTGCAGGAGAAAATTTTCGGTTTTCTTCCGGCAAAGGGCTTCATCGGAATAGGCTGGACGGAGAACGAATTCCGAGACGTCACAAATACGAAACGGGAAGTGCGCAAACCCGACGACCTGCAGGGTCTGAAAATCAGGGTTATGAAGAGCCCGATTTACATCGATACGTTTAAGGTACTGGGAGCTTCGCCCACCGATTTGCCGTTCCCGGAAATCTACAGCGCTCTCCAAAACGGTACCATAGACGCTCAAGAAAACCCGTTGCTCACGTCAATCCTGATAAAGGCGACTGAAATTACCAAATTCGTGACCAAGACCGGGCATATCTTGACAGAGTGCATCATCGTCGTGAATCCCGATTTTTGGAACAAGCTCAAGCCCGATCAACAGAAAATCTTCCGGGACGCTGCCAAGCTGTGCATCAAGGTGAACAGGGAAACCAACGTGGAGCTTGAGAAGAAACTGCCCCAATCAGGGCTCTCCGTAGAAGAGTACTGCAAGAAGAACGACGTGAAGGTAACCGAGCTGACCCCCGAGGAACGGGAAGCGTTCAAGAATGTGATGAAAACAGTCTGGAGCACCTATAGGGAAAAAATCGGTCCCGAGGTTTTTGACTTCTTTCTCGCAAAAGTTAAAGAGCATTCAGCAAAATGACCTGACAGGGGACTGGCAGAGTTCCCCGGAGAGGTGTGCGACATTCCGGGCAGGAAGGTGCAGACGCTTCTCGTTTGTAAGCAAAGGCGTTTCGCACCTCCTGCAGAACACAGCCCTGGTGTGGTGGCCCCAGGACCGCGGTTGAACCTATGCTCCTGAAGATTTTGAGATGGTTTGCTCGAGCTCTTAATAACTTGGAAGAGTGGACCCTCGTATTCGTTTTGCTCGCCCTCGCGTTTCTTACGGCCATCCAAGTTTTTTGCCGGTACGTGCTGGGATTCAGTTTCACGTGGATGGAGGAACTGGCGCGGTATGTGGGTGTGTTTGTGACATTCCTGGGAGCCGCCCTCGGCGTGAAGTACGGCGTGCATTTCTCCATGGACCTCCTGTACGAACGTGTTGACAACGACCGGTTCCGTCACGCGTTGCGTGCGGTCGTGCACGTGCTTTCTGCACTCCTGTTGATTGTCATAGGCTGGTACGGGTGGGTGCAGGCCGAGAAGCTGTTCAAGTTCGGAGCGCTCACTTCAGTTCTCCAGGTCCGCAAATTCTGGTTCTATGTGCCGATTCCCCTGTTTTCGTTCTTGATGGCGTGGCGATTCATTCACCTGGCAAAGAAGCATCTGGCGAGCTTTGTCAGAGGCGAGCCCTACAAACCTATCGTGATTGACTGATCATGCTTGTTACCGTCTTCCTGTGCTTCTTCCTTCTTCTGATAATGGGGATGCCCATTGCCCTAATGCTCGCGGCCACCACCGGCATAGCCCTGTACGCTCACACGTCCACATCCTTGCTGGTCTTGCCACAGCAACTGTTCAATGCTCTGGACAACTCGGTCCTGCTGGCTATTCCTTTTTTCATAATCGCGGGGGGCATAATGACCGAGGGCGCCATGGCACGGAGGCTTATTGCAGTTATGAATGCCTTCGTGGGGCCCTATCCGGGCGGATTGGCTGTTGCTACGACCGTGGGGTGCCTGTTCTTCGCTGCACTTTCGGGGTCGAGCCCCGCTACGGTCGTGGCCATCGGCTCCGTCATGATCCCGGCGCTTATCAAAGCAGGGTACGATGACCGATTTGCCACCGGCCTCGTGACTTCCGCGGGATCTCTGGGGATCGTCATCCCGCCGTCAATTCCCATGATCCTCTATTGTATGGTCATGAACGTCTCGGTGGCGGAGCTTTTCATGGCCGGAATCCTTCCGGGTCTCCTCATCGGGGGAAGCTTTGTTGCATACGTCATCGTCATGGCGTACCGGCGACAATGGTTTATGGGAGAGCGGATCTCGTGGAAAGAGACGTTTCAGTGTCTCAGAGAGGGAATTTGGGGAATTATGCTTCCCGTTATCGTGCTGGGCGGGATCTACAGCGGCATGTTCACACCTACCGAAGCCGCGGGCGTGAGTGTCGTGTACGCACTATTCGTAGAAGTCGTCATTCATCGGGAGATTCGGTGGCAGGACGTCCCCAAGGTGTGTAAACAGGGCGCGATCCTTTCCAGTTGCCTCCTCTTCATCCTGGCATGCGCCATGGCACTCGTTTGGCTGCTCACTTCCGAGCGGCTGCCTCACCTGCTGGCGGACGCCATCACCGCGCACGTGCACAGCCCATGGCTCTTTCTTATCCTCGTGAACATTCTGTTCCTCATCATGGGAACGGTCATGGAAAACGTGTCGGCCATGCTGATTCTTTCACCACTCTTCGTCGAGACGCTCAACCGCTTCGGCATCGATTTCATTCACTACGGAATCATCATGGTGCTGGTGATCGAATTCGGCTTCCTTACTCCTCCATTCGGGCTGAATCTTTTTGTGGCGATGGGGCTCACTCAAAAGAGCCTCGTGGAGGTCTCAAAAGGGGTTCTTCCTTTCCTCGTGCTGCTCTTGGGCTGTCTCATGCTCGTTACGTTTATTCCGCAAATCTCCCTTTTTCTTCCTGTGAAGTTCCTCCGCTAAAGCACCTCGTTTCGGCGGTCGGCCTTTCGTGGGGAGAATGAAGGATCAAGCGTATCGAGCAAGTCGAAGAAGGATTCGGGCCGCAACCTCGCGCCGATACTCAGCGGTGGCCCGCACGTCGTCTATGGGGGAGACGGAACCGGACACGAGAGGCATCGCTTCACTCAAGGACTCGACCCCGAGAGGTTTCCCCACCAAGAAATGCTCCACGTCCGGAATTGTAACAACCGTGGGACCGACGCTCCCCCACGCGATCCGAATCTCTTCGACGATCTTTGATTCCGAAAGCCTGATGAGCGCGGCCATGCCCACTATAGAGCAGGCTTGTGCTTTTCTGCGCCCCACCTTTTCGTAATGGTGTACCGCAAAGTGGGACGCTTTGCGTACCCTGAGGCCGGTGACTATTTCACCTCGTCTCAGGTCCACAACCCCCGGACCGAGGATGAACTCCTGAATGGGGATTCGCCTGGTCGAGATCCGGGACTCGATCTCCACCTCCGCTCCGAGAACATACAAGGGCGGAAGGCTATCACCCGCCGGAGAGGCATTCACAATGTTTCCGCCTATGGTTCCCATATTGCGTACCGGGGGTGAAGCCAGCACGCTCACTCCCAGCGCCAGAACAGCAGCGTGCTCCCGAATCGCAGAGTCGGTGAGCAACATCCTGTGAGTGGTCGCTGCACCTATCCAGATCCAGTCCCCTCGCTCCGACACCCCCTTGATCTCAGAAATGCGTTCGATACAGACGAGGCTGGCCGGCTGCGGTGCTCTTTCATGAAACCCCACCAGGAAGTCAGTTCCGCCAGCGTAAACCTTGGCTTCAGGTTCGGCATCGAGCACGTTCCAGAGCTCGTTGAGCGTTCGAGGGAGAAATACCTTTGTCACCGGTCCTCCCAGATCTTGCGTGCGGCCAGTTCCACCGCATCGACTATTTTCTGGTACCCGGTGCAGCGGCAGAGGTTGCCGGAGAGACCGTCCCGAATCTCTTCTCTCGTCGGGTTGGGTATCCGGTGGAGCAGGTCTACGGACGAGGCGACCATTCCAGGCGTGCAGAAGCCACATTGGACTGCCCCGCATTCGATGAAGGCCTCCTGGATGGCGTGAAGGCTCCCTCCCTGACTCAACCCTTCGACAGTTGTGACCGTCCTTCCGTCTAGCTGGGCTGCCAACATGAGGCAAGACAGGCGGCTCTCATTGTCGACGAGGATGGTACACGCCCCGCAATCACCCGCGCCACAGGCCTCCTTCGTTCCAGTCAGTCCCATGTCTTCCCGGAGCAGATCGACAACTCTGCGGTCCGGCGCAACGTCCAGCTTCACAGGAGCACCGTTGAGCATAAACGCTATTTCCATTGCGTCACTCTCACTGCATCTACAATCGGACCATTGATTGGGGATCTCTCAAGGCGCGGCTACATTCTTTCCGTCCAGGGAGTCGCACCCCTTAGGACACGATTTCATAAGTACGGTTACGTATCTCAGGGTTATTAAGAAGAGGAATGATGGTGATCATAGATTGCTTCATGCCCCGAAGGGGCATACCATGAGTAGCCGTGGGTTTCAACCCACGGGAATGAAAAAACCAACAAGGGAGGACCCTGACGGGGTCCACCATGTAAATGCACGAGAGCCAAAGGTCATTCATGATCGGTGCCTATACCGGGCGATGAGATACCTCTTGGTCGACCCTTTCAGGGTCGGTCGGTGGTTGTGCCGTGCCGAACCACAGGTTGAAACCTGTGGCTACTGAAGGTGCGCTCCTTCAGAGCGCAAATCCCCGACTGAGTCGTAGCAGAATACGTAACCGTACTTATGAAATCCTGTACTTAGTCACGCGGCCGCATCGATCCCGACGCCTGGAACCAATCGCCAGCTCCGATGAGCCGGGCTACCCGTTCCGGGGTTAGTGGATGCTCGTGCTCCCGTGCTCCGAGCGCATCGAACAGTGCATTGCTAATTGCGGGGAGCGGTCCGTTGGTGGAAATCTCCCCCACTCCTTTGAGACCGAACGGTCCTGTCTGTTCGTACAACTGAACAGCAAGGGACTCCATTTCCGGAACATCGGCAGCGGTGGGAATCAGGTACGTGGAGAAGTCAGGCGTCAGGACACGGCCTTCCTTTACCTGGAATTCCTCGCTCAGAGCAAAGCCAAGCCCCTGGGCTATCCCGCCGTGGATCTGCTGCCCGTAAGCCTGGGGATTTATCACAGTACCGCAATCGCTGACAGCCAGATATCTCTCGACGGAGACCTCTCCGGTGAGCTCGTCCACCTCCACGTACGCCAGGTGAGCCCCGTAAGAGAAGAGGGTGTGAGGAAACCCGTGCAGACGAAGATCCTCTCCCACAGGCATGACCTCCCCGGCCACCGGGGCGCGGAAGCGATAGACTGCTACCCGCTCGGATTCATTGAGGTACTGCGCCACGAGGGAAAGAGGTAACTCCCGCCCGTCAATCAGATATCGCACGCTGCCCGGCACGAGAGCGAAATGCTTCGCGTCCGGAGCCATGAGGAGATCCGCTGCCCGCTGCAGGAGACGCTCCTTGAGTATGGCGGCCGCCCCGATCAACGCGTTGCCAAAGGTGTACGTGCACCTGCTGGCGGACGCTGACCCGCTTGGCAACGTGCGGTCCGTGTCGGGCTGTACCAGCTCGATGTGGGCAGCGTCCTGTCCGAGTATGGAGCCGACAATCTGAAGATTGGTGGATGAATTCCCTTGCCCCATATCCACCACGCCACAATAAACGCGGACCCTGCCTCGATCGGTTAATTCAACCTTGGCATTTGCGAAATCCGGGACGAACGGTCCGTACCCGGTAGCGTGCATGAGTGCGGCGATCCCGACTCCCCTCTTCTTGAACGGGTCAGCGGAGGATTTCCACTCCTCTTTCTCCTTCCAGAGCGGATGGGAGGCAAGGACCTCCAGGCACTCGGTCACCCCTGTGGAGCTGACGAGGGTCTTTCCCACGAAATTCCGGTCGCCCGTTTTCACAGCGTTTTTGAGCCGGAGATTCACAGGATCCATTCCGAGTTTTCCGGCCAGCATGTCCATCATCTGCTCCATGGCCGCTGTTACCTGAGTGACCCCAAAGCCCCTGAACGCTCCTCCGATAGGATTGTTCGTGTACGCGCACCATCCATCCAGGACCACGTTCGGTATCCGATATGGCCCCCCCGCATGCTCCAGACCGAGCGCGAGCACTACCCCACCGAGGTGATCGTACGGGCCCGTGTCCAGGTATATTCGGACCTTCAGGTACTGGAGGGATCCATCGCTTTTCGCCCCCAGGGTGTAGTACATAGTAGCAGCATGGCGCTTGGTTCCGCAGACAAAGGACTCTTCCCTTCCCCACCACATCTTGACCGGTCTTCCACCGGAATGGAGCGCGGCAAGTCCGAGGAGGCTCTGCACGGTCACGCCGTCCTTGCCTCCGAACGCTCCTCCAGGATAAGGTGCTATGATGCGGATATCCGAGTGTTTCAGCCCGAGAGCTTCCGCAACCTCCGCTCGGTCGCGAAACGGCGTCTGCGTCGAACAGACAATGGCGAGCCTTCCGTCGTCCCCCATCTGGGCCCAGCCCGCCTCAGTCTCGAGGTACGCGTGCTCCTGTCGGGGCGTCTTGAAGCAAGCCTCGATCAGGATATCGCATTGGTCTAGGGCATCCTCCCCGGCGCCTGTCTTCAGGTGCCCTTCAAGGAGGATGTTCCCCGCCGCGTGATCCTCATGCACGAGAGGGGCCCCCTCTTTCATGGCCTGTTCCGCATCGAAAACCGCGGGCAGCGGCTCCAAACCGACCTCAACGAGATCGAGGGCTTGGCGGAGAACTTCCCTGCTCTCGGCAAGGACCAGTGCGACTGCGTCACCACAGTGCCGAACCTTGTCGTTGCACAGCACGGGCTGATCCTTCCGAACCACGCCCTGCCTGTTGGAGCCTCGAACATCCTCGTGAGTCAAGACCGCGTGCACTCCGGCCAGAGCGGCAGCTCTCTCCACGTGCAGATACTTCACCCGGCCGTGGGGGATTCCCGCCCTCTTCACTCCTGCCCAGAGCATGTCCGGCGAATAATAATCCGCGGCGAAGATCTGTCTCCCCGTTACCTTGTCGAACGCATCGACCCGAGGGACTGGAGATCCGATCGCCAAGGCACCGCGGTACATACGCTCAAATTCACGATCCACGCTCATCCGCCTCTCGTATCTCGCGGCCTGATAATCCCTTGAAAAGGCCGCAGGGGCCCCTTATCGAGATATGGTTCGCGCAAGGGCTTCGATGAATGCCTCCATAGCCTCCATGTGGGATATGGTTACCCGAACGAAGTTGGGAAAGCGAAACCCCGTCATTGTCCGCACCATGACTCCTTGGGCCATGAGCTTTCGGTACGCCAGAGAATCGCTCATCGGAAGCTTCACCATGATGTAGTTTCCCTCGCCCGCGACGCAGGACACGCCAAGGAGATTCAGCTCTTTCCTGAGAAAGTCCTTGCCGGTACGTACCAGCTCTCTAGTTCTCAAGACGTGCTCGTCGTCATCTACCGCAGCCAGGGCTGCTTCCTGAGCCAAAGAGTTCACGGAATAGACGATGCACGTGCGTCTGACAGCGTCTACCACTTCCAGATTGGCCGCAAGATATCCTATGCGCAGGCCCGCCAGCCCGTACATCTTGGAGAATGTCCGAAACACTATTAAATTGGGATATTCTTCAATGAGATCCATCCCGTTGGGAAAGTCATCTAATTCCACAAACTCGAAGTACGCTTCGTCCAGGACTACAATCTGCCGACTGTCAATGGTGTCGAGGAATCCGCGCAATTCCTTCTGATTCCAGTATGTTCCCGTGGGATTATTCGGGTTGCATATGAACAGGATCTTGGTTCGGTCGTCGATCCGGCTGAGCATTCCTGGAGCATCGAAGGCGTAGTCTTTGAGCGGAACAAGCCTTGTCTCCACCCCCGAGAACTCTGCAATCCATTCGTAAACGGCAAATGTCTTGTCAGAAGTGACGATATTGTCTCCGCTCTCGCAAAACGCTCTCATGACAAAGGCAATGACCTCGTTAGCGCCATTGCCGATAACGAACTGGTCGGGGTTTTTATCGAATTTCTGCGCGAGCTTGTGACGGAGAAAATAGCAGTCCCCGCTGGGATACACGGCGGCCCTCGCGGGAACGAATTTTCGAATGGCCTCTCGTGCAGCAGGGGGAGGCCCCAAGGCGTTTTCGTTGTTGTTGAGACGATAGAGCCGCGAGCATCCAAACAGCTTCATGAGCTCGGAATCAGGCTTGCTCGGTATGTACGCCTCGAACCTCTTTATGTATGCCGGGAGGAGTTTTTCCAGTGAAACAGGGGTCATGATGTCCGCGCGTTCATGGGGTGTTGAAAAACAACCACATCGCCTTTAGCTGCCAGCGGAAGCACGAGGCGGGGCTCGACACCGTGCTCGAAAAGCATCGGAACGAAGTACGAGTGCCACGGACGCCCCAGGTCTATCTCAAACAAGATACACGTTGCATCTTCTCTGAGGAGCACATCTACGTACGACGCAAGCGTTTGTGAGGCGTCTGTTCCCCACCATATGGGCCTGAGAGTGACCGAGCCGATGGAGCGGTCGAACTCAGCAGACAGCACTGAGAAGGACGACTGCGTCTCCCCTTCCTCCTTCACCGGATGGATCTCCCTGGCGAAGAAGAGCCGGCGATACTCTTCTGAGAGGAATGGCTCGAGCAGGGGATGAGACCAGACACCGCAGCCTAGGTCTTCGCCCAGGTGCCTGAAGTATGCTTCCAGTTCCACTCCTTGTCCCTCTTTCGGATGCAGGGTTACGGAACCGAGGCGCTCGAAATAGTCCTTCGGGAGCTCTGGAGTGGGAAATCTGGTGATGAGGCTCTGGACCCCACTCCTTGCCAGGGACTCCAGGCATGAGTCGACGAGCGCCTCGGACATTCGCGAAGCTTCAGGTTGATTGAAAACGTACGGACCGAACCATTCCACGGTCTCTTCACTTACGCGCTTCCAGATCACCCCTCCACCCATTCGACCTTCACGATCGGCAGCGACTTTAGCCGCCCAGTCCTCGCTGGCTACCATGTCAACGAGCTTTCCTGGATACCGGAATATGGCTGGAATGACCACATCTCCGTAGAATCGATTAACCAGGTGGACAAACGCCTTTACTTCTTCCACCTCGGGAGATCGTATCGCATAGTCTCTCAGACGAGGTACCTCGGGGGCCCGGACCTCGGAAATCTCCGGATAGGCCTTTTCCTTTGCCAGCGTCAACCGCAGCCCCTCGTCGGACTGGGAAAACTTGAAGCGATCCACCATTCTCGATGCTATGAGCAGCCCTGTTTCCTCAAAATCCTGCTCACCGTTCACCGATGCAGCAACGGTGAGATTGAAGGCCTTCATGTTGAAGCCTTCGGCTTCGAAGGTGAATTGCTCCTCCACGTAATATCCGCCACGTCTGAAGCTTATTTCCATCTCTTTGTCCGGCGCGGCAGCACGAGCAACGTGTGTGAAGATCTCCTCTGTCGCTAATGTTATCGCCAAGGCCTCCGGCTCATCCAATCCAAATGCAAGCGCGGCCTTCTCAGCGCATCCGACAACGAGAGGGAGGAGGGACACCTCCGGCTTCACTCGCAACGACACATCCCACTTTCGTACCACGGGGAGCTCCTGATTGCCGGTGGGAGTTGTACACGGGCGACTGTACCCGTGGCCTCCGGCTGTCCTCACAATATCACAGGACCAATCTCTCTGCCGAGAAGAATTTCCGTCTCGCACGGCCAGATTGTTTTGGGAACCTGATCAAGAGCCGGCTCTGCCTGTCCGCTTCCTAAAAGCGAAACCGGGAACCCGGGAAACGGTCCCGAATTCCCGGCAGTCGCCCTCTACAAAGCACAACCGGGGTTGGAGGAGACAAGATATTGGAAGCTTCCTCGGAACCTTGCCGTCACTCAATGAGTGGTCAGCAAGGTGCGTGTCCTCTTTAGCCCTGCTAAAACAGGGCCCGTAACCTGTCAATAATTGAGGCAATACGTCGAGATGAACTAGTTCTTCTGTAGTTGCGAAGGCCCGCCATCGAGCATTGCACGCCTGGGGGCTTGCCCGAGGAAATCCTCCACATTTTCGATACTTCCGAAACGGGATTTCACCACCTCAAGGGACTTCCCTTCAACGTTACTGACAGTAATGAACATCGGTGTTCTCAGGTCCTTCGGCACGGCCCGCTCTATTGAGAATTTGGTGTCGGCAAAGAGTGGGAACGGCACCTGGAATTCCTCACGAAACTGCTCGACCTCCGCCTCAGTGTTTCCCGCAGCGATTCCCACGAGCTTGGTTCTCCCCTTCAGGGATGGTGTCCCTTCAATCATCTTGTACATGAGGTTCAGGACCGCGGCGTCCTCCTGGCAAATGGTACAAAACGTGTTAAATACCGCTATGATCAAGCGATCTGCCTTGATCTGCGCCACAGACAGATTTGCCGCCGATCCAACACCGAGGTACACTCTCTCTTGATCATCCCCGTTGAACCGAAGCTCAAGGGTAGCGAGGGCAGCGGGATCGACGACGGGATCACCTGCCATTGCCACGGTACCGCATGGGGCCATGAGACACAGGATCAGGAAACTTGCAACGAGCGTTGGTCTTCGCATGAGAACTTTCCTCCTACGCGCTGCCCCCCGTCCTTCTCGACGCCAGCACACGGTTCACTTCAGGCGCTGTTCAGAACGGGGCCATTTCGCCGGGCACGCGACGAGGAGCAATTTTGGTGCCATAGTGCGCTCGGACGGTCTTTAGAGCGAGAAGAGAGGTGAAGTCGCTGGGTTACGGGGACGGGATTGATGCGAGTCAGTTACAAGATGAGTGTAGCACAGCCGATCATGCCTCTCTGCGGGTACACGGGTGAGCTGCCACTTAATTATTTCGGTTGGTTGCAGTGATGCTCTTCGTAACGACGACGGACGCTTCTTGCCTGCCGCGGTAGCGTTGCAGATGAGGACGTCAGTTGAGCGTGTCAAGCTCGGTTTCTATACCGTAGCTTTTCATGTACCGATAGAGAGACTGACGTGAAATTCCTAGAAGATTGGCGGCATCTTTCCTACTCCCCCCGGTGCGGCGCAAGGCTTCGGTGCACAGGTTCCGTGTAACATCATCGAGAATAGTCGCCAGGTTCTGCGTCTCTCCGAGTCGGATCTCGTGCGACCATTCGTCTGCACTTGTATCCACAGAAGGGAGAACGAGGTTCAGCTTCGCTCCGGTGGACAGCATGATTGCACGTTCGAGTATGTTACGCAGCTCCCTCAAGTTTCCCCTCCAGGGGTAGGTCATAAGCTTGCGAATATCCTCCTGATCGATGGTCGGCACCTGGCTAAGCCGCATTTCCGTTGCAAGCTGGAGGAGGATTTCTTCGACGATTATGGGAATGTCGTCTACCCTGTCGCGCAGGGGCGGGACACGTACCGTGTACACATTAAGGCGATAGTAGAGCGGCTCCATGAATCTTCCCTCCGCCACTTCCGCCTCGAGATCCCGATGGGTTGCAGCAATGAGCCGTGCGTTTACCCGGATATCTGATTCCCCTCCCACTCGAGTGAAAGACCGGGTGTCGAGAAAGGTGAGAAGCTTTGACTGGATGCTCAGGGGCAGCTCACCGATTTCATTGAGTAAGAGCGTGCCGCCTTCGGCGAGCTCCAGGAGACCTTTCTTTCTGGTGACCGCGCCCGTGAAAGCGCCACGCTCGTGGCCGAAGAGCTCCGATTCTGCCAGCTCTCGTGAGATCGCCGCACAGTTCAGAGAGAAGAAGGGAGCGTCGGCTCTCGCTGATTTCGAATGAATCCACCGTGCGAGGTAATCCTTTCCCGTACCACTCTCTCCGAGCAGCAGGACGATCCCATCGCTTTCGGCGGCACGGCGGGCTTGTTCCAGAGCAACCACCATAGACCTGGACTTGTAAGAATGCTCGGTAAACCGGGGAGGTTGAATCGCGCCTTTTCTATCGGTAATGTTACGCGAAAACTTGCACACCCCCACAACCGCCCCGGCGCTGTCCCGGAGGGGAGTCCGTATATCGTGAAAAGTCAGGTACATACCGCGCACCGGTCGCGTGTGCTCGTCTTCAATCGTCTCTCCCGCCAGAACTCGGAGATCCCCCTGCCTGATGTGCCTCGCTGCCTCCTCGCCGAAGAAGTCCTCTGCTCTCTTACCTATGATTTCGGATGCAGGAATCCCGAAGAGCGTTTCCACCGCAGGATTCACGTGCGTGTAACGGAGCTCGAGGTCTTTGAGAAAGATGCAGTCGTGGGCGATCTCGAAAATGGTACGGAAGCGTTCCTCGCTGGCTCGCAAAGCCTCCTCTGTTTCCTTTCGCTGCGTCACATCGCGCCCTACCGAGAGCATCGCGGTCTCACCCTTGTACGTGGTGGGAACAGCCATGGATTCCAGGTGCCCCACAGACCCGTCCAGGCGCACAAACTGAGCTTCCGTGAAATCTGAAGGAAGCCCTAGGCGTTCGGCCTGCATGATTCTGTTGACCTCGCTCTCGCGTGAGTCCGGGTGAACAAATTCGAGCACCGACATACCGGCAAGTGTCTCGGGGAGATCTACGCGAAAGAAATCCGCGGCAGCCTTGTTTCCAAAAAGGATCATCCCCTTCCTGTGGACGACCATGGGATCGGGCGATAGGTCAAAGAGCTCTCTGTATCGGCACTCGCTTTCAAGCAAGGCCTCTTGCGCTCGTTTCCGGTCGGTGATGTCTTGGACGATACCCTCGGTGGACAGGAGGTCTCCAATCTCGTTTAGTAGAGGCCGCGCGTGCAAAGCGGCCCAGATGCGCTGACCATTCTTGCGGTACAGCTCGATCTCGAACCCATGAACCACCTGACCGTCTTCCATCAAACGGATGAACTCCCCCAGACGACCTTGGTCCACATAGATCTTTTCACCGAGCTTCTTGCTCGCATGAAGGAGCTCCTCTGGAGAATCATAACCCAGGATGCGTGCAGATGCGGGATTCGCGTTCACCAGTCGTCCTCGCGCGTCGGTCTGAAAAATCCCTTCCACTGCGTGCTCGAATATCCCGCGATATTTCTCTTCACTCAGGCGAAGAGCCTCCTCGGCCCGTTTTCGAGCTGTGATATCCCGCACGATCCCTATAGTGTACCAGACTCCCTTCATGTTGACGACGGAGGCGGACAGCTCGATGGGAAAGCGGCTGCCGTCAGCTCTGGTTGCGGTAAGCTCGGTGGTATTGCCCACTCTGGGGCTCTCAGACGGGTACCCGTTGGGTGCTGCTCCGTCATCGAGAGCACGGTGAGGCTCGCCGGAGGAGTCGGCGAGCTCGCGTCCCTTTCGATACAGAAAATCTGCGGCGTCGCTTCCCAGGAGGGCTCTGACACTCTCGCCGTACGGATCGTGATCAAGCTCCAAGATTTCAAACAGTGAGGCATTGACGCGGCTGATTTTCCCGTCCGGGTCCATGACGAGGACACCGTCAGCGAGGTGCTCTATAATTGCCGACACGAACCCGAGCGTGTCCTGCAGCTCCCGAGTGGCATCGGCGACCTTGCCCTCCAGAGTCGACATCTGAGTCTCGATCTCAGAGGCCATGTTGGTCATGGTCCGTGCCAGCACGCCCACTTCATCGGTCGATTGTATGTCGATGACAGCGGAGAAGTCCCGGTTGGCCACCTTCCCGGCATAATCGGTTAGCTCAATGAGAGGCCGCGATATCTTGTTGGTGAGCACCCACCCTATGGCGACCGTGACAAGAAAAATGCCGAATGTCACAGCATGGAGCTTGAATATGGTGTACCAGATATAGTTCCTCACTTCCTCCAGGTTCATCCCAATATGGACGTAGCCGGCAACGCCGGAAAGGATCGGAGAGGAGATGTTTAGGACCACACCCCGGTCCTTCAACGTGATATTCGTGGCAATCACGTCTTCGGTGTTTTCTCGGGGCCTTTCCACCTCTTTGAGGAGCTCGTACGGGACAGTGGGAGCGAGGGTATGGCTGAGGATTTCCCCGTTCTTGTGGACAACAAGCACGTAGGACAACCCCTCGATCTCACTGTATTGGTCGACTATGGACTGGATAGTCGAGGCGTCCCTATTTAGAATGATTTCCAGGCTTGACTGAGAAATGCTGTTGGCTATCGCGATGGCCTTGCTCTTATATTCTTCAATGATCCTCACATAAAGAATCCAGCCCGCGTACGCAGACATAATGGTTGCGATAGCCCCGAAGAGAAGAATGATCATGATAAGAGTTTTTTTGAACAACTTAGACATGTTACCACTCCTGGGGCGCCGGCTTGCTCAGGGGGACGAATCGGCCCTCCTCCACCGTTGTGAGAAAAACCTCGCTCATTCCTTGATGCCTGTCAGGCCCAAAGCTCACGGGTACCCCTATTCCCAGGTCATAGTCCTTGATGGTCTGCACAGCAGCCTTAACTCGGTTTCGATGGAAATCAGGACCCAATCTCTTGAGAATCTCGACAAGGAGTTTCGCGTTGAGAAATCCCTCCAAGCTGACCGGGCTGTACTTGTGGTGCTCATAATCCTGTCTTATCAATTCCTTGGGAGGCATCACATCGTACCGAGCGATGAGATCACGATATTCGGCTACCGCAGGGAGCTCCACCTTGTCATAACTGGGAACGACCTGCGAATTGATCAAGTTCACCGTATAGTCCTTGCCGGTCCGCTCGCCGGTCTTCAGGAGAAGTTGGAGCATGTTTTCGCTGTCCACGAATGAGACATTCGCAATCGGCAAATTCAGCCCAGCGTCTCGGGAGTCCCGGATGAAGGCTGCGCAAGCAGCGTATGCGCCTACGGAGATGATTGCGTCCGGGCTCGAGCTCCTAATCTTTCTCACCTGAGGCCTCATGCTTGTTTCATACGTCGTGCCCCGGTAATACGTAGCCTCTCCAACCACTCGCAATCCCCTTTTGCCTAGGCTTGTATGGACGGCTTCCCATCCGCTTCGCCCATACGCGTCTATCTGATAAAACACCGCTATGCGCGATCTGCCCATTAAAATCAGGTAATCGACCAGAGCGGCAATCTCCTGACTATAGGAAGCACGCAAATTGAACACATACTGGGCATAGGGCCCTTCTCTTTGGGGTTGGGCACCGGAAAACGGGAAGAAGAGGAACAGGTCACGTTGCGCGTTGTACGTCTTCAGAAGAGGTAGCATTCTCGTGACGGTTGGCGTGCCCACGTAATTGAACAGGAGAAGGACATCGTCTTCCTCCACCAGACGAATCGTGTTCCGAATGGTAGGCACCGGATTATATCCGTCGTCATAGGCTATTACCTGGATCTTGTGGCCGAATAGCCCTCCGTTCTCATTCACGTGGGTGAAATAGGCCAAGCTCCCACGATAGAGCTCGATTCCAAGCCCGCGTGTCGGCCCCGTGAAGGCCGCGGACATCCCGATCCGTATATCTTTGGCGTGGGAGATCGTACCATAATTGAACAGGAGCAGTAACGGGAAAGCAACCAATAGGAGAGAGATCTGCCGTTTGGCACCCGGGCTGGTACGCACATCGCCTCCAATCGTCTCTCAAAGCTTGCCGTACGGTTCGTCGCGCTGGAAAATGGGGAATCGCCCCAAGTCACCAAGTCGATTGATGGGTCCTTCGAAACCGACAGTCAAACAGCGAGACCATGCATGCACTTGGTACGGGATAAGTATTTTTATTATACCTCGCGCTGCCCTCACTGATACAGAGAAAAGATCTGAATCGAGACACAAAAGTGCAAAAGACGCAAGTGCAGCCTTGGGCCTTTGCAGCGTCCCCCGCCCCTCCCCTTTTCGTGGAATTCGAGAGCGTCCGATTTTGTGACACACGTAGTAGCGGTCTTACGAGATTGAGCTTCGCTGCCCGGAAGCGTGTGATCTTTCCGAGCACGACTTCCCGACCACAACGAGTAGCGATCTCGTTACATCAGACACATTCATAGGTTGTCGGGATGCGCATCGCAGCCTGCGCGAGTGATACCGCCCAATCGCACTTCACAGCAGTAATTTGGAAACGATCTCCTTCATGATTTCTGAGGTTCCCCCACCAATGGAAAGAATGCGGCTATCTCGATAGAGACGCTCCACGAGATATTCCCTCATACAGCCGTACCCGCCGTGAATCTGGACTGCCGCATGGCACACCCGGTCGCAGATATTGGTAGCGAAAATCTTGGCCATGGAGATCTCTTTCACTTTGTTTTGTCCGGCTTGAATCCCCGCTGCCACGCGGTAGGTGAACTCCCGGCTCACCTCAACCAGCGTGGCCATGTCTACAAGCTTGTGACGGGTAACCTGAAACCCCAGGATCGGTTTTCCGAACGCTTCCCGAGCTCGACTGTACTTGATGGACTCTTCCAGTGCCATCTGAGCCGTAGTGTTGGCCATGAGGGCAAGGTAGAGCCTCTCTTTCTGGAAATTCCTCATGATGGTATAGAATGCCGTTCCCTCTTCCCCGAGGCGATTCTCCACGGGTACCCGAACGTCATCGAGGGACAACTCAGCGGTATCGGAAGCCCACCACCCCATTTTTCGGAGCTTCTTGGAAACAGTGAACCCAGGCGAGCCCGTTTCCACGACCAGTAGGCTGACCCCCTTGGGTCCGGGTTCGCCTGTCCGTACCGCCAAGGTAACGACGTCGGCCCTGCATCCTGAGGTGATCATAGTCTTGGAGCCGTTGACCACGTAGCAGTCACCATCGCGGACAGCCCTCGTACGCAGGTTCGCGACATCGGAGCCGCCGCCAGGCTCGGTAATTCCCAGCGATGCTATCTTTTCACCCCGGAGAACGGGTGGGATGAAGCGCTGTTTCTGTTCTTGGGTTCCTGCTGCGAGAATAGGTGGGATAGCTATACTGAGAGACATCAGGCCCGCGGCTACACCCCCCGATCCTGATCTCACAAGCTCTTCGGTCAGGACTACCTCGTGGAATATGTCCCCTTCTGTTCCGCCGAGCTCTTCCGGATACCCTATTCCAAGGAGCCCAACTGCGGCTGCCTTTCCGTAGAGGTCCCGGGGAAATTCTCCGGCTTCCTCCCATTCATCCACATACGGCCTGATCTCGCGGTCCACGAACCGGGCCACCGTCTGTCTCAGGATGCGGTGTGATTCGTCAAAATAGTCGAGCTCGGCGGTCATGACGACAAACTCCAGGGAGAAATTCAGAATTTTTTTCAGGTCATATGGCGATTAACAGGAATTCTTTTCGCTTCCCGTGTTTCGAGGATATTTGTGGGAGGATCGCACCTCGGTGGGACGGTCGCCTCGCCCGTCAGTTGCGAACAGGAGAGACGGACACAATTGTTGGCGGCCCCTTCGTCGACCCCAGGGCCGTTGCATCAAACACGCCACGAACGTGCCTTCGACCCTGGAGCGTGCCAAATGGGAGGCACAGACCCACCTGAACAGCGGGACCTGCGCTCCGAAGCTCCGCTTGGCACTGCCCCAGACGTGAGGATTTGTTGGAGAGCGGAGGGCATCTCTTTGCGGCTATTAGCCCTCCGCAAGTCCCATCAAAAGAAGTCTGCCATTCCTTCTGGCATGTTCACAGTTCGAGCGAGTTATCGCATGGGGAACAGCGAAGGGATCCGCTGAGCCGACATTATGTCGCCCGTAGCTTTGAGCTTGCCGGTCATGAATGCGGTCATACCGTCAAGCTGGCCATTGCACATGGCCAGCCAATCTTCATCAGCCATGGTGAGGCTGACGGTAGGAGCCGTGTGGACCCCCTCGTTGACCTGGCACGCGCTATCCTTGATTACTACGTTCCAGTCTCCTGCCTCTCCACCAGTGATGTGGAACTGGAATACCATGTTCAGCCCGGAAGCGGCAGCAGCATTGAAAACGCTCGGCATTTTCTCGAAGACCTCTTTCACTGAAGTGAATGCCATGTCTCTTTCCTCTCTCTTGTTAAGATCCTTCGATTGATTGTTTTGGCGGTGGGATCACCACGGCCTCGCCCGTGGCGACCGTTTCTCCCCGCTGGTTGGTCCATAAGAGATTCAGCCTCACCCGTTTCTTGGCATCGACCTTTTCGACGACCTCGGCCGTGGCCGTGATCGTGTCACCGAAAAAGGTGGGAGCCTTGAAACGGGTGGTGATCTCCACCGCTACCGTGCCCAGGCCCGGAAGCTTCGTACCCAACACAGGGGCTATTAGGCACTGCGGCAGCGCGCCGTGGGCTATCCGTTTTCCAAACGGCGTGAGCTTGGCAAACTCCTCGTTGACGTGCATAGGATTGAAGTCTCCGCTGATACCGGCAAAGAGGTATACGTCCGTTTCCGAAATGGTCTTCGTGAACGAGGCCTTCATCCCAATCTGAAGCTCATCGTAACCCAGGCCCATTTCAAATTCCATGATTCGTCCTCTCAAAGAACCTACCGGTTTACCAAATTCAGCCGGTTTCTGCATTCGTCTACGGTCGCGGGCTCGCGCCCCTGATCTCGAATCATGCGAACCGCCTTCTCCACAAGCTGTCCATTTGAATCTGCCATGACTCCTTTTCGTACATAAAAGTTATCTTCCAATCCTACTCTCACGTTCCCGCCCAACGCTATCGCACCTGCGATAAGACGCCACTGGTCCAGGCTGATCCCGATAATCTCCCATTCGCTCCTGGGGGGAAGCATGTTTACCATGGTGACGAGGTTCGGAATTGTGGGAGGAATTCCCCCCACCACCCCCAAAATGAGACTGTACTGATAGGGAGGCTGAAGCAGCCCCATGTCGATGAG
>CAYZET010000013.1:8388-27121 GCA_964477215.1 uncultured Syntrophaceae bacterium | reverse complement strand
CTGTCTTGGGCTGAGAAATACCATGCCCCAAGACGGTAAATTGAGACGGATCCAGGGAGACACCTCTGGTCTTTGCATACTCCATTATGTTGTCTCGAACTGCAGTGGCCCGAGTCAGACTAAGATTCTTGGCAGCCTGCTTGATCCTTTTGAGCACGACTTCCTGATCGCCTTGTTTTTTCTTGCGAAGATAACCCATTGGATCGCTGTGGCCTTCCACGATTATGACGGCTCCCCCGTACGTGGACGCGAGGTCAACGACCTTGTTGAACTCGTCCTTGTAGATTTCCGGTGTGAAAGTGTTCTGGTTTGGCTTAAAGAAGATCTCGAACGAGAAAAGCTCGCCTTCCTCTAACTTGCCAGCGGCTCGCCTCTTTTCGACGACCTTGGCCACTTCTTCGGCCTTGAACACGGGGACCCGGACTTGTTCTACACCCGTCAGTCCTTCCCGAAGCTGATTGTAGTCCCACTTGGCATGGGCGAGCACTATGGATTTTTTCAGGAGGCCAAGGCTGACCAAAGTGGCCTGGATTCGACGCGTAAGATTTTCCATATTTCGCGGCCAGTTGGGATCCCCGAAGAACTGAACGTTCCCTGCAAACCCCACGTACTTGCAATCCGCATACAGGGCCTCAGCATCGGCAGTCGCTTTCTCACTGTCAAGCAGGATCTTGGCTGAGGCACCGATCATGGCCTTGAATTCCTGTATCCGCTTCTTCTGATCCCGGAAAAGGGATGCCAGCTCCTGTTCGGCCAGCAGCAAACCATGCACGAATTGGCGTACCTGGTCCCTGTGCGCATCGAGGTAGTCACTCCGGACCGCATACACGTCAGCGATGATTCGGTTGGCCGTCTTCGTGGACATGAGAATCCGCGCTCCCTTCACGGAACCTTCCGCGCCGGTTCCTTCCTTTCCCTGAGAGGTAAGCATCAGCCCATCCGGTATGATGACAAATGCTGCGTCCACGTTTTCTTTTGAAAAGGCTTCGGCCGGTGTACGCTCGGTCCCGGTCAGATCTTTCGTCCACCTGATTTTCACATCAGCGGTGGACAGCCCGGCATCCTTGAGCACTGTTCCAAGATAATCCACATGGGGGCCGTATGCCTGCAAGGCGATGGTCTTCCCCTTAAGGTCTTTGACGCTCTTAATCTCCTCCTTCACCACGAGACAGTCCCCCCCTGATGACCATGTCAACTGATATATGACGACGGGTTTGGTCCTGGGATCCCTGCTCAAGGCTTCGGAAGCCATGTTGATCATGCCCATCGTCCCGCGTAGGTACGGAGTTTCCCCGCGCATGTACGCTTCCACCTGTCTCTTGAAATCGTCCATGCGGGTGAGCGTGAATTTCAGCTTGCTCCTTCCGAAGACGCTGTCGCCAAGGGTGTTAACAGAGTTGCCGTTGGCCAAGATGGTCGCAATATCGCCTCCCCACGTTATGAGTGGTAAGACAATAGTGTCTGACTTCTTGAGCTCTCCCACCTGCGCGGGAATAACGTCAACCAGGGGAGGCGAATCCACGAATTGGGCAGGCAGGGACGGCGCAAAGACCGTGAAGGCCAGCGCAAGAGCCGTTACGAGGAGGCAGAGCGCTCGCAGCATAATCGGTACCCTCCTTATTCGATTGATGGCTGAGAAAGGTTCGGGGTTTTCCTCGTACCCACAAAGAATTATTTTATCCTTTCCGGCTAGGGAAGACATGCGGGTTTGTGGGTCAGGCGGAATGAAGTCACTGGAGTGAGGAAAGATGCTTCGGCTTTCGCTGCTTTTTCACTCCGCTCTTTTGCGTGACCGGAACGACCAGCTTGTCCCCCCTGCGCAAGGAGCGGCGCAGATTCACATCCGGATTCAGATTGGCCAGTTGAGACCTGCTGACCTGATATCGCTTGAGGATCTTCGCGAGGTTGTCCCCCTTGTTCACAATATGTACTACGTGTTGCTGATCGCCTTGTTTCGGGATGCGGGCCAGCTTCTTTGTCAAGAGGTCCTGCTTTCCTTTCGGGACCTTCAGTCTGAATGGAGGACCGCCGGATGGTGTCATACCTCTGAGGAGCTCAGGATTCAGGTCTACCAATTGCTTGTGAGGGACACCGATCGCCCAGGCAAGGTCTCCGAGGTCATAGCTCCCCTGGACGCTGACGGTCTCGAATTCTTCCCTGGGTGCGTGGTCACGCACGGGGGCAAATCCATACTTCTTCGGATTCTTCGCGATGATTGCCAGAGCCAGAAAGCGAGGAAAGAACTCGCGAGTTTCTCTTCCGAGCTTTCTACTGGAACAGATTTCATCGTATTCGCTGGCGTCCTCTGCACACAAGACTTGGTTCAGCTTGTTCTCGCCAGAATTGTAGGCACTGAGGGCCAGCCTCCAGCATCCGAACATGCCATAGAGATCCTTCAAGTACAGCATTGCCGCTTTGGTGGACTTTCTTGGATCCAGGCGCTCGTCCACGGAGCTGTCCACCCTCAAACCGTAACTGCGAGCGGTTGCCGGCATGAACTGCCACATGCCAAGAGCATTCGCCGGCGACCGTGCCTCCGGGTTTGCTCCCGATTCCAACATGAACAGGTAAGCAATTTCTTCCGGCAAGTGCTGCTCTTTGCAGATTTCACGCACCATCGGAAGGTATCGCTGCGCGCCGGCTAGGTATTTCTTCGTCGTTTCGCGCTGCTCGTACGCGTAATAGCGTAGGAACTTGCGGACTCTGGGGTCGTCCGAATCATCGGGGAAGGAAGCGAACGTAGTAATGTTCCCCGGACTCTGTTTACTCCGATCTACGCTTTTCGAGCGAGTCCTCTCGGTAGCGAAGGTCAGCGCCCGCGAAAAAGCATTGGTCAGCCCCGCCGAAGCACGGAAGCTCTCCCTTTGCAAGGACGCCGTGGAAGCACAACCTCCAAGAAAAATGAGACAGGCGATCGAGAGTATTGATTCCGCACGAACAAACCGTTTTCTCACGCATGTCCTTGCGGGGGGGCCGACTCCGTCATTACACTTCAACTCCAGGACTCCTCATCCATAGGAACAGGTCGTTGCCACGGGGCCTCGACATGGCAGCTAAGGCATAATATCATATGATCGAACACTGTCAATTCGAAACCCCTCATGGAAAGCCGATTGGAGTGCTCGATCCAGTTTGGTAGCCGCAAAGTCGCATTGCCCCGATAATCGGAACGAGAGGCCCACGGCTACACATACGGCATGTCAACCAGCGAATTCACGGGAACACGATGGATATCGACGTCCCTTGTGCAGAGAGATTGCCGCCGAGGGACTTGAGAACCGATTCAGCCACGGCAAGCCCTACCGAGCTCTCGGGAGGATTCATGTCCTCGGCGCCCGTCATGTTTCCTCCATTCCAGAATATACCGACAGCAGATCTCTTCGGGGAGGGATACAGTCGCACTTTTACCGATTTCACGTAGGGGATTTAATTGGTGTCGTGCCATTCCCCGATCGCTTCCACGGAATCGCGGGCATAGGCCAGCGCCTGCACCAAAATCAACTCTATCGACTGAGAATCCGCGATACTTTTCAGCAGAGGATCTACGCACTGCCAGGAGAGCTCGAAGCCTCGTCCCACGAATTGTTGGCCCATAAGAGAATAAACGGATTCAAAGCAACCCTTCAGGTCCGCGCGGCCTTCGGAGGATTTCTTCCTGCTGAAAGATCGAAGCGAGTCTACGAGCTGAGTGGCCCTTTGGACTTGAGCCGCCACGATACCCAATCGGTTGATAAGGAAGGATTTCTCGTCTTCGGATACGATGCCGCGCTGTACTCGAAGTTGCAACACTTGTGACGCTATCATGATTGCATTCAAAGGTTGGGCAATCTCGTGAGTAAATCCGGAAAACAATTCCTTGAGCGATACGAGACGCAGGATCTCTTTGTCGGACAAGCGGTCGCTTAGGTCCATAGCTCCTCCGTGATAACGATCTCCGAATGGAGACATCCTCCGTGATCCCCGTCTCGGTCTGGAGTCCCGGGGTCACGGCAAGGCATCGAGGTAATGAAGCACGGGAGTGCACCTGCAGGGGAGCCCCAAAGTTTGCCACGAACTACTACCTTTCGTCCAGGGGCTATACCGCTGTCGTGATACGCATTGAAGCCAGAACTATAGTATTGACTATAGCATAGTCGAAAGAGCTAGGGAACGGGATATTGCTCGGAAGACGGAATCCGATACTCTTGAGACGATTGGCATGGAAGAAGTGAGACAGGGGGGCTCGACGCTGCGAAGCACTGCGTGCCAGTCCCCACACTCTGACGCTTACCGGCAGCACGCCCACCGGAAACACTGCCGCGCAAAATGACACCGCTCCGTAAGCTTTCCCGCCACGGCTGGTGACGCCTACCTGGCATACTCCACGGCACGGGTTTCTCGGATGGCCACGATCTTGATCTGGCCCGGATAGGAAAGCTCCTTCTCAATCTTTTTCCGTATGTCTCTTGCTAACAGCACTAACCCCTCGTCTCCGATATTGGAGTTCTCAACAATGATCCGAATTTCACGACCGGCCTGAATGGCGAACGACTTGCTGACACCCTTAAATGAATCCGCTATCCTCTCTAGGTCTTCCAGCCGCTTCACGTAATTTTCGAGCATTTCTCTCCTTGCGCCAGGTCTCGCCGCGGACAGAGTATCTGCCGCTTGAACGAGAGCTGCTATGGCGCTGGCGGGCTCCTCGTCTCCGTGATGAGCTGCTATGGCATTCACGATGAGGGGCGCTTCTCCATACCTCCGCGCTATATCGGCTCCGATTACGGCGTGTGCACCTTCCACCTCATGATCGATGGCTTTTCCGATGTCGTGCAAGAGTCCGGCACGTTTGGCCTTTTTCTGGTTGAGACCCAACTCGGCTGCCATGATGCCACAGAGAAACGCCACTTCGATGGAATGCTGGTACATGTTCTGGCCGAAGGAAGTCCTGAATTTCAGCTTACCGATTAGCTTGATCAGCTCAGGGTGGATTCCGTGTACTCCGACGTCGAAACTGGCCTGCTCGCCTGCTTCCACGACGGCCTCCTCCATCTCCTGGGAGACCTTCTTCACGATTTCCTCAATGCGCGCTGGGTGAATGCGGCCGTCGTTCACGAGGCGCTCCAGCGATATCCTGGCCACTTCTCGCCGGACGGAATTATATCCAGAGAGGATTACGGCTTCAGGCGTGTCATCGATAATGAGGTCCACGCCCGTTGCGGCCTCAATTGCGCGAATATTGCGGCCTTCTCTCCCAATGATTCGGCCTTTCATCTCCTCGTTAGGCAGGGGAACTACGGAGACGGTCCTTTCGGCCACGTAATCGGCCGCATAGCGCCCAGCAGCGGTAGATATGATCTCTTTTGCCTTCTTGTCGGCTTGTGCGAGCGTCTCTTCCTCGATCTGCTTTGCTACGCGGGCACATTCGACACGGGTTTCCTCTTCGGCTTTCTTGAAGAGAATGTCTTTCGCGTCCGCGATCGAGAGACCGGCCAATTCCTCAAGCTTCTGTTGCTGTTTGGCGACAAGGAGCTCGGCTTCCCGCTCCTTCTCCTTTGTGCGTTTCAGCGACGCTTCCGCGTCTTTTTCGTGCTTTGCTAGAGCCGCTTCTTTTGATTCGATCTGAGCAGTCTTTCTCTCAAGATTTTCTTCCTTTTTGAGAAGCCTCGCTTCCCGAGCCGAAAGCTCAGATCTCCGTTCCTTTATTTCGTTCTCCAGATCGGCCTTGGCCTGGAAAACCTTGTCTTTGGCCTGAAGCAAAGCTTCTTTCTTTATTGTTTCCGCTTCCTTCTCGGCACTCTTGATAATTTCGACTGCATCGTTCTTTGCTGATTGCAGCCGGTTCTTGTCCACTAATCTTGTCACGGCGTACCCAGCCGCGAGGCCCAATATCGCAGCGACAAGGGCAGGAATCAGTTGGGTAGTCGATTCCAAAAACCCCCTCCGTTCTGTACGATAACGGGATGCTATGACGCACTAAGCCGGCAACGATCCGGAGATCAAGAAGGTAAGCGAGGGTAGCAACAGTATATTATACGTTGGGAACGCCTACGTAGCCTGTCTATATGCTGACCCAATCAATGAGTTTCTTCGCGGCTTTGATCCGCATCCCGGATTGAGTGTAGACACGTCGACCGACCGGGAAGGAGAGTCCCCCGCAATCAGCCGTGGAGACAGATCTTTTGAACCTGGTTACCCAGGTGGGGCCATAGCGACCGCTTCAGGCTTCCTGCTTCCTGGCAGGCATGCGCACCACGGTCGGGGGCGGCCCCGCATAAGACGTGTTGGCTCAAAAAATTGCTGCCTATCACGAACCGCGCAGGGGACTTCTCAAAAATCATATGACCCGATCAATGGCCTTAAGAAGTCTGTCGGCCTTGTCCTCCAGTTCTTTGATGGTCTGCTCTCTGAGCAGCTTATCTCGAAACATCTCGTCGGTGATGTTTAGAAGCGTCAATATCACCAGGTCTAATGTGGAGACTACCGCGGCATGCTCAGAAATCCATTCAGCCCTCTGATTGATGAAATCAGCCAACCGCTGAACGTATTGCTTGTTGCCGTGTCCTCGTATGCTGTATTCCCGGCCAAATAACCGAACTTTTACGGCTTCGGTTGCTTCGCCCGGCCCACCTGCACATCCTGCTGAGCTCCGATCACTCGGCTCCCTCAGGTCACTGCCTCCAGCTTCTCGATGATCCTATCCAGCTTACCTTTAGCCGCCTTATGGTCCTTCTGAAGCTTCTTGAGCGTTCTATCCAATTCACCAATGCGCTTGTCCCGTTTCTCGAGTTCCCTACCGAAACGTTCCTGTTCCTTTTTCGACTGGTCGTTCTGCTCAATCAGGTGCATGATTTTAGCCTCGAGCAGAGCGAGCTTGTCGGAATCCATCGGGGTCTCCCTCTGAGTTCTTTGAGATCCGTTTTGATTATATTTCTTTAGGGATATGTGTCAAGACATATGTTGAAGATGCCGCATGCAACGACAAGGTCTCAGCTTTCCTAACACAAACCTGCGCGTCCACACGGCAAAATTAATGTTCACGGCCCGCGCCGTGCAAAGAAGGGTCCTGCATCGATTCCTCTAGTCTCATCACTTTCCTTTGCAGTGTGTTACGATTCATTCCAAGAAGCCGCGCAGCCTGACGCTTGTTGCCGTTGGTCAATTCGAGAACGCGGAGAAGGACGAGCTTCTCAACTTCGCCTATAATGAGCTCGTGGATATCCTGCACGTCGTTTTTTACAAGATAATCCACGAGAGTCTCAATGGCTTCGGAGATGTTTGTCTGCAAGATCGTTGTCTCTCCTTCCGCCTGGCCGGGCCTTTCGTGGCACTTTGAGTCCTGCGCGCTCTCACCGGGTTGCCTTCTCATGAGATTGTCGCCTTCCCAAAGAATTCCTCCACTGAAGAGAGGACGCGCTCCAGGCTTTCTTCCCGGCAGATGCTTGCGCGGAATTCCGATCCTCCCGCGAACCCTCTCGAATACCAGGCCAAGTGCTTGCGCATGCGGTGGACTGCAGAGCGCACATCCCTCGTCTCCAGTTGGTATCGGAAGTGCTCGCGTACCACCTCTACCACTGTTCCGGGCCCTTTCACAGAGGAGAGACCTCCTCCCAGGCGCCCAATAATCCGACCTGGCAGCCATGGGCGCCCCAGCGCTCCTCGACCCACCATGACGCCGTCACAGTTGGTCGCCACCTTCATACGCACAGCGTCCTGAACACTGAATACTCCGCCATTTCCGATCACGGGAACATGAACCGATTCCTTTACGTGCCTGATGACGAGCAGAGAGGCAGGGCCGGCGTGCCTCTGAGACGGCGTACGAGAGTGGATAATTATGCCGTCAACGCCCTCCTGTTCGAGATCCTTCGCCATCTCCACCGCTGCCTCTACCCCTCCATCCCACCCGGATCGCATCTTCACGGTCAGCGGGATTTGGATTGCTCGTCGGATGGAGCCCACGATGCGCCCCGCGAGAGCACGGTCCCGCATGAGTGCGGCACCCGCCCCCTTGCGCACGATCTTCGGCGCGGGGCAACCCATGTTCACGTCCACTGCAGCGGCACCACTGTCCTGAACCAGCCTGGCCGCTTCTGCCATCACGAGCGGATCTTTCCCCGAAATCTGAAAGACTGTGGGGGACAGATGTCCGACAAGATCCATGGTGGGGAATCTCCGTCGACAACGAACCAAACCATCAGCGCTAATCATTTCAGTCCACACCGCGCTCACGGAGAATTTCTGGACAATGGCGCGAAATGCGGAATCCGTCACCCCTGCCATAGGGGCGAGGACCACATTGCCCCCAAGCTCAAGGTTTCCGATTTTCATCCGGGTCTGCCGATCCTTGATGTTTCCGAAGAGGAAATATCCTCTGCTTAGCTCGAGACACTGCCAGCGTCTTCGGAGGAACGTCCTTCGTGATCGTGCTCCCCGCGCCGATTACGCTCCCTTCGCCGATCTCGATGGGTGCCACGAACTGGACATCGGAGCCTACGAAGCACCTGTCGCGAATCACTGTGCGATGCTTTTTCCGTCCGTCATAGTTGCACGTGATTGTCCCGCACCCAATATTGACATTCCTGCCAATCTCGCTGTCCCCGAGGTATGTGAGGTGAGCAGCCTTGGTGCCATCACCGAGGACGCTCTTCTTGACCTCCACGAAGTTTCCCACGCGGACTCGTTTTCCCAGATGTGCCTCAGGTCGCAGGTGCGCCATAGGTCCGACCGATGCCCCGTCCTCCACGACCGCTCGATCCAATCGGGACCCTTGGAGCACCCGGACCTCTGCACCCAGCACCGAGTCCATGATCAATGCCCCCGATTCAATGACACAGCCTACTCCTATCCGTGTGTTTCCTGAGATGATCACACCGGGAAATATCACCGTGTCCTCTCCAATCTGCACCTGAGAATCTACGAACACTGAGTTCGGATCCATGAGCGTTACGCCCTGGAGCATCAGCTCCTCCCTACGCCTCTCCCACAGCACCTTTGAAACTCTGGCCAGATCCATTCGGGTGTTGATGCCCATGGCTTCCATGGCGTCGGGCAAGACGTATCCTGACACGGGGATGGACCGTTCAGCGGCTTTGGTTACTATGTCAGTCAAATAGTATTCGTGTTGAGCATTGTTCGGCGTTATGCCTTCGAGAAGCTCGTAGAGAAGACGACAGTTGACAAGGTAAATTCCTGTGTTGATTTCTCCGATTGCCCGCTCTTTCTCGCATGCATCCTTGTCCTCCACGATCCCGACAATGGCGCCGTCATCTCTCCGTAGGATTCTCCCGTATCCGGATGGATCTGAGGGACGGGAGGTGAGAAGAGTGATCAGGCTACCATTTTTCTCGTGGAATTGCAGGAAATCGCTGATCGTCCTCGCGGTTATGAGAGGCACATCACCACAGAGAATCAGGACGTCCCCTGGAAATCCGCTCAAAGCGCCTCGAGCCGCGGCAACGGCATGCCCGGTACCCAATTGCGGCTCCTGGACGACAAATGCTACTCCGTCTCCGGCAACGGCCTCTTGCACGTCTTGCGCCTGATGTCCAACCACGACACACATGTCGCAAAGTCTGGCAGCACGTACTGTTTCAAGGACATAGGAGATCATGGGACGGCCGGCCACGGGGTGCAGCACTTTGCAGTTGCGGGATCTCATACGAGTCCCTTTCCCCGCGGCAAGTATGAGGGCTGTGTACTGTTTCATGGGAACAATCCGGTCGCTGGAAATCATGGTGCGAAAATATCCTGGTGTCCGGGAAGCTGTCAAGCGGTTTACCGTTTCTGCCCGAAGCCGATTCCTCCGTATGGTTACATGGTGGCCGCCGAGGCTGCAAGTGCTTTGACGCATTTCGGGAGGCTGCAACCATATTGGGCGGATTGAGGCCATTCCTGCAGAAGCTGAAGAATGCGCGCGATTTATGGAACGGGCAGGAAGCGCTTTCTCTCTTGACCTCAGCAGGCGCAAATGTTGGAATATTCACCTGAGATTCCGGGAACGTTTCAAGAAGATTCGGAGGATGCGCTCTTATGCAAGGACTAGTGGCAAAGAAGATTGCCGTCCTCGGCTCGTCGTCGGCTGAAGAGAGCTCACCAGCCGCGTTGAAAGCGTATGCCATCGGCAGATTCATAGCGGATCGTGGAGCTACCTTGTTGACGGGGGCGTGCCCTGGGCTGCCCCACGCTGCGGTGCGCGGAGCGCTCGATGCGGGAGGGCTTACCGTAGGCATTTCCCCGGCCATGGATAGAGATGAGCATGCGTCCGTGTATCGTTACCCTGACGCGAGCACAATCATGATTTATACCGGCATGGGAAGGAAAGGGCGAAATGTTGTGTTGATCAGGAGTGCTGATGCCTGTGTGTTCCTCAACGGATCGATTGGGACGCTCAATGAGTTCACCATCGCATTCGACGAGCTGCACAGCGGGGGAGCAATCGGAATCCTGTCAGGCGTGGGGGGAATTGCGGACGAATTACCTCGACGGATCTCCCTTGCTGATAGGGAGCCTGTAGTCCCCGTTGTTCGGGAGGCGGAGCCCGAACGCCTCATGGAGATCATCTTCACCTATCTTTGCAACCGATGACGCGATTGCCGCCAGAGTTGTTCACGAGGCTTCCGTAGGCGGCGGCAAAAAACTTCCTGAGTTTTCAAGCCCATGCAGGTGATATTCCTTGACCGAGATCGAAAATTTTGATACATATCGATGTGATAAGAGTGGACTCTCTGTCCATTACTGCTCGGCTTCCCGGTTGGATCACGACAGTTCTGAGCGGCGGCAGCCAAGTGTCTGCTGCCAAGGCTTCCGGTCCCGGTCCGCAGGCGGGGACGTCGCCGATCTACGGTCTCATGCCGGAAGTGATATGCAGATTTCGGGTGGTGCAGAAATGAACAAAGTGCAGGCGCGCGGCAGAGTGAATTCTTACGGAAGATCGATTTACCGGGTCGTTCTCGTGGCTGCAATAACGGCCCTCATAGCGTTGTTCGTTTCAGTGGCTCAGGGTCAAGAGATAAGCCTTGACCTCAAAGAGGCCCTCGAATATCACCAGGCGGGAAGACTGAAGGATGCTGTCGATATTTATACCGAAGTGCTGGAGAAGAATCCCAGTATTGTGGAGGCGCTCAACTGGCGCGCAATGGCGTACATCGATCTCAATGAGTTGGACAAGGCGCTCGCGGATCTGAACAAGGCCATCCAACTGAGCCCCAATTACGCGGATGCATACAATAATCGTGGGGAAGTATACCGCCTGAAAAAGATGAATGCCCAAGCCATGGCGGACTACCGCAGAGCCACGCAGATCAATAAGAATTTCCCAGAGGCCTATTACAACATGGCCCTCATCCTGGAGGCTCAAAAGGACTACGAGGCTGCTATCAACGATTACCGGAAGTTCCTGGAGCTGCAGCCTAAGGCGGAAGACAGGAGAGAAGTCCAAGAAAAGATCGATTCCCTCACCAAATTGGCGCAGACGGCGAAACCAGCCCGCCCCGAGGAGAAGAGACCCCCTGTAGCAAAGCCGGAGGCTCCCGGCCGTCCGTCAGAAAAGGTTAAGCCCGGTTTCAAACCTGGGCCTCCACCGGCGGCTTTGCCCAAGAAACCAGAGATGGTGCCGGGCGAAATGCCGATTCCGCCCGAGATTATGGGCCTGCTCGCTGGAATGGGCTTGCTCGGGAGCATTCTGCCTGTCGTGCTTTACATCTTTGGGGCAGTGATGCTCTTTCTCATTGCCAGGAAGACTGATACAGCACCTGCCTGGCTCGCCTTCATCCCTATTGCCAACATCTATTTGATGGTGCAAATCGCGAGGAAACCCATCTGGTGGCTTGCACTGTTGCTCGTATTGCCTATTCTCTCTATGGTCTTCACTCCGCTGGCTGCATTCGATCCTACGGGTGGCATTATCGTCATGATTCTTGCGGCCGTGTGCGGCCTGGCTGCGGCTGTGGCCTATCTTCTTGTCTGTCTTGGAATAGCGTCTGCTCGCGGAAAATCGGTCGTGTGGGGCATACTCTTTTTCATTCCGTGTACGAGTCCCATAGCCCTCGCGTACCTCGGCCTCTCCAAATGACCGACAGAGATGAGAGATCCCCAACTCTCTCCGTCTCACTTTTCTAAGGATAAACTTGTTTTCCGCAACACTATTGTCGACGCGGAGGGTTTCGCCTCCGCGTCGGCTGCGACACTCTCTGAGGGGATATGCACCCTCACGGCTACGCGGCGAATCGTTGTAGAGGTTCGGTTAGCATCCGAAGATCTGTCCCCGTACGACGGGCTCTCCCTTACCGCTCGCAACAGATCCCCGGCACAGGTTCTGGCAGGCATCGAGCTCCTTCACAGGGGCTCCAGCCCCGAGTCCCTAGAGACCGTGAAGTCCTTCAGCGGAGGTCGAGAACCTCTCCCTACGGGCTCATGGACCACGCTCGCGTTCCCTGTGGAGAGCTTCGGCAGCTATGGGAGGGACCCTTCCTGGAGCAAAGTAGAAAAAATCCGGATTGCCTTCGGATTCGATCGAGATCACGTCGGCCCCGACCGTGTTCAGGTGGATCTCCTGCGTCTCGATGGTGAGCGTCGGATAATACCGGAAGGCCCCAGGCTGACGGATGCAGGTCTTCGACACGTGCTGGGAGAAGATCCCGGCTGTCTGGTCGCTTTCTTTCGAAATACCGACCGGGTGCGCGGCCATCGCGGGGTTGTTTCGACAGCATTGAGCTGCTACGCTCCCACGAATTCGGAAATCTTCTTTCCTCCTCCCCATCCCTATCCGCAAGAAAGCCCGAGCCAGATCATTCGCGGCCGTGCCATGGGGCAGAACGTCGGTCTGCCGATTCCCTGGCGCGCCAATCCGCTAGGCGTTCAGGAGTGGACGCATTTCCTCAACCGGCATCACTTCACGCGGGAATTGGTGAAGGCGTTCGCTGAGACGAGGAGCGAAATCTACGTGCGCTCCATAGCGCAGATCGTGGAAAGCTGGATCCGGGATAACCCCGTACCCCTGGGCTCGAATGGTGGCGCCGGGCCTGCATGGGAGACTTTGTCCACCGCGTGGAGGTTGCGAGAATGGCTCTGGATAGCGGGAATCGTCTGGAAGTCGAGCTTTTTCCCGTCAAGAACGATCGAGACGATGCTGAGATCCATTTGGGAGCACGCGACCAGTCTTCTCGATCACGTAGGACATCCAAACAACTGGCTCTTGGTGGAATCCGCGGCGCTGACCCTGGCTGGTCTCTGTTTCCCATGGTTCAACGACGCGAGCCGCTGGAGGGAAGTCGGCGTGGAGCGGCTGCGTATAGCGGTAGAGGCCCAATTTTTCGACGATGGGGTGCATTTCGAGATTTCACCCCTGTACCACGCCATCTGTCTGCATTGTCTGATCGAGGTAAGATCGGCGGCGGAGGCGGCAAATTTCCCGCTTCCCCAGGAGTTGACGTCATCGGAACAGCGGATGGGCGAATATCTCGTCGCGCTGTGCAGACCCGATTTTACTTGGCCTTCCCTTAACGATTCCGGCGGATATCTCGGCAACTACTCCCAACTGATGGCCAGAATGGGCGAGATGTACAATCGTCCCGATTTCATGTGGTTGGGTTCGCAGGGAAGGCGAGGTTCACCTCCAGGAATCAAATTTCGAGCATTTCCCTCTGCAGGGATCGTGATGATGAGGTCCCACGACCGGCCGGATGCGAATTTTCTCGTGTTCAGGGCAGGGCCTGCAGGCGCTGCGCACGTTCATGACGATGTACTTTCCCTGGAAGTGGCAGCATTGGGGCGGCCGCGTTTAGTCGATCCCGGCGTGACGTCTTATGCTCCGGATCCCTTGACGCATCACTATCGGTCCGCGGGATCGCATTCCACAATCCTGATAAACGGGAAAGGTGCCGTCCGATCAAAGGCTGCGTACGTCGAAAGAATCAGGCCCGCGGGGGCAGCTCTGTCCTGCGCTGCGTGCCAGGATCTTCAGGTGGCGGAAGGTCATTGCCCGGGTCCGTGGGAGGGCTCACCTGACTGTGCAGTGACCCGCTCCGTGCTGTTCGTGAAAGGCGAATACTGGCTCGTGTTCGACACGGTGGTATGCCCGATCCCCGAAGAAGTCGCTGTGAACTGGCAATTCTCACCGGGGCGAGTGGAGATGGATCCGGCTACGTCTGCGGCAATATACCGTGACGCTCGGGGGCCGGGGCTCAAGCTCTTCCCCTTGTTGGTTTGTGGGTTCCATGTTGAAATCGCTACGGGAGCTACCGTGCCACCAAGAGGCTGGGTCTCTCTGAACGGGACGGACGTGCCTGCACCATCTTTCCGATACATCATTCCCACGGTGATGCATGCTACGCTAGCGTGGGCCCTTGTGCCCTTTGGGGGCCCGCCGTCCTCAGAAATTCAGGCACTGAGGCTGGATCGCTCTGACCTTTCCCTCCACATCGAAATTGCTTTTCCCCGCGGATACCGGGATGAGGTAGATCTTGCCGCAGGACCGGTTCATCGTGAAGCGGACGCCGAGGGATTTCTTAAGAGGCTGTCCTTCAGGCGTTCAACGGGGTAGGGCATCTCTCGGAGCCAGGCTCCGATAAGATGCAGTGCACCCACGTTACCCCTCCAACAGGGTTTCTCGTGCCGCGGCATATCTTGTGAGTGCAGCGAGCGCCTTTACTGCCCTTTCAGGACTTGGCAGCAAGGGAAAGTTTCTATCTCGAAGCTCTCGGACAAAGAGCTCCATGCGGTCGCAGTACGTGCCGCCGACAACCGGCTTTCCGAATCGTTCGGAGTGCTTGGTGGCTGCGACACATTGGCCCCTTATATATTCCTCAGCCAACTGGGAAGCCCGTTCCGGCTGAATATCCGCGAATACGGACGTCACCACCCTCGTATGAGGCATCAGGCAATAGATGAACAGGGAGTTTACGGCCTGATCCTGCAAAAGAATGCCCGGAATTCGCTCCAGGTAGTCGCCAAAATTTCTTGCGAAAGTGAGGTCTATTGGATTGGCTATGCTCGCTGTAGCCGGAACGACCTCCTTGAGAGCGGTACAGGTTTCCGGCGAAAGCTCGGACAATTCCATCCCATGACGATCGGCGCTGTCTGCGGCTGCGGCTCCCGGCCCTCCAGAATGGGTGAGGATTGCCACGTGATTTCCGGTGGGAAGAGGCTGGGTTCCGAGCACCCAGCAGTAATCGAAGAGCTCTTCCATTGAGAATGCGCGAGTTATGGCAGTTTGCTTGAATACTCCGTCGTAAAGGAGATCCGGGCCGGCCATGGCACCTGTGTGGGAAAGTCCCGCTTTCTTTCCGGCCTTCGATCCCCCCACGTAATAGGCAACAATCGGCTTCTTCTTCGAAACTTCCCGAGCCACCCGGATAAAATCCCTCCCTCTCCGTATCGCTTCTATGTACAGGGCAATCACGCGGGTTTCCGGGCAATGGCCCAAATATTCAAGGCAGTCCACGATATCGAGCATTGCTTCGTTCCCTACGCTGAATCCCTGACTGAATCCAAGCCCCACGCTTTGGAGGTAAGAAAACATCTGAGTCACGAAGCTTCCGCTCTGAGAAGCAATGCCCACAAATCCCGGCTTTGTTTCATAAGGATAGAAGGTGGTGTTGAGCTTGAGATTGGGATGGACCACCCCGATGCAATTGGGGCCGAGAAACCACATTCCGTAATGGCGGGCAATATGGACTATTTGCCTTTGAAGGACCTTGCCATCCTCGCCCATTTCCCCGAACCCGGCCGATACGATGATTGCGCGCTTGACGCCTGCTTGGCCGCATTCTTCCAACACCTCCGGAACGACGTGAGTGGGGAGAACCAGCACCGCCAGATCCACCGGATCCGGCACATCTCTTACCGATGCATACGCCTTATGCCCAAGTATTTCCTGTTCTTTCGGGTGAATAGGATAGATGGCCCCTTGGAATCCGAGCCTGAGAAGCTGCGACATTTGGACGCTACCCATTCCCATGGGATTGCCTGATGCGCCCCAGAAAGCCACGCTCCGGGGATGCATAATTTGGTAGAGCGGGCTGTCAGTCAAACGATCCATGAACAATACCTCCACCTTAGAGAGGGGTCGGCGACGTTGGTCACCCCTTTCAAAAGAAATCCGTGTAAAGCCCTCCCTCTTGTCGTTCGAGACGCGACAAGGGCGAAGAGAGATCGATCCTCTGGGGTAGCGTTCCCCAGAATCGGTGACCCGAAGCGGAGGCTCCTCTTGCTCCATGGTGACTCGGCAAGAGCAGACCAGCAGGTCTGCTTCGTCGAGCAACCGTCGAAATAGGAGATCCGGCGCTCTCGTAAACGCCTCGTCCGCTCCCGAGTGATGGGCCGCCTGAGAATTGAGCTCGGATAGTGAGTGAGCCTGTTCTCAAGTCGTTCCGCGAACTCCCTGAGTCCTGGCCCATTTCCAATACGCTCCTCCGCTATTTCAAGACTGGTCTTCGCGGTCTTTCTCGCCCGCGCCGGACACAGTTCCTGAGTCAAATCCGCACAGGGTGAGCAGGAACATTGCCAGCCACCAGGCAGCGTACCCGACCATCACTGAGCACATGGCCAGGGGAGCAAGAGCGACAAAGATCATGATGAATCGCTCTTTTTCCGGGAAGACATCGCCGAAGATCATCATCCATAGCGCTGTTCCAAACACCACGAAGGTCGTAACCGCTCCGGCTGTCAAAGCGATGATGCGTGTCCGAGTCATGTTCAATATGTTATCATTATTTCGGTTCGAATTGACATAGTGAGGAGCAAACGTAGCGAGTTAATGATGCAGTGTCTCGATTGGAACGAATCCCTTCTCTACAGGGTGCAAAGACCGGCCCGTTATCTTGGCAACGAAATCAACCAGGTAATCAAAGACCCTCGCCACACCGGCCTGAGAATGGCCCTCGCGTTTCCGGATGTGTACGACGTTGGTATGTCGCACCTCGGCCTCAAAATTCTCTACGCGGTTACTAATGCCCGCTCCGAACTGTACGCGGAACGAGTATTCGCCCCGTGGAGAGACATGGAAGCGCTATTGAGATCAGAGAGAAAGCCGCTGGTTACGCTCGAAACCTCGACCCCTCTGTCGGAGATGGATTTTGTGGGGTTTTCTCTCCAATACGAGCTGTGTGCGACCACTGTGCTCCAGATGTTGGACTTGGGGGGAATCCCCCTGAAGGCGGAACAAAGGACTCGGGATGATCCTTTCGTCGTGGGAGGCGGGCCAGTCGCGTTCAATCCCATTCCTTTATCCCCGTTTTTTGATGCCTTTGTCATCGGAGACGGAGAGGAAGCCATCCTGGAATTGGCCGAAGCCCATCTGAACTGGAAGAGGCAAGGTGGCTCTCGAAAGGACCTGCTCAAAGCGTGGAAGGAGCTGGAAGGGGTATTTGTTCCTTCGCTCCATCTGCCCGGAGACATGGTGCACAGGCGCGTTGTCGCGAATCTGGCGTCTGCCGATTTCCCAACCCAGTTGGTGGTGCCGTATTGTGAGACGGTCCATGACAGAATAGGCCTTGAGATCACGCGAGGTTGCACCCGGGGGTGCCGGTTCTGCCAGGCAGGCATGATTTGCCGCCCTGTCAGGGAACGGACCCCAGCGCAAATCCTTGACCTCGCTCGCAAGAGCGTTCGTGCGACGGGGTGGGAAGAGATAGCGCTCCTTTCTCTCTCGTCGGGCGACTATTCTTGTATCGGTCCCCTCATCACCGCCATGGCCGACGAATTTTCTCCCGAGAAGGTAGCCTTGTCCCTTCCGTCTCTGAGGACCGATTCCGTCGATTCGCTTCTCGCAGAGCAAATCCGCAGAGTGCGCAAGACAGGTTTCACGCTTGCGCCGGAGGCAGGCACGGACCACCTTCGGAGAGCCATTAACAAGGGAAACTCCGAGGAAGACCTCGAGAGAGCGGTGAAAGAGGCTTTCAGACACGGTTGGCAGTCGGTGAAGCTGTACTTCATGATCGGATTGCCCTTCGAGACCGACGAAGATCTCAACGGGATGGTAGGCTTGATCAGGAAAGCCGCTCGGTGGGCTGGGCGAGGCAAGGCCACTGCGTCGGTCTCCACATTCGTTCCCAAGTCTCACACGCCGTTCCAGTGGGCCGCCCAGATCTCCGTAGACGAGACGAAGAGGAGACAGCAATACGTGAAGAGATACTTCGCCCAGGGCCGGGTGAGAGTCAAGGTCCATGATCCGCGAGTGTCGTTCCTCGAAGGAATATTGGCACGGGGCGACGATCGCTTGGGTAGAGTGATAGAGACGGCGTACGAGAAGGGGGCGCGCTTTGACGGGTGGGATGACGAGCTGGACTTTGCGGTCTGGATGGAGGCGTTTGAGCTGTGTGGTCTCGATCCAGAGGAGTACCTTGCGGCGCGGGACCCGGAAGGGTCGCTCCCATGGGGCTGTATTGATGCCGGAGTTCATCATGAGTTCCTTGCTGCCGAATGGGAAAAGGCAAAACGCGGGGAAACCACCAGTGACTGTCGAACGTCCGGCTGCACCGGATGCGGGGTGTGCGACTTTGAAGATCGGTATCCCCGTTTGGCGAACGCCGATTTCAATGGGTTGCCTGCCGCGAACCACGAGGCGGGCGCTGGTCCGGAGGCACGGCGGTTCCGGCTCCAGTATGCGAAAGTCAACCCGATGGTCTTTATTGGACACCACGACTTGATCCGACTGTTTCATCGGGCGTTCCGCAGGGCAGAATTAAGGCTGGACTATTCCAAAGGGTTTCACCCGCACCCCCGGTTGAGGTTTTCGCCGCCTCTCGGAGTTGGAATC
>CAYZET010000013.1:0-8378 GCA_964477215.1 uncultured Syntrophaceae bacterium | reverse complement strand
GAGTATGTGGATTTCGATGTGGTGTTGTGCGACCTAAGCCCTTCGGAGATTCTTCGCCGGTTGATGGAGGTGCTTCCTGGCGGGATTAAGCCTTTGAATCTCAAAGAAATTTCTTTGAATGGGGGAGGCATTTCTGCTAAGATTCAGGACGTTAGCTTCGAGGTCAGAATAGCGGACAATCGGCTCCCACTGGATCTGGAAGGGTGCGTACAGCGATTTCAATCGTCTCCGCAGTGCTTAATCAGCAAGGTGCACAAAGGCAAGACGAAAACCCGGGACTTGAAGCTTTTGATCAAGGACCTGGTCGCATGTCAAGGAGTGCTTTACATGACCCTGAAGGCTGGTCCTTCCGGGTCGGTGCATCCGTTGGAAGCTGCGCGTGCGGTCCTGGGACTGGGTGAAGATTCGGCCCACATCCTTCGCGTACGCAAGACAGCGGTCCGAATCGGAGAGTCGCGAACTTCGGACGAGGGATGCTCACATGGCCAGTGAGATCATCTTGAACACTTCTCAACGCGAGACGCGACTCGCCCTGGTCGAGGACCATCAGTTGGCAGAGATTCATATCGAGCGGGAGGGTGAGCGAGGGATCGTCGGGAACATCTATAAGGGAAGGGTCATCAAAGTTCTCCCAGGTATGCAAGCGGCGTTCGTGGACATCGGACTCCCTCGGGCAGCGTTCCTCTATGTGGGTGACATCTACCACCACATTCACGATCTCCCCATGATGGCCGTGGAAGAGCGTGAAGACGGGCCTCCCGAAGAAGAGGATCCCATTCCCCAGGAGATGGCTGAGCATATCAAGCCGTTCGCACCTATTGAGGAGCTTATTCAAGAGGGTGAGGACATACTCGTTCAGATATCCAAAGAGCCGCTGGGCAGCAAAGGTGCTCGGATCACTTCCCACATCTCCATTCCAGGCAGGCATCTGGTCTTCATGCCAACCGTCGACCATGTGGGTGTCTCGCGACGTATCGAGAATGAAATCGAACGCCAGAGACTGAAGGAAATTGTCTCCAAGATCAAGCCCCCCGGCTGCGGCATCATTGTCAGGACGGTGAGCGAGAACGAGGTGGCGGACAAGCTCCGGGCTGACCTCATCTTCCTTCAAGGAACATGGGAAAGGATACTGGAAAAGGAGAAAACCGTACCAGCGCCGTCACTAATCTACGAGGATCTGGATCTCTGTCTGCGGGGAGTAAGGGACCTGTTCACGGAGGATGTCACCAAGCTGGTAGTGGACACACGTGAAGCGCGCGACAGGATTCTTGAGTTCATGGATACCTTCATGCCCTCCCTGAAATCCTGTGTGGAGCTCTATGAGGGCGACGAGCCCATATTCGACCATTTCGGCATCGAGATCGAATTGAACAAGTCGCTCGGCCGAAAGGTCTGGCTCAAATCTGGGGGGTACATCAACATCGATTTCACGGAAGCCCTTGTGGCCATTGACGTGAACACGGGAAAATTCGTTGGCAAGAGAAATCTCCAGGAGACAATTCTCAAGACGAATCTGGAAGCAGCAAAGGAAATCGCGTACCAACTGAGGCTCCGCAACATAGGCGGCATCATCATTGTAGACTTTATCGACATGGATCGTCAGGCCGACAGAGAAAAGGTGTCGAACGCGTTAGCAGACGCGCTCAAGAGAGACAAGCAGAAGACCAATATCCTGAAGATCTCAGAGCTCGGGCTGGTTCAGATGACCAGAAAGCGTACAAGAGAGAGCCTGACCAGGACCCTCTGCGAACAGTGCCCGTACTGTGAGGGGAAAGGATTTATCAAGTCCCTTCATACTCTGTCCTACGAAATCCTGAGGGCAATCGCTAAGCACATTTCCGACGACAGTCCGGACGGCGTTCAAGTGCATGCCCATCCGGAAGTGGTACAGCTCCTGTTTCAGGAAGAGGGCGATCAGTTGGATGAAATCCAGCGAAAACACAATACCCAGATTCAACTCCTTCCAGATCCGAACTTGTATCAGGAACAGTATGAAATTGTGAGCGGCTGACGGGAAGTGAAACAAGATCGCCTTGATGTATCTAACTTACTAATATGCTAATTGATATTTGAAATGAATGCTCCTTGACTTTCTGCAGGGGGCGGAGTATGGTTCACGCACCCTGGATCCGTCCGGGGGAGACCTTGCGAGGACGCCCCTGATGATCGACAACGTCGGCCCTGACGTGACCTCCCAGGTTCTCATCCAGATCCGAGATGAGATGCGGACTATGCGATCGGCCTTTGAGGCCAGATTCGATTCACTTGACGCTCACTTGGAATCGGCAGGAACGCATTTGAGCAGCTTCGGGGAGCGGCTGGATGTCGTAGAAGGCAGGATGAGCGAGCTCTTTCGCCGTTTCTCGCAAATCGATTCTGATCTCAAGAGATTCGCAAGCCTTGTCAACGAGACCATCCTCCACTATGCTGAAGAAATGGACCGCGTCAGAGAGCGGCTCGAATCCGTAGAAAGCAGAGTGGAAATGTCGTCTGCCTCCGACTGAGTCCCTTCACAATCTCACATCTGGAATTTCGATCATGACACTTGAGGATCATGTCCGCCGGTATCTGGAGCTTGCCGGCAGAGCAGATGGGTTGTTCTCGTCCGTCCAAAAGGCCCATGGGGACCTTATGCCTTGCAAGCCGGGCTGCGACGACTGCTGCAATGTCTTTTTCGAGCTGACGCTCATCGAAGCCTTTGTCATTGGCGGAATTTTTCGGAGAAGCGCGCCTGCCAGCGTACAGCGACGTGTCCGATCGCGGGCCGAAGCTGTGGAGCCGCTCTTTCGAGAGGCGAGGTCGATGCTCCAGGCCATCTCTGAGGCCAGACCCGGGAACGATGCAGAGATTGCCGAGGCCGCAGCCAAGCTGAGGCTGGCCTGCCCAATGAAAGAAGACCGGACGTGCGTAATCTATGAATATCGTCCGATCACGTGCAGGCTGTACGGAACTCCGCAGGATTTGGGAGACCGTGTGGTGACTTGCCCAACAACCGGCTTCAAACTGGGAGAGCCGTATACGGTGGTGCGAGTCACGGAAATCAACGACAAGTTGGCACGGTACTCTCTTGAGCTCCTCAAAGACCTGATCGGCCGCGACTCGGCAGCCACATCTCGCCTCCGCTATTCCATGCCAGCAATGGTCAAGACATCGTTCGATAAACAGTATTTTCTGCGATTGAGGCAAGGCTTTGAAGAATCACCGAACCAAACTGCGGAATAGCGGTTTCTCTGAGCCCTTGTTTTTCGATGTGGGGGAAGGGCTTCGACTGATTCCGTTCAGGGCCCGGGGGCTATCCCGGTCAGATCGTTTGGAAATAGTGATAGACCCTGGAGCGTCCTTCGGGGTCGGGGATCACCCTACCACCACCATGGCACTGGAGCTCATTGAGGCGGTAATGCCTCTCCTTCGTGCCTCCCGCCATTTGCCTTCCTTGCTGGACATAGGGACTGGAACCGGCGTGCTGGCCGTTGCAGGAAAACTCCTGGGAGCAGGATTCACCGTTGCAGTTGACACAGACCCCGTGGCTGTCGCGTCGGCTAAACGCAACTTCATCCTCAACGGACTAGACTGCGGAACCGGACAGGAAAGGGGAGTTGACCTGGTGGTGGGCGGCGCAGAGTCAATAGGTGGCGTTTTTGACCTTGTGGTCGCGAACCTGGTAGCGCCGGTTCTGATTCGCATACACGAGCAATTGACGTCGAGGACCGGGGCGTGGCTCATCCTGTCAGGCATCGAGGATGTCATGGCTGACGCTGTCGCGGCGAGGTATGACACTGGCCGCGTGCGGCTTGTTTCACGCAAACAGAGGGACGGATGGAACGGGATGCTGTACGAGCGGCTCTGAGAAACGCAGCATCGCGCTACATGCTAAAGGTCCGCGGCTAGGAGGCGGTCAACCACCAGAGGATATCAGGGAGGGGGCTACCCCCTCCCTGGTGTTGACGATCTGATTGAAGAGCAGGTTCGCAGGAGGGAGGGCCGATCAGTCCTCTTCCCCGTGCTGCTTGCCCATGCCTTTCAGTCCGATCAGCGTGGTGCTCCCACTCGACCAGTACTCGAGCGTTCCTTCCTGCACCATTCTGTTGACAAGGTTCTTGACCTCACGATTCTTCATGTCAGGAAGGATCGCATAGAAGTCCTTGAGATAAAACTTGGACTTGGTCTTGGACTTCTTTTCGAGTGTGTCGACTATGAGCTGTTTCGCCTCTTCCTCAGTCATCTGAAACTCCTATTGCCATCACCTGCTAGTACTTGAACTGTGTGGACTGCCGCCAGGTTGTGTACGCGAAGCGGTAGTCGTCGATGAGGTGATGGGTGAAGGGGAGGTCACATTTCTCAAAGAATCGCTCCCAACCGATTCTTTCAGCCCAGTCGCCGACGCGCTCATATTTCTGGGCGTCCTTTGCGTACACGTCCACGATCTTCTTGATCGTGTTCACGGTGTCTTCCCACCTCGGGGGCTGATTGGGAATGAAGGGAACGATAACCTTAGAGAACTTGGGCTTGCTGATCCTGTTGGAGAGCTTTCCCCCGAGGAGGATGGCCACGCCGCTTCCTTCCTCGTCGGCCAGGGGCATAGCAGCACACATAGTATAGCAGTTCCCACAGAACATGCAACGGTCGGCATTCACTTCCAGGCTCTTGAGACCGCTGGCAGTCTTGGCCGGCTTGATGGCCGCGGTGGGGCAGGCTGCTATGGCAAGCGGGAGCTCGCAGAGCTTGTCGATCCTCTCATGGTTGATGTGTGGCGGCTTGCGATGGATGCCCAGGATAGCGATGTCAGAGCAGTGCACCGCGCCACACATGTTGAGGCAGCAAGCGAGGGACACTCTGACCGGTGCTGGCATCCTCATGCTCCCGAATTCTTCGAAAAGGCCGTCCATGACAGCCTTCACGATACCGGAAGCATCAATGGCTGGGGTGTGGCAATGCACCCATCCCTGGGTATGGACGATATTGGTGATACCGGCACCGGTGCCGCCAATCGGGAACTTGAAAGAGCCCTTCTCGAATTTCCTGCTCTTCAAGTCGTCGAGGAGGGGCTTGACTTTCGCTTTGCTGTCCACCATGAACTCAATGTTGTTCCTGGTGGTGAATCGCAGGTAGCCGTCGCAATGCTTGTCCGCTATCTCGCAAATCTCGCGGATGTGCTCTATGCTCATGAGACGGCATCCACCCGTGCGCACAGTATAGACTTCGTCCCCGGTCTCCGATACGTGAACCAGCACGCCCGGCTCAAGTATCTCGTGATAGAGCCACTTGCCTTTGTTGTTCTTGATGACCGGTGGCAGGAACTCCTCGTAGTACCGCGGACCTATATCGGTAATCCTGTCCTTCAGGGGATCGCTCGGATCGTATGGCATGCTTGTAACCTCCCACTACCTCTGGTGCTTCTTGCGGTATTCGTTGATATCCCGAGTCCAACCACCTTCCACTTCTGCTTCTTTCCAGAAGATGTACGGGTTGGAGCGCGGTTCGTCGACCATTCTCGGATCTGCTTCGAGCTCGCAGACTTCCAGGAACTTTTGGAAGGACTCGCGCTGAATGAGCTCGCCGAGGCGTTCCCGGTTCTTACCTTCTTCCATCCACCAATCCCACACCTTTTCGATGAGCTCTTTGAGCTCTTCAAACGGTGGCTCCATTCTCATGAATGGAACGGTCAGTGTGGACATCTGGGCACCTTCGAGAATGGGCGCTTTTGCGCCGAAGAGGATGGATGCTCCGCGGTCCTCGCCGATACGAAGGGCTCTGGGCATGACATTAAGGCAATGCATGCAACGCACGCACTCCTTGTCGTTGATTTCCAGCTTATTGCCGTCGTAGCACATGCACTGGCTCGGGCACAGGTTTATGACTTCCTTCTGGATGTCGAACGGGCCCCAGTCACGGCTCGAATGTGCGCCCGCGTTGGGAAGGAGCTCTCCGCCCACATAGGCTTTAACCGCCTCCTGATCGATACGGATGTTATCCCTCCAGGTACCGATGACCGACATGTCCGATCGGGCGATGGAAGCGACACAACCGTTGGGGCAGCCGTCGAACTTGAACTTGAACTTGTAGGGGAACGCAGGGCGATGCAACTCGTCCTGATACTCCATTGTGAACTGGTAGCAAGCTTCCTGGGTGTCGTAGCAGGAAAACTGGCAACGGGACAGACCCAGACAGCACGCAGGTGTGCGCAGGTTAGATCCGGATCCCCCGAGGTCCTGATTGAGCTCATGGGTCATATCGTAAAACAGGGGCTCCAGGTTGTCCGTCACGGTGCCCAGCAAGATGATGTCGCCGGTTGACCCGTGCATATTGGTCAGTCCGCTGCCGTACTTCTCCCAGAGGTCGCACAGGTCACGCAAGAACTTGGTCGAGTAGTACTTACTGGCAGGCTGATTGACGCGGACAGTATGAAAGTGGGCTACCCCGGGGAACTGCTGCGGCTGGTCGCAGTAACGGCCGATAATGCCGCCGCCGTACCCAAAAACGCCCACGATTCCACCATGCTTCCAGTGTGTCACCTTGTCCTCATAGGACAGCTCAAGCACACCAAGAAGATCATCGGGAGCTTCCTTGAGGGCCTGTTTACCCTTCTCCACCTGCTGCTTGATATCGGAAATGAAGCTGGGCCACGGTCCTTTTTCCAGCTCATCAAGCATCGGGGTGTTATGCTTTCCCATTAACGATTCCTCCTCTCTTTGAGTACTCCGTAGAGATTTTGATCGGAATTCTTCGCATTCAATTGAACCCGAGAATAAATTGATCCCACGGAAAAAACCCACCCTCTTGCGGCTTTCCCGGGACTATCCAGACACTCTCTATATCGACGGGTTCAACGAACGGCCTCGGTCGGTCCCCGAAACAAAGATTCAATCGACTTTAATTCAAGACAAAGGCCCAAGTCAAGAAAAAATATCGGGAAATTTGAGACAAATAGCCGTTTTCCCCACACCGGTACCCGGGGACGTGGATGGCCGATTCCCGCAGCCTCTGCTCCGCCTCGGCCAGTGCCGGCACGTGAGTCGATTTCTTCGCCACCCTGTTCACATTTCATTTCGCGCGCTTCCCTCCTGACTCAAAAGAGATTATCATGCGCTGGTTGCTACACAACGACACGTCTCCGGGCGTAATCTCCTCGGGTGCGAGACGATCCGTGGACAAAGAAGTCGAACCAGTCATCAGGTTTTTCTACCGCCTCCCGGGTAAGCTTGTCCAATTTGAAGGTGAAGCTCTGCATTGGCTCGTGCCACTTTCGAGGCCCGGGGATGGTCACAAATCGCTTCACAGCCTAAGTTATGGGGCATATCTCGGGGCGATCGCGAAGTTCGTGTCGAAGCATGTGAGCCAGATGGAGAGTATCGTCGGTGGGTCTATCAGCACCATTGACGTGATCTCGGAAAAGCATGGCAGCGACTATCATCCCGCTCGACTGGAGGTTGCTTCTGACGCTGGAACACGGGCTCTTGTGGTAAACGTGGCACTTACCGAGAGGGGCAAGGCTCGCCTCACCCAGGAGATGGAGATTCTCCGACGCCTAGCTGCAAAAGGTGATCGCAGATTCCTGCCTGAGGTTTACTTCTGCGGCGAACAGCGGGCCACGGGTGAAGGGGGCAGACTGGTACTCCTTGAGATGCTCATAGGCGAGTGGCTGGAAGGATTTCACGAGTTTCACCTGACCTCCGACCCCGGCGCGGGATTGAGGCCCATAGCTGTGTGGGATACGGACAGCGGAACAACGTTCATTTCGGCTCAGGAAGCGAAGGAGATTTATCGACAAGCGGCGTTCGTCTTGACCTATTACTATGACATTGACACACTTGCGGAAATTTACCCCTGGCATCACGCTGCCGGCGATTTTGTGGTTTCTCGTTCCGATGGTAAGATCGACGTGAGGCTCATTGCTGCGAGGCAGTACGCTCCTCGGATCGGCCTCGCCAATACCCTGGAGAATCGGATCGACGGGCTTCTGCTCTTTTTCGCAAACCTCACGGTCCGTATGCGGCTCGATAGGCTGGATGGCGTCGGAGAGATAGCGTGGGCTGGAAATTATTGTCTCGATGGCGCAATCCAGGGGTTTTTCGAGGCTATGCGGGAGCGAGCTTCATGCGACCGCAGCGTCTCCCAAATGTGGGCCTCCGCTCTCAATGTGGCCGTGGACATGTCTCCTGACGGCTGGGCGGAGGTCTTTTCCTTCACGGCTGGTTCGTATTCGGACGATGCTCCGGATGTCCCGGTCATTCGTGACAATCTCGTGGAGCATATTCTGAGAGTTTATCGACAAGTTCCGAATTTTGCTCGAACGGAATGGCATCGTTTGAGTTGATCAAATCGTTTGAGAACAGAAGGGGGGCCTGCCAGGCTATGGAGATCGACCGGCAAGGCCCGAC
>CAYZET010000012.1:8911-27142 GCA_964477215.1 uncultured Syntrophaceae bacterium | reverse complement strand
CTTCCGGACTGGGTGAAGGCAGCCAAGTAGGAAAGAGCTCCTTGGCAGAGGATGGGCGATCGGAGGGGGTGGGATGCCCCTCTGTACGCCCTGGACGATTATCGGTGGAGTGACGAGGAGATTTCATGCTCGAGGTGACGCTCATCTACGGGTTCATAAACAGCACGATCCTGGCGCTCGTGGCGCTGGGATTCAGCCTGACATTCGGGATCAGCGGCGTGTCAAACTTTGCGTACGGTGCGATGTACGTGATGGCAGGGTACGTTGCGTGGATTCTCCTGAACAAGGTTGCCTTGCCCTTTTGGGCTGCTGCTGTGATTGCCGTGTTTGCCACTGCAGGGCTGGGGGCTGCCCTGTACAGGTTTGTGCTCCTTCGGGTTCGCGGGCTGGTGATTTCCGAGGTGATCGCGACCTTCGGGGTGGGGTTGGCCATTCTCGAGCTGTTTCGGTATCTGGGATTCACGGGATTCGAGTACACGCTTCCGGTGTTTTCCGACGGGAGCATCATGATTGGGAGCACGTACGTGGATCACCAGCGTTTATGGATAGTGGGGTGCGGAGTGGCTCTTGCCGGTGGTCTGTACCTGTTCACCCACCATACTCGGCTGGGGCTTGCGTTCCGGGGCATAGCCCAGGACGACCGGACGTCCCTGTCTCTGGGAATCCACGCGGACCGCATAGCGGGGATCAGCGTCGCCTTCGGGTCGGGACTGGCTGCTCTGGCTGCCATTGTGGTGCTTCCCCGGGGGACCATATCGGTGAATGAGGGGTACGACGTGCTCATCAATGCGATGGCGGTGTGCATCGTGGGAGGATTGGGGAGCACGGTGGGAGTGGTGGTTGCAGCGTTCCTGATCGGGTATGCCCAGATGATCACCGACACAGTTTCAGGCCCCCACTGGAAGATGATCGTCTCCCTGGTGGCGATTTTGATCATCTTGGTGGTGAAGCCGTCCGGATTGTTCGGCAAGCAGAAAGAGCTGGAAGAGCGGATCTGATGCCGGGTTGTCACGATGGCTCGCACGGTGAGCATAGAGCGGAGCTCATCGACACTACCCGCAGTATACGTGTGTAAGTGGTGAAGCAGTGAGCAAGAGAAGACGAGAACGGATCGATCGCGGAATCAAGGCAAGGTCGGGGGACATATTCGCCCTCACCTCATATCGAGAGATGCTCTACGTGGCCGTGCCTCCGTTGCTGCCGGTGATCGGCCTGATCGTGCTGCCACTGCTCCTGCCTACCTATTGGCAGAAGGTGCTCATTTCCACGGGCATATTCGCTCTGCTGGCCATGAGCTGGGACTTTCTGGCCTGCGTGGGGATGATCTCCCTGGGACAGGCGCTCTTTTTCGGTCTGGGTGCCTATTGCGCAGGCATTATGGACCATTACTGGGGATTTCCCATCTGGCTGAGCATTCCCCTGGGCACGCTTGCGGGGAGCGCATTGGCCACCGTAGTGCTCCTGCCTGTGCTGCGGCTTCGCGGCGTCTATTTCTCCATGGTGACCCTGGTGTTGCCCCTGATGTTCGAGCGGATAATCGAAGCCACGCGGGTGTTCGGAGGCACCGAGGGCCTGACCGGATTAAAATCCTTTCCCAATCACTGGGTTGAGCTGTACCTCCTCTCCGCGATCACGCTCGCTGTGCTGTTCGGGCTGCGCAGGCTCATGACCACGGATTTCGGTCTCGTGCTCAAGGCGATCAGGGACAATGACAGATCGGTGATGAGCGGCGGGATAAACATCTATGCGGTCAAAGCCCAGGCGCTCTTCCTCGGGGGCTGCATCGGTGCGTTCTGCGGTGCGTACATGACGCACGTGTACATGTTCGTGGGTATGCCTGCATTTGCCCTGGATTATTCCATCCTGCCCCTGGCCTCGGCAGTGGTGGGGGGCATGGGGACCTTTGCAGGGTCGCTCATGGGTGCGTTCATCCTGGTACCACTCTCCGAGGCCCTGCGAGGGGTTGGCGGTCTGCGGACCGTTCTGTACTCCCTGTCGCTGGTGGTGTTTATCGTGGCGCTACCCGAGGGGATCTTCCACTACATGAAGAGGAAATACCACCAGTTCGAGCGGTGGGTCGAGGTGGAGCAATGAGCCGGTCGTCAGCTTCCCAAACAAGTCTTCCACTCCCTTGCCGCGAGCGCCCCAGGGCGCAGGGATCTCCTCCCGATTGTCAGGGGGAGAGGAGTGCCGGCACCGGCTTTCGACAACAAACCGATGGGGAGGAATTCCTCCATGGCTGAGCCTGTCACATCTGACCCCTTGCTGGAGGTACAGCGCTTGAGCAAGAGCTTCGGCGGGGTCAAGGCCGTTGTGGACGTACAATTTCGCCTGAACAGGGGAGAGCTTCTGGGTGTGATAGGTCCGAACGGCTCGGGAAAGACCACCCTGGTGAACCTGATCACCGGGTTCGTCACTCCGGATTCGGGGAAGGTCCTGTACGCGGGTCAGGACATTACGGGCTGGATGCCGTACCGCATTGCCCGGCTCGGCATAGCCCGGACATTTCAGATGGCCAAGCCCTTCGGGGAATTGCCTGCGTTCAAGAATCTGATCGTTCCCCTCTTCTCTCCCCGGGTACGGAGCCTGGCAGGCGGCCGGTTCGGAGATCGGGATGCCATTGCCAAGGACCTGCTCGAAGAAGTGGGGTTCGAGCGGGAATCATCCGTGACGTACAAGGCAGCAGGGAGCCTTCCCCACGGGTACCTCAAGCGCCTGGAATTGGCCAAGTGCCTGGCCCTGCGAGCAGATCTCATCATACTCGACGAGCTGTTCTCCGGTCTGAGCATTGCCGAGCTGGCGAGCATCGTGCCCATTATCGAGAAGCTCCGGGTAGAGGGAAAGACCATTGTGATGATAGAGCACCGTCTCAGAGAGCTCTTCCGGATTGCGGACCGGGTGTTGGTGCTCAATTTCGGGTGCGTCATCGCGGAGGGAAAGCCGGAAGCAGTGATGGAAAAGGATGAGGTGAAACACGCGTACCTGGGAACGGAATGACCCGCAGCCTGCGACGGAAAAATGTTTGCAGTGCAGGCGGGTAGTGCAGTCATGGAGTACAGTCCCGCGAAGCGCGGGATTCCAGCCTGCATTCTTGAGAAATGGCAGCCTGGAAGAAAGTGTCTCAAAAGCCGGCAGTCCGTGATAATCGTGGCACACCCCCTCACCCTGACCCTCTCCCCCGAAGCGGGGGAGAGGGGATTCTTCCGGCTCCCTCTCCCTCTGGGAGAGGGTTGGGGTGAGGGTGCCTTTCCACGCATCGACGCTCAATCGTGCTACGATTTTTGGTGTGTCCCGAGTTTTGAGACATTTTCGGAAAGGCTATCCTACATTTGCGGAATGCAGCAGCCATGTAGTGCAGGCTTTTAGCCTGCATCTGAAGAAATAGCAGTTCCGCGTCCCGCGGGACTACCCTACCTGTGCGGTGTGACGAACGATGAATGCTCAAAGCGCTCCCATCCTGGAAGTCTCCAACCTGATGGTCTTCTATGAGAATGCCCTCGCGCTCAACGATTTTACCATGAAGGTCGATACGGGCTCGATCGTGGCGGTGATCGGGTCGAACAGCGCGGGAAAGACGACGTTTATGAACACGGTCTCCGGCTTGATCATAGACACGAAGATCAAGGAGCAGCGCAAGGGCGGGGAGAGGATAACCATTTACGGGACCGTGTCGTTCGAGGGAGAGGATGTGACCCAGGTCTATCCCTCGGACAGGGCAAAGAGAGGCATGGTGCTCTGCAGAGAGCGTCATCCGATCTTCCCCGAATCGGATCTGGTGGAGAACCTCAAGATAGCCGGGTACCTCCGGAGCAGCTCCCAGGTACGGGAGATGATAGAGTATGTATTTCATCTCTTCCCCACCCTCGTGCACCTCAAGACGAGGAAAGCGGGATTCCTCAGCGGTGGCGAGCAACAGATGCTCACCATAGGCATGGCGCTCGTGGTAAAGCCCAAGCTCTTGCTCCTCGACGAGCCGCTGCTCGGTCTGAGCCCCATGATGCAGAGGACGCTCGTGGACGCTATTATAACCATTCGGAAGGAATCGGGCTTGACCATAGTGATCACGGAGCAGTTCGCTCGTCCGATCTTACCGGTGATAGACTACGGTTACGTGATCGAGAACGGCATGCTCACCATGGCAGGGGGCGGACAGGAGCTCATGGACAATCCGGAAGTGCGGGCAGCGTATTTCGGGGTGTGATTCCGGGGTCGATGTGCAGAACAACGAGGGAGGATCGGCTTCACCATGCAGCCGAAGGAACAGCCGAGTATTTTCAAAGCATTTGCCGTGACCGCGGAAAAGCACGCGGACAAGAGCGCGGTGGAGTTCCTGGGAACAGGGTTTTCCTATCGTGAGCTCAGGACGTACGTGGAACGATTTGCCGCTTCTCTGGCAGCCCAGGGGTTGAAGCAGGGGGACCGGGTGGTGCTCTACATCCCGAACTCGGTCCAATTCGTCATATCCTGGCTGGGGTTGCAGAGGCTCGGCGCGATCCCCGTTCCCATCACCCCCATCTATACGGCAGCGGATCTTGCCTATATTGCAGGGGATACGGGTGCCAAAGCGGTTGTGTGCTCGGACAGAAATTACGGGTACGTCAAGCAAGTCATGCCCCAGACTGCGATCGAGTGGGTGATCGTAATGAATCTGGCAGATGTGCTGCCGCTCTGGAAACGGCTTTTCGGCATTCTCTCGGACCGGATTCCCCGGGGTAAAGTGGAACAGGCGCCCCATGTCAGGTTCCTGAGCTCTATGATCTCCTCTTCTGATCCGCCTGCCCCGGAGCCCACCGTATCTGAGGGGGATATTGCCGAGATCCTGTACACGGGCGGTACCACGAAGCATCCCAAGGGAGTGCCGATCACCCACGGCCTGTTTCTCGTGTCTGCGGACGAGCAGCTCTCTGTGCGAGATCCGCTCTTCCCCAAGGATAGAGATACCATACTCGGCGGTGCACCCTTGTTCCATATCCTGGGACAGACCTGTTCCCTGTCCACGATCGTGGTGGGGGGCGGCACGTTGATCCTCATGCCGAGGGTGAACATGGACGCGGTCATGGAGTCGATCCAGCGACTTTCTGCCACGTCCCTCATAGGGGTGCCCGCGTTCTACCGCATGATCCTGGAGCACGACCGGGTGGACCAGTACGATATCTCCTCCCTCAGGTACTGCTTCTGTGCAGGTGACGTGCTTCCCGTGGAAGTGGCGAACCGGTGGAAAAGGCGGTTCAATCTGGACATATTCCAGGGGTACGGCGCAACGGAGACGTGCGGGGGCATAGCCATGAGCCCCACTAATCGAGACAACCCGCCCTTGAGCATGGGCCTGCCGGTGCCCAGCAAAAAGATCATGATCGTGGAGCCTGGAACGGTCGAGCAGGTGAAGCCCGGAGAACCGGGAGAGCTGCTCGTCTCTTCAGAGAAGATGACGAGGGAATACCTGAACAAGCCGGAGGAGACTGCCGCGGCGTTCGTCCATTCCCAGGGCAGGCTCTGGTATCGTACAGCAGACATTGTGCGCCAGGACGAGAACGGCTTCCTTTACTTCGTGGACCGGACGGTGGATACGATCAAGCACAAGGGGTACCGCATCTCCGCATCGGAGATAGAGGCAGTGCTCCAGGAGCACCCTGCTGTGATCGAATCGTGCATCGTGGGCATCCCGGATGAAAAGGTGGGGGAGCGCATCAAGGCATTCGTGGTGCTCAAGAAGGACGTGAAAGGCATCACCGGGTATGACCTCATCAAGTGGTGCAGGAAACGCCTGGTGGACTACAAGATCCCCCAATACATCGAATTCCGGGACATGCTCCCAAAATCCAAGGTGGGCAAGCTCCTCAGACGAGAAATCCGAAGCGAAGAGAAGAAACGGTTGGAAACCTAGCAGGATGCGGGCGTGTAGTGCAGTCCCGCGAAGCGCGGGATTTTAGCCTGCATTCTTAAAAGAGGGCGGTCCCGCGTGCCGCGGGGCTACCCTACATGTCGATTTGACTGCCCTTCGCCATGTCCTCCCTGCTCGATTCGAACCCAGGGAATGGCTCGCCCATCTATTCTTGTGAAGGGACGAGAGGCAGCGCGCCGCGTGAGCTTGCCTCTCTTGCGGCGGGACGCCTTCAATGTTATGGTAATCAATCCAACGTACAAAGGGCGACAGCGGTCCGGGCCATCGGCCCAACAATGAGACCCAGCCCTCGGCGCACGGAGCGCATCTTGGATCTACTCGAATCAATTCGGTCCACCATGGAGAAGCTGGAGCAGGAGTTGATCCTGCAGTTGCGCAGCCGCGTCCCGGTCGCATTTGAGATCGGGGCGCATATCATGAATAGCGGGGGCAAGCGCATTCGTCCGCAGTTGGCAATCATTTCCGCGAGAATGGGCGGATACGAGGGAATCAACGCCATTAGGCTGTCTGGCGCCATAGAGTGTATCCACACAGCCACGTTGCTTCACGACGACGTGGTTGACGAGGCAGACACCCGGAGAGGAAGAGCCTCAGCGAATTCCGTGTGGTCGAACGAGATGTGTGTTTTGGGCGGGGACTTCATCCTTGCAAAGGCCTTCTCAGCGCTTACTTCCATTGGCAACCTGCGCATACTCGAGATTGTGTCTGCTACAACGGAACGGCTGAGCGAAGGCGAGCTCTTTCAAATGATGAATATCGGGAACGCGAACCTGACCGAAGCAGAGTACGTCCAGGTGATCACGGACAAAACGGCAGTGCTCATGGAGGCAGCGTGTCGAGGCGGCGCGGTACTCGGCTCTCTTCCCAGTGAGGAGGAGGACGCCCTGGCTCAATTCGGCTTCAATCTGGGTCTGGCATTCCAGATAACTGACGACGTCATCGATTACCGATCCGACAAGGAGACCATGGGCAAGACACCGGGAAAGGACTTGGAAGAGGGCAAGCTCACGCTGCCTCTCATTTATGCACTGCAGCGAGCTGATGAGGAAGAAAGATCCAAAATTCGGTCCATAATGGGAAGAAAATCGCCTTCTGGCGAGGACATCGACTGGGTGAGAGGATTCTTGGCCAGGACGGGTGGCATAGAGCAGAGTCTGGAAAAGAGTCGGGGGTACCTTGACGTTGCAAAGAATAGTCTGAAAATCTTCCCTGAATCCGAAGAGAAGCACGCCCTCTTAAAGCTCGCCGATCAGGTACTCCATAGAACGTATTGATGATTCCTTGACATACAGAGTCCTGATTGGTACACAGCAGGTGGTCTCAACTGCCGCAGGGAGCAGGGAGCGTGAGACGATGTGGGGCACCTTTTCCACATTGCCGTACCCCAAGAATGCAGGTTGGAATCCCGCGTTTCGCGGGATTTCCATTTCCTGAGAATGCAGGCTGAAAAGCCTGCACTACAATGGGGGTCGCATAAAGCCCCATCAGGTAGAGAGGCCCCGCGCTTCGCGGGACTGGCAGATAGCCTCCGCGGGTGTCACATCGCCACAGGGAGCAGGAAGCGTGAGAATAGCAGCCTACATCTTCGTCGTCTTGGTTGTCGGCGGTCTGTTGACAGGCTGTCCCTCGTTGTTCAGAACGGTCTCTCAGGGGGAGGTCGAAAGTGCCGAAGATCTCTTCAAGGACGCTGAAGCAGCCTTTAGCAACAAGGAATACGATAAGGCTATATCACTCTACGAAAAAGTCCGTTCCGCTCACCCGGACTTCGAAAAGATCCCCCAGACCTATCTAAAGGCCGCAGAGGCCTTTTACGAAAAAGGCCAATATGAAAAGGCTATTTCACGGTATCTCCAGTTCGCCGAGCTTCATCCGGCTCACGAAGACGTGCCAAAGGCCAAGTACTACGTTGCTATGAGCTATTTCCAGCAGATCAAAGCAGCCGACCTGGACAATCGTATTGTTCACACTGCCGCAGAGGCGTTCAAAGCGCTGAGAGACTCTCCGGACGCCGGAGAATGGGCCAAGAAGGCGGAAGAGAAATACGATGAGTGCATGAAAAAGCTCGCAGAAAAGGAGCTTGACAAAGCCCGCACGTACATAAGCATGGGTAAATATAAGGCTGCCAAGATGTCTGCACAGCGGGTTCTCGATGAATATGGGAAATTAGGGTACGACAAGGACGCTGAAGAGCTGATCAACGGCATAAAGGAAAAATGAGACTCCCACGATCCTTTCGGCTGGCGCTCTGATGCAGAGAACGGCTGTCCGGACAACAGATCGGCTACCCTTCCGAAGCTTCAGCGACTATCGTCCGATAGTGCTTTACTCGTACCTGGCCGGGCAATGCGCCTTTAGGCCGTTCCAAGTCCTTGATTCTGGCAACAATGACGTCGGTCTTGCCTTTTCCTCTCGCCTTTGAATGCTCCACAGCGAGTCTCGCGCAGTAGGCGATGTCCTCGGGAGATTCTTCCCTGCCTTCGGTCCGAAGAAGGACATGCGCGCCGGGAACGTCTTTCACGTGGAGCCATAGGTCTTCTTTAGATGCCTTCTTTCGGACCAGAAAATCATTCCCGTTCGCGCTCTTTCCCACGAGAACCGATTTTCCGGAGGGGCTCCGGAACGTGTGGAAAGGCTCAGACGCAGATCTGGCCCCTTTCAGACGGGACTCTCGATGCCGGCCTGTTTCGTTTTTTCGAGGGCCGGTAAGCGCAGCCATGTCCTCCAGCTCTTCATGGTCGGCGGCTCGTTCCACGAAGTAAAGAAGCTCCTCCAATGCCCGCTTTTCTTCCTTGGTCTCCTCGAGTCGCTGCTTTACTCTTGATCTCCCACGCCTGGCTTTGGCGGCCTTCCTGAACACATGGTCCATGTTTTCAACCGGACTGAGCCTCGGATCGAGCGCGATGGATAGGGGACGGCCGGTACTCCAATCTTCGACCTCGATTCGAGCCATCCCCTTTTTCATCCGGTGCAGGTTTCCCTTCAGTAACTCTCCTTCGTGTTCGTATTCTGCGAACACCTGCAGGCGACGGGCGTCAGCCTCTATCTTTTCGAGACGGCGGTCCACACTGCGGATTTGCGCTTTCAGGGGAGAAGCAGCTTCTCTTCTCGCCGCTTCCAAGAGCAATTTCTCCACCTTCTCGCAGTACAAGGAATCAGCAGCCTCGTTCATGGAGGAGAAAATCATGTCTCGACCGGCAACGGCCCAGTTAGTCAGCCGCTTCCTGCCTTGGGGATCCGTGGTGATCCCCGGGGCTGGCACCGACTCTCGATCTTGCACGTGAGATATGAGCGTAGGGTCCGGGCGCGCGGGAGGACTGGTATATTCAATGCCCGGGATCACCGTTCTGCTCCCCGTCTCTTTCCAGGGTATTCTGTGAAGGCATTCGAGGATGAGATTGGAGGGCCGATCTACCACAAGGATGTTAGAGTCCCTTCCCAGCAGCTCGATCACTATGTCGTGTTCCGACCTTGTCGGAGATTGGCCTCGGACGGTCGAGATCCTCACCACCCTGTCCGTCGGAGCTGCACGTACCTCGGTGATACGCCCTCCCTGCACGTGTGCCCGAAGAAATGCGCATAACCGCGGGGGTCGCGGGGGATTGGGAATCTTGAGCGTGGTGAGATGAATGCGACCCAGGCGAGGATCGGCGCTCAAGACAATCTTCCTGCCTCCACCTCCTGAAAGGCGGACGGCCAGCACGATATCTCGAGGCAACGGCTGATATATCTTGTTGATAAAGCCTCCCCGCAACTCTTCGTCGAGCTCTCGTGCTATAGCTTGCAGGACCGCCAGATCCATCGACATGGGGCACCGGTTCAGCGAAATGGGGAGCGGGCTTTAAGACTTTGAAATCAACGGCTGATTGCCCGCAGACACCTTCCGAGAAGTGGCTCTACCACACGAACGGCGTCGTGAGGGCAGAGCTCCTGGCAACAAAAGCAGGAAATACACTGGCTTCGGTCGATAACCATTGTGCCATTCCTGTTGGAGATTGCCTGAGGAGGGCAATGGCCCATGCAGATTCCACAGGCCTGACAAACCGATGGGTCAATGTCCGGTCTGGTGACGAGGTGGTTCTCGAGAAACTTCCTCAGAGGATTGGTCGAGCTCAGGTTCCACGTCATTGTCATAGACTTGGGCGGCCGAAAGTCTTTCAACGGAAAGCCTGTCAGCGAATCCCCCACTCGATCGATCAAGTCCGGCCGAACATTGCCCACTCCCAGGCGCTCTCCTATGACACAGGTCCGCACGTGCTCGGGGGGCATACCTACGGCACGACATAACTCCGCATCGAGAGCTATGGCGTCCGACGATGCTCCCACAAGGCCGATGAAGCGAGGAGACCCGTTGTTGGGACCGTTACCCTCCATCCCGAGAATCCCGTCGACGAGAGAGATAGCGGGCCTCACCCGATCAAGAATTTGGACGAGAACCGTGGCGAAACTGTCAAAGTCCTTCCCTGCCCGCAAGTGCCAAGATGCTTTGTCTGCCCCCACAATGAGACCAAACAGGTTCTTGACCGCTAGGGTCATCACCATCTGGCCATGGGTCTTGAGCTTGGGCAGATTGATGATCGCGTCGAATTGGAAGACTTCCTTTGCGAGCTCTATGCGCCTGAACACACGATCCTCTCCGTACTCGACGGATACAGTTTCAGTGAAGGGCACTGCCTTCACTCCAAGCCTCTCCATGAACGGATCGTATCCGGATTTCGAGAGAACTCTATTCAGCTTGCCCAGAGGAGGACTATCCCCGAGAAATGGGGCCGCGCCCGAATCCACTACCATAGCGGCAACGGCTTCGACAAAGGCCGGATGCGTAACCACGGCGCGATCGGGAGCTGCGGACATGAGCAAATTCGGCTTCAAAAGCACTCGCGCGCCCGGCTTGATTGAAGTTTGCCAGCCGCCAATGTCGGCGATGACTGACTCGAGGGTCCGGCTCAACACTGCCGGATCGTAGGACTTGCATTCCCGAAGAGAGACGACGGATTTCATGCTCTATTTTTAGCACGTCTTGATCCCAGGGGTAAAGATCCTCCATGCCGGGTTTTTTGTTCTTGACCCGCCGATCGTTTTCGCTATAGTGGTACAAGGAGTCTGGAGCCGGTTGCGGCCCGGAACCCTCGAATGGAATAAGTCTCTTACCGAATTTGTAAGACCGCCTGGATCGGAAATGACCGGGACGGAAGGACGCAGAAACCAGAGATCGCAGAGCCTTCCCTCGGGAGGCTTTTTTTGTTGGTTGCATCCGCAAAGCGTGCCCGACGGTCCTTCTCCAGGCTGATCAGAAATTCTCGATGGAAATCCTCAGCTCAGTCGATCAAATTAGAAGTTGGTCCAGAAGCCGTCGGAACGAGGGCAAATCCATCGGGCTCGTTCCCACCATGGGGTACCTGCACGAAGGCCATCTCAGCCTCATTAGAAGGGCTCGTTCCGAAAACGATTTTCTCGTCACTACCATCTTCGTCAATCCCACGCAGTTCGGACCCCACGAGGACCTGGCCACGTACCCGCGTGACCCGAAGGGAGATGCGGAGAAGTGTAGGCGGACAGGGGTTGATATCCTTTTCGTTCCGGAGCCGAGTGAAGTTTACGGGGAAGGCTTCCAGACCTACGTCACGGTAGAAAATGTCTCAAAACCGTTATGCGGGGCTTCTCGGCCGGGTCACTTCAGAGGAGTGGCCACCGTGGTGCTGAAGCTGTTCAACATGGTCGGTCCCACCAGAGCATATTTCGGAATGAAAGATTTCCAGCAGCTCCAGGTGATACGGACTATGGTGCGAGACTTGAACGTCGACATAGACATCGTTGGCTGCCAGACCGTACGGGAGCATGACGGTCTGGCTATGAGCTCTCGGAACGCGTACCTCTCCGCGGACCAGAGAAAACAGGCTCTGTGCCTTTACGAGGCCCTCACAGAGGCAAAGATGCTTTACCGATCGGGCGAGAATAACCCAGCAAGCTACGTCACTGCCATGGTCGATCGCATCAACAGGGAGCCCGAAGCGGTCGTTGATTACGTCAAGCTGGTGCACCCTCGAACGCTCTCGGAGCTGGACTCCGTGTCCGGAGAAGCTCTCGCAACCATGGCAGTCCGCATAGGAAAGACGAGACTTATCGACAATATGCTTCTCGGAGACGCAATTCCCGGTGAGGAGGATCCGATTTCCTGATCCGACACTGATTCCAATTCAAGCTCCCTACCCGTGGGCACGCACGGAGGAATTTCATGACACGCACGATGCTCAAGTCCAAAATACATCGAGCTACCGTAACAGAGGCCTGTCTCGACTACGAAGGAAGCGTCACCGTTGACCCTGACCTGCTCGAGGCTGCAAATATCCTCGAATACGAACAGGTGGATATTTACAACATCAACAATGGAGAGCGGTTCACAACTTATGCCATCCCTGGGGAACGCGGCTCTGGGGTCATCTGCCTCAACGGTGCTGCTGCCAGGAAAGTGCTGGTCAAGGACTTGATCATCATTTGCACGTACGTGGGGCTCGACGATGCGGAATGTAAGACCCATCAGGCGATCAATGTGTTCGTGGACGGTGCGAACCGCATTGTGAGGGTTGCCTGATAACCTGCGTGTCAATAGCGGACGGGATAAAGGGGCAGGCGGGGTCCGTCGCCGGAGCCCGCAATTCTGAGATCTTTACCTTTTCTTATCCAGACCCGACCTACGCTTCGGCCGGCAACAGTGACATCCAGCGGGACCTTCTCGGTTGTCGCGAGCTTGGAAGCGTCGATGCCCGCGGATCCTGACTGCTGCCATCTTACGGTAGTGCCCGACATGGTGAGGGAGAGCGTTTCAGCTTCGGGTACGGTTGTTCTCACATCCATTATCTTGAACATTGCGTCCCCAGGAATCTGAAGCTCCTCCCCCGAGTACACGACGAATGTCCCTCCGCGAGGCTCCCGAAGGACCAAGTATTCGAGCTTCGGTTCAACCACAGCGAGAAAGCACTCAGCGAAGACCTTGTTCCTGAACTTTGCCTGCAGTGCATAGAGAACAGAATCCCCCGAGCGCTTGCCATATTTTTCCTGAAGCTCCGCGGTGTTGATGTGGTGGCCCCGGTCTTCCAAAGGATACGGAGAAGCTGACGCCTGAAAGCCGCGCAGGTCTATCCGAACTGCTCGAACGTCCTCCTCCGAAGGCAGATTGGCAATAGGATCGAGAATGACCACCGTATCTCCCCTGGTGACTCTGAGGGCTTCCCCGGGTTGCACGAGAAACGTCTTGCTGTTTACCCGAATGCAGAAGTGGCGCACGTTGGGCTCGAAGCGCAGCCCTGAAGCTCGTGGCGAGCCCTCGGTCACTATCTCCACCGGAATCTCTGCGATGAGGAAACGATCCTTTCTAACCTGGATCAAAGAATTCTGGGTCACCTGTACTTCCTTGTCCAAGTCGTTGAAAGGACCCCCCAAGCCCTTGATGCGTGCCGTCAATCCGCGGGAATAATTCGACTCTATGTGGACTATGCGAACCGTGTCCCCTTTCTGAACCTTGAGAACGTCGGGTGAGCTCAGCACTATTGGAGTCTGGCAGTTGATGGAGACGATAAGATACTTTAGCTGCGGGTTGTCGAGGTACATGCGGGGAGTGTGAGGAACGATTCCGAATTCCTCGAGAAACGCATTGATCACCATTGTCTGGTATCGTACCCTGAACCGATAGTCCTTGATATCCTTTGATGTCTCGATACCGAACGCCGGTATCCCAACCCGCGTCACTGCATGAAATGTGGCAGACAGACGCTGCTCCTTGTGCTGCGTATCCGGCTGGAGGGTCCGATGATTGTTCAAACGGAAGAGGTGCAGGGCGTCGGAAATCTGAGGATTCACTCTCGCAAGGACCCGCCGGACCATCTCACCCATCTGGATGACCGATCCTTTCGGGCTCTCGTGCGTCTCCGCATCAATGATGATCGACTGACCGAACCTCGACGGATTGCAGCTCGGCGATTCCCATTTGGGGGAATAAAATCCCGAGCCGTCGTGAAGATTAAGAAAGAAGTCGCTCTGGTTCATCAGGTCCTTAATAATCCGCACGATCGCGAGATCCCTGTCCGATCGCTTTTGGGGCTCCGCGAACTTCCGATTCATATCTCCCTCGACTCCCCTACTATTGTTGACGATGGAAAGGAAATTCGCTCGTGGCACCACAATGAGATTGCCCCGTTTCAGAGTCAGATCCGCGTAGAGGTCCGCTGCGAGGTACCCTCCTGGCTCGTCTCCCTGGATGCCGCCCAACAGCAAAAGGGTGGGGCCGGGAGCATCGCCCCTGATGAAATATACGGAAAGCTCCGAATCTGTGCCTCTAAAATAGACTTTGTGAGAGGTTTCGGCGAGTACGGGTTCCCCAGTGCTACACAGGACCATAAGCACGAGGAGGATCGCCGTGAGCAAAACACTTCGGCGTGCTCCATAAGCCGACGCGGGCCAGAAGGGGACAATATGGGAGAAGACAGATGAAAGCATTCGCGACCGCTCTGAGGCCGAATTTCCGGCCATTACGAGCCAAACCCGTATCCGTGATCAAATGCAAAAAATAAAGGGACGTATCGCCGGGAAGTACCCGGTAATCAAAATACAGCCCTATCCGATTCTTGTTCCCCATCGATAGGCATGGGAAGATGCCAGAGAAGACACCCTGACAGCCGACAAGTCACCGTCCGTCCTGGATCGTCAGAGAGCCCTCCTCCTCGTTGTGCCTCGAGTCGTGACTCCTTCCAACTTCTTCCCTCTGGCGTCCACGACTTTCAGCTCGCGATGATGGAAGCCCCGCTGGAACACGATCTTTCCGTTCTCGCCGTACAGGAGTATGGACACACCCGCGAGCTTTGCGCTAGGTCGTACATCGCCGTACGGAAGCTCGACTTTGGAATTATACTTGAAAGCTATGCTCTCTCCTTCGCGATAGTCCTTGGGAAGATCGCCCTCTCCGCGAGTCGCCTGCTGTGGATATACGTACAACTTGTTCTCCCCGCGCTCGTCCACCATTTCCACGTACACGAAGAGATAACCGGCGAACCTGACCTCCGGACGGTCCTTCACAAGTCGAAATCTGAGGGTGCCACTGTTCTCACCATCAGAAACTGCGGTCACATCTTCCGCGTTGAAGTTCACGATTGGTGCACGCGCAGCTTTGTCCGTCTCCCCAGTGCGGGACGGTGTCGCTTCCTCCGTTGATTGGGATTTCTGGAGGTCAGAATCGAGAGGTGATATCCCGGCCTGGGGCTTCAGATCTTCCTCTTCCGTCAGAGATCTATCCGTGGGGCGTTCAGCAGATGATTGTTGCATTGCGGTCAGAGGCCCCGACTCATCCGCGCGGGATGTCTCCCGCAGTTCCGTGTCGTCTGAAAGCTCCCCGGATTGTGGAATCACGGAGCCAGAGACCGAGGACAATCCGCGCACTTGTTGGAGCTGCTTCTCATGGACGGCGAGCGCGAGCTCTTTCTTGTGAAGCTCTTCCTCCAATACCTTCAGCTTCTCGCGAAGGGCAGTATCTTGCCCGTCCGAGGAGCGCTTGCCCGTAACGAGCGCACTGACGCCCAAGGTAGCCACGACAATGAGGGCTACTGCCCCCACAAGTCCGGCCAATCCTGCGCGCAGTCTGAACGGCGTGAGCTCGATCTGCCGAGACCTGCCGGTATCATTTATGATAACCACTCGGTATGGCGATCTCTCACGTGTCTTGGGTTCGGGGATATCCGGAATTTGCCTAACGGGGGGACCATTCCTCTCTGACGATGCGGAACCCCTCAGCTTTGTCACCAGCCAGGACCATACGCTTCCAACCTTGATCACGGTAATCATCTCCCTCGAAGGATTGGAGGAACCTGACGATTATCTTGTCCCCCAGCTTCATGATCTGTACCCGGTCCATCTTGACCCGGATGTTTCGATACTTGCGAAAGAACCTCTTCTTTGACTTGACAAAATTAGCGTAATCCAAGTTCCCGCCACTGAAATTTGGATGATACATTTTTTCGAACCTGTCAAGGTTCTTTTCTTCCCAGGCTTCTTTCCAGAGGTTCAAGAAATTTTGAACTTGGGCACGTTCTTTCGCACTAGTGACCGGCGGATTCTGCTCGGAGAGCGATAGGTCTCTGGATTGATTCAGGGTTTGTTGATCATCAGGGTCTGGAGCGGGCAGTCCCGCTCTTGGAGAAAGCTTCACCTCCTTTTTCTCCGCCGAAACGGGGAGAGTCTCGGATTTCCCTTCCTCGCGGGGGCGAACTTTGCCACGAAGGACCCGCGTCGACAGAGCCTCTGGGACAGGAACACTACCTATCTCTGTTAGAGCCGGCTGGACTCTGGCCACCACGAGGCGGTCGAGCTGTGTAGCGGGGGTCCGTTCATTCCGCTCCAGCGGCGGTGCCGCTGCAGTGGGGTTGTCTGTCATCCTTTCCAATACCACCGCTCTCGAGGGGGGAGTATGTTGCGGCTCTTCGAGGTCATCGCTTGTTCGTGCTTCCGGTTCGTCCGTGGACACCAGACGAATGCTAAACTCCCTGTTTTCGGATTGTCTGACACCGGGGTCCATGCCCAGACTGGCGAGAAGCGGGGCCACCGGGAAAGGATCGTCCACTGGCTTGTGGTAGTCTTCGGCATAGATCTTGTACGAAGGATCACGAATCAGGTACAGGATCTTAATGCCCGAGCTCTTATAGTGATCGGAGGTGTATTCCTGGGTGAAGATCGCTGTGACCATTCCGTTCTGCTTGTAAAGATACGGAGGCCCCAGCTTGACGCGAATCTTCTTGTACCGCTGGTAGAGCTGGCGCTTCTTTTCTTTCCACGAATCGTAATCGAGCCAGGCGCTCTGAAAATTCCGCGAATAGCGCCCCATGTACGCATCAAGATCCCCTGCCTCCCATGATTGACGCCATCCCTCGACGAAGTCCCGAACCTGTCTCTCCTCCTCCAGGATTTCGGATCTCGGGGCCTTCCTCATCTTATCCAGGACTATCAGAGGAGTTCCCTGAAGACGAATGTACTTGGAAACCCTGGCCAAATCCTGATTTTCCAATGCTACGCAGCCGTTCGAATCAGGCTTTGAGCCGAGAGGCTTGTCGCGACCATGCAGCCAAATGCCGTCTCCACTCTTGCCCCGCCGCCTGTCCACGAAATTGGGATAGTCGGTAGTGAACGCCCACAGGCCATACTTGGGGGGAAGAGTCTTCCCATCGATCACGGAGCAGAAGAAATACACTCCTTCAGGAGTCTTCATGTCCCCCCTGATCCACTTGTCGCCATCCCGCTCGCCGGTAGAGCAAGGGAACGACTCCACAAGTGAAGGGACCCCATCCCTTATTGTCCACACCGTAAGCTGTTGCTCGGATTTGTTCACTATGAGCGCGTGGAAAGTCCCCTCTACCATCCAGTTCATCAGACAGGCCGGATATTGGGGTTCTGACGGTACGCCGCTTTCCGGAAAGACCAAGAGCGCGAGAAGCGCGAAGAGACTCACGGAGGCAAGCGAACGAGGAGCGCAGGAGAGTTGGTTTCGAAACAGCGACACAGACATGGCGTTTCTTTACAAGGACGCTGAGAAAAAGTCAAGAAGTTTTACATGAGATTTTCTATACAACCAGTTGAAACAAATCAGAAAAATACCCGCTCAAAGATAGCGTCGACCCATCGAACCGAGTGGCCCACGTCAAACGCGCTCTCTACCTCCTCCCGCGTCAGACGGGAGAGCACATCCGGATCAGCGAGCAGGAAGGGCATAAACTCAGCCCCTTGCTCCCATGCCTTCATGGCGTTCCTCTGGACGATAGCGTATGCTTCTTCCCGAGTCAGCCCCTTGTCCACCAACTGCAGGAGGACAGCTTCCGAGAAAATCAACCCCTTGCTCCTCCCGAGGTTCGCGAGCATCTTTTCGGGATAGACAACCAGATTGCGAACTACCGATGTCAATCGGTCCAGTATGAAGTCGACGAGAATGGTGGAATCCGGGGCTATGATTCGTTCGACTGACGAATGGGAAATGTCCCGTTCGTGCCAGAGAGGCACGTTCTCCATAGCTGCCAGAGCATGGCCGCGCACTACCCTGGCCAGTCCGGAGAGGTTCTCCGTCAGGACCGGATTCCGCTTATGGGGCATAGCAGAGGACCCTTTTTGGCCTTTGTGAAAGAATTCCTCTGCCTCTCCAACCTCGGTTCTCTGCAGGTGCCGGATTTCCACCGCGATCTTCTCGACGCTCGACGCTATGAGCGCGAGAGCAGTAAAGTAGGCTGCGTGCCGGTCTCGCTGCAAGACCTGGTTCGACACAGGAGCAGGATGCAGACCGAGCCTGGCGAGGATCGCTGTCT
>CAYZET010000012.1:4600-8901 GCA_964477215.1 uncultured Syntrophaceae bacterium | reverse complement strand
TACGTGCCGACAGCCCCCGAGACCTTCCCCACGGAAATGTTTTCCAGCTCGGCGCACCATCGTTTGAGGTGCCTGGTAAACTCGCTGTAGAAGATAGCCAGCTTGAGCCCAAAGGTTACGGGCTCAGCGTGAATGCCGTGCGACCGTCCCACCATGACGGTGTGCTTGTGCTCCATGGCGCGATCTTTGAGCGCCTCCAGGAGCGCCTCCAGGTCTGAACGAATGATTTCGCCAGCTTCCTTGAGGAGTAGCGACAGTGCGGTATCCACAACATCATACGACGTAAGGCCTCTGTGGATGAACCGGGCGTCTTCACCGACAAATTCAGCGACTGACGAGGTAAATGCAATCACGTCATGTCGGGTAATCTTTTCGATTTCGTCAATGCGCGAAACATCGAAATTGGCCCGGCTCCTGATTCTTGCCATGCAATCGGGCGAAATGACGCCCCTCTCAGTCCAGGCCTCACACACGGCCAGCTCGATGTCCAACCACTTCCGGTACCGATTTGCCGGTTCCCAGATCTTGCCCATTTCATTACGGGTGTAGCGCTCAATCACTCTGAGGTCCCCTCTTGCTACTTGATGCGAGTGTCAGAGCGGCGGGCGGTGAAACGAGCATTCGCGACCAGCAGACAGAGGATTCCCGTGACTCCCATACCCGCCCAAGGCGAAGGCGGAACAGGAAAACGTGGTCTTGATTCTTGCTGTGCGGGCCATCCCCGTCAGAATAAGGACGTAATACTAGACCAGAGGCCGTTTTGCAGCGTATTGCGACGCCGTGCCGGACGATCGCGCGCCCCCTTCGTCTCCGCGCCCCCAAAGTCCCCTCCGTAGCTCTTTCTATCGATTCCACTGCCAGGCCCAACCTCCCACAGCCTGGAAGTGATTGACAACGTATCTAATGAATTCAAGACACTCTTTTGCACCAACGATATCATGGGAAGGCCCCGGTTGAAAAGATCAAAATTCCTTCTCTCCCTCTTCTTCCAAACGCTTAGCAACCGATAAAGGGAGGAAATCGTTTTTTCGCGAACTCGCGCAGTGACATAGGCATCTAAATGAATAGGCGGAAGCAAAGTCATCGAAACTTCACCCGTGAATGTGGTCCAAGAGGAGAACCAGCATGAAATCTGCGGAGCGAGCGGAGAGGATTGTGCGCGATCTGGAGAGGGTTACTCCGTACTTCTACGAAGGTCTGTACAACAATTTCTTGAAGCATTACATGGACTCAGACAAATCCAAGTGGTCGCAGGACCTCGCCAAGTATTTGATTACCGAGGATGGAGATGGTGAGGTGGGCGAGGAAATTGCGTCGGTATTGTGGGATCGATTCGAGCAACGGATCTCGTGCTGATCCTTGTCCTGACGTTTTCTCAGTTGCCAGGAGTTGTGTCCGATTTCTCTGTGTCGAGGACATTCATGCGAGGATCACAGACCAGTGGGACGAGCGTCCCGCCCGTCATGGCTGAACGGGAGAAACGGACCTTATTGTTGGCCGCCGCTATATAGTTCCAACACCGCGTCCGGCTGAGAGGTGCTCACCGGAGTGTCGGGGGGCTGTCGCGAGAGCGACGAGGGGCTAGGTACATGATCGGTCAGGCATGGTAGTCTGCTAAGAATGCGAATCTCGGCCCGGAACACGCTCTGCCGCTCGAAGATGAGCAAATCCCCCTCCCTCCTTTGCTGCAAAGGTGAGAGGGGGATTTGCTTCTTGCACTTTCTCTGTCTCTCATCCCGTCTTCCGAAATGAGAAGGTAACAACTCTATTCAGCGGACTTTGCCGGGGGAGTGTAGTTGGGCTTCACTCCCAGATCGATCTTTCTTCCTGCTGCCTTGGACCACGCGATGGCTATCGTCCTGTACCCCAGATGAGCAAATTTCGAGAAAGGCAGGTAGAGGAGTAGAGCCAGTACAAACATGAGATGAATGGTGTACAGCACGTACGCGGACCCCACGCCTCCAGCCCAGCGAATGAGCTCAGTGAGCAACCCCGTAGCACCGGTCCCGAAGATAAAGAAGATGAACAGCCAGTCAAAATACGAGCTGCCTCCCGCCTGGTCGGGTACGGTGAGGCGCCGCACCAGCATGATCCCGAGACCCACCACAAACGCAATGGCACTCACGTTGCCCAGGACTTTGATGGGGACTGTTCCCGGGCCATTGAGCGAAGGCGGTTTGAGTCCGAGTATATCGAAGTTGAACGCGACAATAGCTGTGGTGACGGCCAGGCCGATCATCCCATAGAAGACCAGCAAGTGCGCCGAGTACCGGATGTTGTTCGCCTCACAGTCCTTGAACGTAACGTGAGTGAACACCTCTTTGAGAGCCTCGATAAGGCTAGTCCAGAAATCTCGCCGAGGGCCTCCCTCCACGACAGGGTTGTACATCTCGAGGCTGTTCCAGTACCGTTTCAAGCTGATGGCCAGAGACGCTATCCCGAAGAGGAGGGCAAGGGTGAACACAACCTGGATAAAACGGACCCAGATGAAGCCGTCTCGTTCCGGAGGCAGATGGTGAGCTGTGTACTTTACTACGGGGCCCTCAGGGAAGCTCCAGCCACTGGCATAGACAATCAAGAGCACAATGATCACGGGAATGCCCGCGGCCAACACAAAGAGAGAGGACTCACCCACGAGCGATCCCATGAAGCTGGGCCACGAGTGGCTCTGAATGTTCATCTTCCGTGCAGCCTTCAGCACGTCCGCGGGATTGGCTCCCCTCGGGCATTGGACTGAACAGTCGTTGCACTGGTGGCAGAGCCACACGTCAGGATCGTTGAGCAAGCGTTCTTTGAGTCCCCACTGGCCCCAGATCATCTCTTTGCGGGGGAACGGTCTGTTATCGGGGGATATACGGCACGCCACCGAGCAGGTCGCACACTGGTAGCACTTCTTGAGGTCTGTGGCGCCGGCCGCTATAAGGTCCTTGGTGAACTGGAGATCGGGTTGGGCAACAAATTCCTTCGCCATGGGGATCCTCCTTAGAAGCCTTTATACGGATTGGGATCGAAACCGGACAGGGTCTCCATGAACGCGTCTACGATCTCGGGAATCCGGTGGTACTCGTCGATGGACAACTGATGGACCTCGATCCGCTCGGATTCCAGTACCAGTCGTTGGAGCGTTTCGGAGATCTTGCTCATCCGATACTGAGCGAGCTCGCTACCCTTGACGAAGTGACATTGATAATCGTCGCCGTACTTGCAGCCGATCAGCATGATCCCGTCAATACCCTTGGATAGTGCGTCGGCTATCCAGACCATATTAATGTTGCCCAGGCAACGCAGCGGAATGAACCGCACGAACGGGCTATACTGCAACCGGTTGATGCCAGCCATGTCAATGGCCGGGTACGCATCGTTTTCGCACACAAACACTACCACTCTCGGTTTCTCTGAGTACTCGTCCGGAACGTGCATACCCTTCACCATGGACCCAATCATGTCCACGGAATGGTCCCTGAACGATATGATCCGCTCCGGGCACGAGCCCATACAGATAGCGCACCTTCTGCACCGGGTGGGGTTCGGTAAGGGAGTCCCGTCCGGCTTCTCGTCGTACATTCCGAAGGGACACTCTTCGGTGCATCGCTTGCACTGGGTGCACCGGGTAATCATGAGCTCGGGATAAGACTGATCGCCTGCCCGCGGATGCACCGCCTTCCCCTGCGCGACGAGCTCGACGCACTGGATAGCCTTGAGCGCGGCGCCTGCAGCGTCAAGCTCGCAGCTTTGGAAGTCCAAAGGCAGTCGCACGCAGCCTGCCACGTAAATGCCGGTGCGCTGGGTTTCGTACGGGAAGCATATGAAATGGGAGTCTGTGAACCCGTAGGGATTCTCGGGCAGAAACGGCCCCTGACGATACTTGAGATTCAGGATGGCCGAATCTTTCGTTGCAGGGACCATACCGGTGGATATCACCACCATGTCCACTCCGATCTTCATCTGCTCACCCAGTAGCGTATCCTTGAGCTCCACGGTCAAACCGTCAGTGCCGTTGCCGACTGCTACCGGTAAGCCCCTGGACATGAACACTCCCGGGTCGTCCTGCATTGTCTGATAGAATTTCTCGTACTGACCCGGCGTCCTCATATTCTCGTAGAATATGAAGGCCTTTCCTTCCGGATTGGTGGACCGCAGGTAATGGGCCTGTTTCAAGGCCACCAAGGACCCGACGGACGAGGCATACTGGAGAGGATGCTTGACCTCGTCGTTAATGGCTTCGATAAATGCGATGGAGTTTACCGGCTTGCCGTCGGAGGGCCTCGATATCTTTCCCTTTGTGGCTATTTCCTCAAACT
>CAYZET010000012.1:0-4590 GCA_964477215.1 uncultured Syntrophaceae bacterium | reverse complement strand
TGGTTACCACATCAGGATACTGGCCGTACCCGAGATTGTTTCTGTTCGAGACATCTTCCGGCCGCCAGCCCGCGGCGAGGATGATGGCGCCCACTCGTACGGTCTCGTGGGCGAAGTCGATTTCTTCCGGGGCCTCCTCTTCAGCCGCGGCAGCAGGCTCGGCCGTCTTGGGAGTCTCTGCTTGCTCTCCCCCAGCGGCCTCCTTTGCCTTCTTTGCTGCAAGCCACTCGTTCTGCTCCTTCACCAGTTTATCGATCCACGGTCCGTCGGGACGAATGATCACGTCGAACATGCCCGGAGAGCCTGAGATGCTGAAGACGCGATTTCCCGTGAACACCTTGATCTTGTGGTGATCGTTGACAGCCTTGATCTTCTCCTGAATGGGTGAATCCTTGATCTCGTCGTACGGGGGCTGCCCCGTAAACACTTTGTGGAACGAATTTGCCCATCCGCCGAGTCGTGGCTCCTTTTCCACCAGGTAGACCTGGTATCCAGCCTTGGCCGCTTCCAAGGCGGCCGTCATACCACTAACACCCCCGCCGATCACGAGAATCGATTTGTCGGTTTCCTCCATGAACGGCTCCCTGTCGACGTACTTGGACGTCTTGATGATGCCCATTCGGAGGTAGTCTTCGGCCAGCATCTGGGTATCTTCGTCATTAGCTGGGTGCGACCAAACAACATGCTCCCGCAGGTTTACCCGCTCGGTAATCACCTCGCCGAAAGAGAATTCCGGCTGGAACACCCGGGGAGACGGACCGGCAATAATCACCGCTGTGAGGCTCTCGTTCGCTATGTCGTTTCGGATGATGGCCAGCTTTTCAGGTTCGTTCCAATACGGCTCGGCCTTGCACACAGCAACCTTGAATTCACCCGTGGCTACGGCAGAAAGAGCCTCAATGTCCAGGGCTTCACCGATCCCATATCCAGTGTCGATGTATACTCCAATCTTGTGATCCATGGACTTCACCTCCCCACCGTATCCTGAAGGGCTTTAACGGCTGCCCCGGTCGCATCCTGCATACATGTTCCCACGTCCATAGGTCTCTTGGTCACACCTGTGGCGTGGATCCCTTGATCCGAGATCACAAATCCGAATTCGTCATAGCTGACTCCAGCAGCGGGGATCTTTTCTAGGCTCGTATTCGGCTGCATCCCAGTTGCCAGCACAGCCATGTCGAACGTGCGCCGAATCTTCTCACCGGACAGAATGTCTTCCCCTTCCAGAATTACGTCCTTGGTCCTGGGGTCTTCGGTAATGTTGACAATCTTGCCCTTGGTGAACAGGATGTTGTCGTCTTCCCTGACCTTTTCGTAAAAGAATTCAAATCTTCCGTAAGCTCGCAGGTCAATATAGAAGATGTGTGCACGCGCATCCGGATTGAACTCTCGGAGGTACACAGCCTGCTTTAACGAGGCAAGGCAGCAGATGGATGAGCAATACGGCAAATGGTTGCGATCCCTGGAGCCGGCGCACTGGACAAACGCGAGGTTGTTGACTTTCTTGCCGTCCGATGGTCGCACTATCTCGCCTTTGGTTGGGCCATTGGCTGCCGCAAGCCGTTCCATCATCACATTGGTGATCACGTTGGCGCAGGTGCCGAAGCCCAGCTTGTCGAGCTTTGTGGGATCGTAAGGACGCCAGCCGGTAGCCCAGACGACCGAGCTCGCCTTGATCTCTATGGTTTCCGGCTTCGCATCGAGATCCAGCTCTATCCCTTTGGCCTTGCACGATTCGACGAAGGCCTTGTACTCTGCGGTTCCTTCCACCTTCTTCAGAGCCTGGGCATCGGCTACGAGGCTCATGGGATAGGCCATCTCATAGGGAAGTCGTACGGCCTGGACCTTGTCCATGCCGTAATTAAAATCATTGGGTATTTCAGCGGGGCAATCTTCCACACACTTGCTCGTGGCAGTGTGGTCCCGGACGTAGCGGGGAGAGATCTTAATGGTAGCGGTATACGCCCCAGGGGCTCCAGTGATGGTTTCTACGGTCGCAAGGGTGTATACGGTAACATCGGGATTTTTTCTCAGCCTTCTAAAATTGATCTCAAGGCCGCAATTGGGAGGACACAGCTTCGGAAAGTACTTATTCATCCGGGCTACTCGGCCCCCCAGATACGGCTCCTTCTCGACCAGGATGGCCTTGCACCCGGCTTCTGCAGCTTCCAACGCGGCGGTGATCCCGCTAATTCCGCCCCCGACGACCAAAACAGTCTTGTCTCCAGCCATGCTTCCTCCCTAAAAAGGGCTGTGAGGGGACATCTCTGCCCCCTCACGCCACCTCCTCATTCTCGAACAAAACTCCGGGCCCCTATGCAGGGCACCCGGAGCTTGGTATGTCGGACGAAAGGTTAGTCAACGATGGAGAGGACGGGCACCTTCTTCATTTCCCAATTCCCGTCCTTGTAGGTCAGGTTCACGAAGCACTTCCAGTTAGCTTCGTCGAGAGACGGGAAGTCAGACCGGAAATAGTAGCCCGGCCAGCGGGTCTCTTCGCGGAACAGGATAGTCCTGACATGGGCTTCCGCCTGCCACAGTCTCTGAACGTTCTCATGGCAACGCATAAGCTCGTGCAGGTTCTCGGCAGCCAGCTTCGCAGAGTCTTCCTTGAGCCAGGTGAGGAGCTCGAGTGCCCTGTCCAGCTTCGGCTTGTTGGTCTTGAAGCCCGCAGTCACGCCGCCTGCATACTCGTCCATGATCTTCTGCAAGCGGAACATGAACATCTTCGGCTTGATGAACTCGGGGTTGATGTCCGGATCGCTGGACTTGGGTCCGAATTCTGCAAAGATATCGAGAGGCTTCAGGATATCCGTCTTCAGCGCCTCGACCTTTGCTGCATCCACGTTAGGCTGGGTGTTGTTGTCCAGCACGAAGCGCACCATAGACTTGCCGGCCGCACGACCCTCGGCATGGGAGCCCGAGGAGAACTTGTGGCTGGAAGCACCGGAAGCGTCGCCTGCGCAGAACAGGCCCTTCACAGTGGACATGTACTCGTAGCCCCAGAAATACTCGGGCGGGGCAAGGTCCTTCGGACCGCTGACCCACGCGCCGGATGCGCCGGAGTGAGAACCGATGAAGTACGGCTCAGCAGCAGCGATCTCGGAGGGCTTCACTTCGGGCTCGACGTTGGTGCCGGCCCACAGAATGGCCTGGGAGATGGTCATGTCGAGGAAGTCTTCCCATGCCTCAGCCTCGAGCTCCTTCATCTTCTTTTTGTAGGCCTTGGGATCATCCTTGTACTGATCCGCAATCTTCTGAATGGCCTCTTCAGTTCTCATGAAGATCGGGCCCTTGCCTTCGAATTCGTCCAGCATGCCGAGCCAGTTACGAAGGTTGGCGGGGATCGGCTTTACGGATCCATAAGAGCCCCACTTCTTCAGCTCGTCGGTGCGCTCCACCATGTACTCGCCGCCGAACGCGTTGGTCGCACGAGATTTAAACAGGAGGAACCATGCGCCGACCGGTCCGTAGGCGTCCTTGAAGCGCACGGGGATGAAGCGCACTTCCTGGCAGGTCTGCTCTGCGCCGGCCAATAAGGTGAAGGCCAAGCTGGAGCCGGAGTTCCAGGGCGGATACCACGCACGGCCGAGACCTTCGCCCGCGCTTCTGGGCTTGAAGACGTGAACCGCGCCGCCCATGGCCGCGAGGACTGCCTTGGCTTTGAACACGTAGAACTTATCTTCTCTGGTGCTGAATCCCACCGCTCCGGCGATCCGGTCGCCATCCATAAGCGGATTGGTGATGAAAACACGCTCGAAGTACTCGCCGCCCTGCTGGGTGAGAGCGTTCTTTGCTGCTTCGGCCACGATCACTTTGTAGGATTCGCCGTTGATCATGAGCTGCCAGCGGCCTTCATGGACGTACTTGCCTTCTTCGTCCAGCCAGATGGGAAGGCCCCATTTCTCGAACAGGTGAACAGTAGAATCCACGTGGCGGGCTATATCGTAGACGAGGTCTTCACGGGTAATGCCCATAAGGTCATTCCGGACATACCGTACGTAATCCTCGCAAGTGTTGTTGCCGCTGTTGATGTCAACGTACTGGTTAATTGCGGAGAGTCCCATGGCAACGGCACCGGAACGGTCCATGGCAGCCTTGTCGACTAAGGTCACCTTCAGGCCGTTCTTGTTGGCCCAATATGAGGCTTCCACTGCGGCTCCGCATGCAGCCATGCCGCCACCGCAGATAAGAATATCAGTGGTTACTTCGACAGTCTCGAAATTCGCCATATCGTCCTACCTCCTAAAAGGATTACTTCTTGACCGTGGGCAGTGCATCAAGCTTCAGGGCCGCGGGCTCGTTGTACAGACACTGGCTTGCCAGGTCCGTGGTCACTTCGCCGTAGCCGCCGTCAGGCACTGCAGAACCTTCAGCAGTTGTCCGGATGGGGAACTTGAACCGTTTCACCTGACCGCTCCGGAACTTGACGGTCCACATGATATCCTCGGAACCTCTCAACGGAACGACGGAAGCGCCCATGGGAACGAAATCCGCATAGCCTCTCACGTCAATAGCCTGCTGCGGGCAGATCTTTACGCAGTTGTAGCACTCCCAGCACATTTCAGGAGCCCTGTTCCAGGCTTTCAT
>CAYZET010000011.1:7838-27808 GCA_964477215.1 uncultured Syntrophaceae bacterium | reverse complement strand
TGAGCGGCAAGGAATTCCCCACATGCCCGAGGTCGAAGCACTCAAGCTCGGGCTTTGTCTGCACTTCGTTCATCGCTTTGACGATCACTACGATCTCAGAGAAGGGATTTGGAAAAACGAATTCAAAGACAAAGCTCTTCTTTTGAGAGTTGTACTTTGCATAATTCATCGAGCCCATATTGAGCGCACCAAGAGCAGGCTTGATTGCCCTGATGTGCGCCGTTTTCTGGTCCGTGGTGATGTTGATGGCGCCAGTCGAGAAGTTGATGACTACAGGACATGCATCGGTGACAGCGTCATAGATATTCCTGTAATCTGAAACCTCGTAGCTGGGCACACCGTCACGCGTACGAGCATGGATGTGGACCACCGCCGCTCCCGCTTCATACGCGCGTTTGGCCTCTGCCGCATATTCCTCCGGGGTGTACGGAATCCCGGGACATTGGGCGCGATTCGCCACTACACCGGATAGAGCGCATGTAACGATGCACGCCCGTTCATAATCCTGATTTTCCTTGATCCACAGCGATGACATGCTCCGAAGCTCCTATTTCAACGTCCTTTCCAGACCGGATCCCGTTTCTCGACGAATGCTCTCATCCCCTCCGTCGCGTCCTCTGTTGCAGCGAGCTTGCTCAACTGCTCGCACAGATAATCGAGAGCCTCGTCCAGGCTCTTCTCCTCGACAGCGGCCAAGGCCTGTCTCCCCATGCTCATTGCGAGCGGAGCTTTTGCTGCGACGGTGTCGAGCGTTTCAGATACAATTCTATCTAGATCCTCGGCGGCGCAGACCCTTGTGACGAGCCCTAACTTCTGCGCGTCGGAAGCGGACAACATCTTAGCCGCATAAATCATCTCCAAGGCCTGCTTTCGCGGGGCATTTCGAAATATCAGGGCACCGATCATCATGGGAAAGAGCCCCACATTCACTTCCGGCGTGCCAAACTTGACCCCATCGCGAGCGTACACCATGTCGCAAGAGAGCATGAGCCCCATGCCCCCGGCAAGACAATGTCCGTTGACTCGGGCCACCAGTGGCTTGGGAAAACGGGCCATACGCTTGAGCAGGTCCGCGTATTTCTGTGCTCCGGAGAAGGGATTGTCGCCCCCCATGGCACCGGCAAGGTCAGCGCCTGAGCAGAATGCCCTATCCCCTACCGCAGTAATACACACTACCCGCACATCGTCGTCGGATTCTATTTTGTCGAGGTACTCGAAGAAGAGATCGATCATGCCCAAACTGAGCGCGTTTCGCCTGACTTCCCGGTTGATGGTGAGCCACGCCACTTTCTTTCGCACTTCGAACAAGAGCTCGGGATCACCCATGCGTCTCTCCTTCCGGATTGGCCTCTATTTCCACGAGGATCTCGCCAGGCCTCACTTTTGCACCCACGTCTGTATGGACTGCCGTTACAGTCCCTGAGTACGGCGCGGTCAAGGTCAATTCCATCTTCATGGCTGACACCACGACGAGGGCCTGTCCCTTTTCCACGTGATCTCCCACTGTTGTAAGAACACGGACTACCGTTGCCGGGGTGGGGGGAGTGACCTCTCGGGGGTCTTCCCTCCGAACCGTGCCGCGCCTGCGTTCCTCTGCATCGGCGTCGTGCACCAAGCGCGACCTGCCATCCACCCATACCCAAAGGCCTGACTCCGATCTTGCCACAAAAACATTGGTGGCTGCGCCCTTGGCTGCGAGATGGAGATGCCCGGCTGCAATGGCTGTGACCGCAGCATCGGTACCCATGCCGTTCACGGCCGTCCGACAGTAACCGTGCTCATCCGCAGCAGAAGCCTCAATGGGAAAAAGCTGGTTGTCGATCTTCACTCTAAACCGCATGCCTGTTCTCCCCGGCCGGTTATCGCGTCATATCCCAGGCCCCTAGTGTCTGCCAGGGGGACCGCATGCCACGGCCTACGGAATCCGGTGTGCTTACGGTTCCCGGAACAGCCCCGATTATTTCGTTTGCGACGAATGCCATTGCGGCAAGGTGATCGAGCCCTCGGTCCGGCTGCCACGATGAGAAATGGTCGTCGATCAACCGTGTGTGAATGTCGCCAGTCCGGAACGCTTCGGAGCGCAGCAGGTCGATCATCAGCTCAATGGGGGTTTTCACTCCCAGGATCACGCATTCTTTCAGAGCTCTCACCATCCTCTCGATCGCGGCGTGTCGGTCCTCTGCCCATACTACCAGCTTGCCGAGAATGGGATCGTACTGGATTGGGATCTGCGCTCCAGTGTAAAGCGCATGATCGAATCGGACCCCAGGCCCCTCAGGAGACTTCACGAAAAGGATCGGTCCCGGAGAAGGCATAAAATCGGCTTCCGGGTCCTCCGCATAAATGCGGCACTCGATCGCGTGTCCTCGTCTCGTGACCCCGTCCTGGTCAAAAGGCAACGGCTTACCTGCAGCAATCTCGATCTGATGCCTGACCAGATCGAGGCCCGTGACCATCTCTGTGATGGGATGCTCCACCTGGAGCCGCGTGTTTACCTCAAGGAAATAAAACCGGCCTGAATCGTCGAGGAGAAATTCCACCGTCCCGGCATTCACGTAACCTGCAGCGCGGGCAGCGGCCACTGCGGCAGCCCCCATTCGGCCGCGGAGCCCCTCATCGAGAGCCGGACACGGAGTTTCCTCAACAATCTTCTGATGTCTTCGCTGGATCGAGCACTCCCGCTCGAAAAGATGTACCACGTTGCCGTGCTCGTCGGCGAGGATCTGGAATTCCACGTGGCGGGGCTTTTCAAGGCATTTTTCTACATAGATTGCGCTGTCCCCGAATGCCGAGAGGGCCTCGCTCTTGGCCAATTCGGCGGCCTCGGCAAACGTGGCGCGGTCGTGCACGATGCGCATGCCCTTTCCGCCACCTCCCGCAGCAGCCTTGATCAGGACGGGAAACCCCATCTCCTCCGCGGCCTGCAGTAGCCGAGCTGGGTCGGTGTCACTCACAGTCATTCCCGGGATGATCGGCACATTACTCCGGGCCATGATCGTACGGGCCACGGTCTTGTTTCCCAAATCGGCCATCACAGCCGCAGGTGGGCCGATAAATACGAGCCCCTCGGCAGTCACCCGCTCCGCAAAGGCCGCATTCTCTGCCAGGAAGCCGTACCCCGGATGAATGGCCTGAGCGCCCGAGCGCTTAGCCACGTCTATAATCTTGTCCATATTCAGGTAGCTGGACGCTGGGTCTGAATCCCCGAGCATGAACGCCTCGTCCGCGGTGAGGGTATGAAGAGCCCTGCGGTCGACCTCGGAATAGACTGCCACGGTCCCGATTCCCATCTCCCGGGCTGTTCGCATGATACGGACAGCGATCTCTCCCCTGTTGGCCACTAGTATCTTCGAGAACATGTCTGTCTCCTACATGCGGAAAGTACCGTGACCCTGGTTGCGCCCTTCCAACGGAGCATTGAGCGACGCGGAAACAGCCAACCCAATCACGTCGCGCGTGGACGCAGGATCCAGGATTCCATCATCCCACAGGTTCGCTGTGCTGTAGTATGCATTGCCCTCGTTGTACGCCGATTGGATAATCGGCTTCCGGATGCTGTCAGCGATCTCTTCGCTTAAAGGTGGCAGCCCTTCCCTCTCAAGCTGATTATTCTTGACCGTGATGAGGACGTCCGCTGCCTGTTCGCCGCCCATGACGCCAATCTGGGCATTAGGCCACATCCAAAGGAAGCGCGGAGAATAGGCTCGACCGCACATGCCGTAATTTCCTGCACCGAACGAGGCGCCCACAATGACGGTGAATTTGGGCACTGTTGCTGTGGACACAGCGTGAACCATCTTATGGCCGTCCTTGGTTATGCCCCGCCTTTCATAATCCCGGCCGATGATGTACCCGTTTATATTTTGGAGAAAAAGGAGCGGAATACCTTGTCGGTCGCAGAGCGAGATGAATTGCGTTGCCTTGAGAGAGCTGTCCGAAAACAGTACCCCGTTGTTTCCAAGAATTCCCATCTGGTACCCATGAATGTACGCCCAGCCGCACACCAGGGTGGGACCATAGAGCGCTTTGAATTCAAGGAATTCGGATCCATCGACCATCCGGGCAATTATCTCGCGTACATCGTACGGGGTCGAGAGGTTCCTGGGTACTATGCCGTATATCTCTTTCGGATCGTAATCGGGCGGCTTGGGATCCCGAGTCGGGACGCGCGCCTTTTCCACGTGGGGCAGCAAGCGCACAATATCCTTGAGGATCTGGATGCCGTGCGCATCGTCCTCAGCAAAATAGTCCGATACCCCTGATTCACTGCAATGGACCATGGCTCCACCCAGGTCCTCCGCGCTCACTTCCTCCCCCGTTGCTGCCAACACCAGAGGAGGGCCACCTAAAAAGATGGCGCCGGTCTTCGTCACGTGCACCACGTGGTCGGACATGGCAGGAATGTACGCTCCACCAGCCGTGCACAAGCCCATTACCGCGGTGATCTGTGGAATGTTCATCTTGGACATGATCGCCTGGTTGTAGAAGATCCGGCCGCCATCGTCCGCATCGGGGAAGATCTCCGATTGGAGCGGCAGATAGGCGCCCCCGGAATCCACCATCATGATCATGGGAAGATTGTTTTCCATGCATATCTGCTGGCAGCGAAGGGTCTTCTTGACACCCATCGGATAGACTGTGCCGCCCTTTATCATGGGATCGTTCGCGTGGACGAGTACCTCCCTGCCGTGGACGACTCCGATGCCCGCGCGCGACCCCGCCCCGTGGACTTTGCCGTCATACATTCCTCTCGCTGCGAGGGGCGCAATATCGAGCCAGGGGGTATTCCGATCCAACAAGCGATCCAATCGTTCCTGCACCGGTAGCTTGCCCAGTTCAGCGTTCCGTTTGCGAGCTTTCTCGGAGCGTTCATCCCGAGCCTTTCGGAGCTCTGCCTTGAGCTCTGCGACCTTCTGCTCCATGGCTTCGTAATTGGCCTTGTATTCTTCGCCTTTGGTATCGATTCGACTCTTGATCATTTCCATGGAGGAACACCCATCACGTAAGAATCAGCGCGTTTCCGCACAAAGTCGTGCCACGCGCAGAGTGTTGGTCACTGGTACCGCGCAAGGAGGTCGTCAGCGATAGACATTCGGGCTCGTTCAGACGTAGTTCCTGCCAGAGCAGCGTACTTGGCTTCTCGGTAGCAGCGTTCTACGGGGTTTCCCCAGAGGTATCCCTGGCCCGCCATGATCTGCATGGCCAGCCCTGACACTCGTTCGGCTGCCTCTGCAGTGAAGACCTTCGCGCAATGCACTAAGGTGGCTGCCTCTCGATCGGAATTCCCGTACAGCCAGCCAGCCCGGTACGTCAGAAGCTGCGAGCTCTGGAGAAGTGTGAGCATCTCCGCAAGCTTGAATCGGACCTCCTGGTGTGCAATCACCGACTTGCCCTCGCGCTCTTGCCGTGCAGCGTGCGCCTTGGCAGAGAAAATGGACCTCTGCATGAGTCCGAGGGAAGCCACGCAAAGGATGAGATTCTCAGTGTGACGTACGAAATCCAGCGCAGCGTCCTCATCGAACGGCCCCAGGACCCGCTCGGAGGATAAGACCACTTCGTCGAGCTTTAAGCTGCATACCGCGAGACCGTTGTACCCAAGAGTCTTGAGTCTCGGACTCATGCAGAGCCCTTGATCCCCTGGCTGGACGAGAAAGACTGCCAACTTGTCCTCAATTCGACCGAAAACTGCCAGATAATCGGCTATGGGACCGTTCGTGACGAAATCCTTTTCTCCACTCACTACATAGCAGTCCTTATCGGCTCGCGCCCGTGTGTATATGCTGCCGGTAAATCCGGGCTTGGCCGGCTCGGAAACCGCAACGGCGCCAATGGCTTGACCTCGCTGTACTCTTTCTGTCATCTCACCTGTCTTGGATGGGTCACCAAAACCCCTCACAACACCGGCAAACATCCTGGCCGTAACTTCCACAGATAGGAAGAGCGATCCCGAGATCTGGGCAAGCTCCTCCTGGATGGCCATCAGCCCCACGATATCTTTCCGGCTCTGGGGACCGACTCCCGGAATGAGGTACCCGGCCTCAGCGAGCAAAGTGAGGTAGCGTCCCGTAACGGCCTTGATCCTTGGAGTGCTCCCTTCGTCCTCGAGGACATCAAGCTCTTTGCGAGCCCTTTCGTCGAAGATCCTTTTCACCTGGGCCTTCATTTCTCGATCCCGATCGGTCCATTCGAAGTTCATCGCGTCCCTCACATGAGGCGAGATATGAGAATTTTCTGAATATCGGATGTGCCTCCGCCGATGGGAGCAAGACGGCTATCTCTGAATACCCGCTCCACATCGTACTCGTGGCAGTAACCGTATCCCCCCATGATGAGCATCGCATCGTTGGTGGGCCCAAGGGACCAATCACCAATGAAGAGCTTTGCAACAGCCGCTTCCAGATGGTTCAGAGGTTTGCCCTGGTCCTTGCACCAAGCTATGCGATAGACAAGAGATCTGGCCGCTTCGAGAAAGATCTTGATGTCTGCCAACCGATGTTTGACAGCCTGAAAGTGGGCGATCGGCTTGCCAAACTGAACTCGCTCGAGGGCATACTTACTGCATTTCTGGATGAGGTAGGACATGGCCCCGAGGAATGGAGCGAGCAGTGTGCTGCGATCCCATTCCACGGTCCGCATTGCCATGAGGAAGCCGTTTCCCTCCTGGCCCAGGAGATTGCTCTCGGGGATGACGCACTCATCGAAGACCAGCTCGGAGGTAGGCGAAGTGCGGACCCCCATTTTCTTGAGGCTCCTGCCCACAGAGAAGCCGGGCGTACCTTTTTCCACGATGAACGCGGACATACCCGCGTGGCCTGCAGAAGGATCCGTCTTGGCGTAAATGACCGCCACATCTGCAATAGCGCCATTGGTGATGAACATCTTGGAGCCGTTGAGGACCCAGGTGTCTCCCTTCTTCTCCGCTTTGGTCCTGAGCGACGCCACATCCGACCCAGCTCCCGGCTCCGTAAGGCCCATACACCCCACCCACTGGCCGGATGCAAGTTTCGGGATATACGTGCGCTTCTGTTCTTCCGTACCGTGGGAGAAGATCGTATCCGCACACAGATACGTATGCGCTCCATAGCTGAGGGTGAGACCACCGTCCACTCCAGCTTCGCCGAGGGCCTCTGCAGCGAGCACCGACGTGACCACGTCCGCGCCGCTCCCGCCCAACTCTTCGGGGAAGTGGAGTCCCAGTATACCGAATTCACCTAGCTTTCTCCAGGAGTCCCAATCGAGCTCACCTTTGAGCTCGTACTCTTGCACCCGTGGTGCGATTTCCTTGCGCGCGAATTTTAACACCTGCTCTTTGAACATGAGCTGTTCTTCGGTCAGGGCAAAGTCCATGGCGGCTCCCTCTGTCGTCGAGGAATAGACTCTCAGGCCTTTACGGGCCTTGCTCCGTTGAAAAAGATCTCCAGATGGGCTGTTGCGATGCGCTGCTTCTGCGCTCGTCCCTTAAGGGGACGGTTCTCGAAAACCATGACGGACACGAAGCTCTCGATGCCCCCGAGAAATATATAGGTGAGGTAGGTAGCTCTGACATCGTTGCGCAACACTCCAGCGTCCTGAGCTTGTGCAATGATCTTCTCGATCCGCCCCATGAATATCCTGAACCATTCAAGCCTTGCCGGTGTGAGGTTTGCGAGCGACCGAGAGATTTCGGTAATGAAGATGTGGACGAGATCGGGCCGCTTTTCGTACTGGTCCAGGAAATAGCGGACAACACCACCGAGCTTGTCTTCTATACTCGCCGATTCGCTATCCCACTGGTCCATCATGGAAAACAGACCGGACCACCACTCCTGGAGGATTGCGTCGAACAGGTCCGCCTTGCTCTTGAAATAATGGTAAACCAGGCCGTAGGAGATGCCCGCTTCCTGAGCTATGTCAGTGATCCTTGCCTGGTGAAATCCTTTCTCGCGGATCACTTTGCACGCTGCATCGAAGATGACAGCCTCCTTGTCTTTTCTCGTTTCAGTTGCTGGCGAGGCGTGTTGCATGTGAGAGAGGTAGCACGGTGTTGATTGATATGTCAATCAGTTTTTCAGCGTTCGCAAGGTCTTTTGCGAACGATGCAGCGGGCAAGAAACGTCAGTTGGAGGCCCAATGTACAGATGCAGGCTGAAAAGCCTGCACTACAGGCGGTGATCTCCGCACATGTGGGGTAGCCCAGCGTTCCGCGGGGCTGCCTAATCTTCAGATGCAGGCTGAAAAGCCTGCACTACAGGCCGTGATTTCCGCCGGGTTAAAGCGCTTCCACCGAGGCCGGTTCGTGAACGGCCCAGAGTGGTGGCGCTTCTCGGTGCGCCACTACAGACATATGTCTATGCGAGACGGGTCTAAAGTAGTTTCGCTGAGGTGGGGCAAAAAGTTATTGACAAGGTTATTTGCCTTTGGTATGCTTTCATTAAATGAAACTAATTTTCATCTGGTGAAACTCCAGATTCGATGATAACGATCGACACTCCTTCACCCACACGGTGAGCTCTACGCTAACCTAGAAAAGAACCCCCATACGTTGGGCAGCGGGTCCACCGGCACAAGACCAGAGGAGCCCGCAGCTTGAAATATACTGAGCCTCATTTCACAAGAAACTCGCGTTCAACGTCTCGACCGTCAGGCAGGGATGGAGATGGCAAAGAGAGCACTTTCGGACAAGAAAGTGTATCACGTTCAGGTCGTCGAGCGGGCTTTGGACATCTTGGACTGCTTCGATTTCCAGAATCGTGAGCTATCCCTGACGGAGATCTGCTCCAGAACCGGTTTGAACAAGTCCACGGCTCTGCGCCTGGCATCGGCACTGGTTGCCCGGAGATATCTCAGTGTAAACGATTCGGGCCGCTACTCGCTCGGTATCCGGCTCTTTGACCTTGGTTCCGTGGTCTATTCCTCATTTTCGTTACGTGACGCAGCGTCTGCCCACATGACTCGGCTCCAGCAGGAAACGTCTGCAACCGTGCTCCTCGGTGTTCTCATGGACGGGCAGCTTGTTTACGTGGACAAACGTGACGGAGGCGGAACCGTCCGGATTAGTTCCGAGATCGGGTGGCGTCGTGCTCCACATTATGGGATGTTGGGAATGGTGCTCATGTCTTCCCTTCCTGAAGTCGCGATTGACGAGCTGCTTCGGGAGCACAGGCTCGAACCGATTACTCGTACCACGATTACCGACCCCCAGGAGCTCAAGAAAAGGTTAAGTCAAATTGCCCAGGACGGGTACATTGTCGAATATGGAGAGGCGGTAGATGGCGTAATCGGGATAGCCGCGCCAATCAAAGACTATTCGCGAAAAGTAGTGGCGGCAGTTGGGGTGGCAATTCTCGGGGCCCAGCACGATCAAGCATCCGTGCAGCGAGTACTGGAATCTGTCTGCCGAGCTGCGGAACGTATTAGCGGGGAATTGGGCTTTCTCGCTCCTTAACCCCTGCTTACCGCAGCCGGTGAGACTTCGCCAGGTCTGCATCGATCGGACCCGAGATTGGCATTGAAACAGTTGCTCTAAAATCGCCGGTGTTCAGTCGTTTGTGAGCTGGGAGCTCCGTGGAGGGGTACGAACGTCAACTCAATCTCACCGGCCATCAGCAGCGCAGGGGGTTCGTATGACCAAGGGGATGTTAGCCGTTTGTACTCTGTTAACCATGCTCGGCATGATCGTCGGAGGAGTCTTTGAGGTCACGACCGCAGCGGAAATCAAGCTCACCTACAATAATTACTTCCCTCCGACCCATCGGATGGCCAAGCTTGGCGCGGAATTTTGTCAGGAAATAGAAAAGCGTACCAACGGGAGGGTGAAGATATCTTACTTCGCAGGGGGCACCCTGCTCAAAGCCCCCCAGGTATTTGATGGAGTCGTTCAGGGGATAGCAGACATCGGCATGAGCAACCTCGCGTACACCCGTGGTCGATTTCCCGAAATGGAGCTCTGCGATCTTCCTTTCGGATGTCCGAGCGGCTGGGTGAGCACCAAAATGGTGAACGAGTTCTACAAGAAATATCAACCCAAGGGTTTCGAAAAGGCACACATGTTATATTTTCACGCATGCGGACCCAACATCATCTACACAGCTTCAGTTCCGGTGAAAAAGCTCGAGGATCTGAAGGGCCTTACCATTCGAGGCACCGGCCGCATTGCGGACACCGTGGAAGCTTTAGGCGCAACATCGCGGCCAATTGACATGGCCGAAGCCTACGAATCGCTATCCCGACACGTCATCGCAGGGGTAATGGGTCCTATGGAGATGCTCAAGGGATGGCGGACCGGCGAAGTCGCGAAGTTCGCGACCAATTGTTGGAAGGTCGGCAATGTCTATACCTTTTTCGTTGTCATGAACAAGAACAAGTACAATGCGCTCCCCGCGGACATAAAGAAGGTATTTGATGAGGTGTGCGCCGAGTGGATCGATAGACATGCCACAGGATGGAATGAGATTGATATTGAAGGCAGGGAGTTTTTCGAAAGCAAGGGAGGAAAAATAATTCAGCTATCAGACGATGAGGCTGCTCGGTGGGTCGAAGCAGTGCAGCCGGTGTTGAAAACGTATACGCAAGACATGGTTTCCAAAGGATTCGATGCTAAGACCACAGAAGAGCGCATTGGATTTGCTCAAAAGACTGTCGCCGACCTGACGAAAGAACAGGCTGAAAAGGGCATCAGGTCCCCATACCTGGAATAGCAGGTCCTGCCGGGAACGCTGAATTTCCCTACACCGTGGGGTATCGCCATACATTCGCATGGAGCGCCGTCCTATGGGCACTATTCGCAGCCACGCAAATTTTCTGGGCAAGTGCGGGGAATTCATCGGCTTATTCGGAATTCTCGCCATGGTAGGTATCATTTGTTTGGACGTACTGGGCTCGAAGCTTTTCGGACTCCCGGTTCCCGGTTCCACAGAGATCGTAAGTCTCATACAAGCTGCCACGATGGCGTTTGTCGTGGCAGCTACGCAGCGAGATCGGGGCCACGTCAGCGTGGCGATGTTCGTGCAGCGGTTGCCGCTTCGCGCGCAGGCAGGGGTCCGTGTGCTGACTTCTCTTCTCGGGTTCCTTATGTTTGTCCTCATTGTTTGGGAAGGATTCCGTTACGGAAACCAGCTCAGGCTGGCCCAGGAGGTGACGGGCACCGTGAAGATCTCCGTTGCTCCGTTCGTGTATGCGTTTGCCGTGGCCATGGTGCCTACTGCAATGATGATGTTGTGTGACCTGGTCGATTCGCTCAAGGAGATAACAGCGCCATGGAACCGGTGACAGTAGGTCTCTTGGGAATTGTTCTTTTGCTGGTGTTGTTCATGCTGGACATGCCGGTAGCCTTTGCCATGGCCATTGTGGGGTTTGTCGGGTTCAGTTATGTGGTAGGGCTGGAGTCAGGGCTGGCATTGCTCACGCGTGACATCTTCACTCAGCTTTCCTTCTATCCTTTGAGCGTGATAGTCTTATTTGTTCTCATGGGATCCTTTGCCTTCGCGTCCGGTATGAGCAGGCGTCTGTACGATTCCTCGTACAAGCTCGCGGGGAGAGTTCCGGGAGGATTGGCTTTTGCCACAGTCCTTGCCTGCAGTGGTTTTGCGGCCATCTGCGGGTCCGCCACGGCCACAGCGGCTACGATTGGGCGTGTAGCTCTATCCGAAATGAGACGCTACGGGTACGGTGACGGCCTGGCCACGGGATCGGTGGCTGCCACAGGTTCTATCGGTCTCCTCATCCCTCCGAGCACAATCTTCATCGTTTACGGGATTCTCACGGAGCAATCCGTTGGCGAATTGTTCGCAGCGGGAATAGTCCCTGGGATTATTCTCACGGTGTTTTTCCTCGTCACCGTGATGATTCTCGCGCTGTGCAATCCCGAACAAGCGCCTGCAGGTTTCCCCGCCAGCTTCACGGAGAAGATCCGGGCTCTGTGGAACGTAACCGACATATTCTTGCTTTTCCTCATTTCCATCGGTGGAATGTTCCTGGGATGGTTCAGCCCTAACCAGGCCGCAGGAGTCGGCGCTGGCGGGGCTCTGCTTATAGGGCTCATTGGCCGTGAACTAACCTGGAGGAAGTTTATCGACGCAACCAGACAAGGGCTGCGCACGGCATGTATGGTCCTCTTTCTCATCGCAGGCGCCACAGTTTTCGGAAAATTTATGGCCGTATCCACTATCCCTACAGCGATATCGAGCTGGGTGGGCGGTCTGCCGTACTCACCGGGCTGGATCATGGTGATTCTTTGCGGGATCTTTCTCGTCGGAGGGTGCTTTATCGACGCTATGGCGCTGGTAATTCTCGCTATCCCTATTTTGTATCCTATCGTCCTGCAGCTACAGTATGACCCGATCTATTTTGGGGTAGTAGTGGTGTTGGTTAGTCAAATCGGAGTGGTTACCCCTCCCGTAGGAGCCAACGTTTTTGTGGTGAAAGGTATTGCGGAGGAGGTTCCTATTGAAACGATCTTTAAGGGCACCTTTCCATTTCTGCTGGCACTGGTGATTTGCCTTGGGATCGTTGTGGCCTTTCCTGCGCTCTCACTTTTTCTGCCTCACCTTCTCGTGAAATAGAGACTGCAGTGAGTTTCACGATATCTCGAGCATCTTAAGCACAGAAAGCGATTTCGCTTGCCAGATTTGCTGAGCTTACTATCAAGAGGCCGACTTGGAGGAGATACCAGGAATGCAAACCATAGGAGAAATGCTTGAGGGCGTGGCCCGCCATGAACCGGAAAGAACAGCCATCATATTTGACGACATGCAAATAACATATGCAGAATTGAACCGTCAGGCAAACAGGCTCGCCCACGGGTTGCTCTCCTACGGACTAACCCGTGGCGATCGAGTGATGGTTTTCATGCAGAGCTCCCCGAAGCTTGTGAGCACCTATTTTGCCATAATTAAGGCCGGAATGATCGCGGTACCGGTGAACGCTACCTATCGACACGACGAGATAACGCACATTGGTAAAGACACTGCGGCCAAGGGGATCGTGACGGAAAGAGATCTGTGGATGAGAGACGCAGAATCGATCAAGAGCCTCCCCGATTTGGAACTTGTCGCGGTAGACGACAACGAGCAGCGAGCCTATGCGGAGAGACTCGAAGACCTCCTCACCGATAACGATGCAGCCCCGCCGGACGCAGCTCATCTGGATGACATTGCGATCATCTTGTACACCTCTGGTACCACTGGACACCCCAAAGGGGCCACTCAGACACACCGGACAGTCATGGTTAACCTGCGCGGCGGATGTTCGTGCAACAAGTTCAGTCGGGAGGATCGTCTCCTGTGTGCACTGCCTTTGTTCAACAGTTACGGAATGAACGTTGTCATGATGTCCGCCGTTGCTACGGCTGCAACGTTAGTTATGTTAGAGCGCTTTGACGCGCGTAAAGTATTAGACCATATCGCTCGGTACAAATGCACCTTTTTCGCCGGAACCCCGACGATGTTTTCCTATCTGCTCCTGGAGTACGATCAGAGCAAGGATGACGTGCGATCTCTGCGTGTGACAAACTCTTCTGGTGCCCATTGTCCTGCAAGCCTCGTACAAGAGATAGAACGGACCTTCGGCACTGTCCATCTGTGTGGATACGGAAAGACTGAATCCAGCGGCTATACCTGCCTAAATCCTCTCAGCGGAATTCGCAAGGAAAATTCGGTGGGCACCGCGCTGTCGAGCACGAGCGTCAAAATAGTGTCCGATTCCGACGAGGAATTGCCTCCACGGGAAATCGGTGAAGTAGTTGAACGAGGCGATACTCATTCGATTCACGGCTACTGGAAGCGTCCTGAAATCAACGAGAAGGTCTATCGAGGCGGGTGGTTCCATACCGGGGACCTGGGATACCTGGACGAGGATGGATACCTCTTTCTGGTAGACCGCAAGAACGATTTGATTATCACGGGCGGGACCAACATCTATCCCGCGGAAATCGAACAGGTCCTGTATTCCCATCCCAAAGTGGCGCTCGCCGCTGTTATCGGGGTACCCGACCAACTGAAGGGCGAGATTCCCAAGGCGTTTCTTGTATTAAAGACGGGCGCGACTTCCACAGAGCAGGAGATTATAGATTTCGTAAAGGGCCGCATCGCCAAATATAAGGCCCCCCGCATGGTGGAATTTGTCGATTCCCTTCCGCAAGGTCCGTCGGGCAAGATTCTGAAGCGGGAGCTCAAGAAAAGGCTGGGAATCGAACGCATGAAGGAAAAACCAGATCACACCTGATCTGTAAGAGACACCGCGCAAGGCATATGCGCTCTCCACCAATCTCATCAATCTGCGGGCATCGGCGACATCTGCGGATGAATTCTTCACAGGGCCTGGAGTCATGGAAGAGTTTAATCCGCAGATTACGCAGATAAGAAAAAACAAATCGTTTGGACCCAAGACCAGCACGCCAAAAGCTGAGCGGCAAGCATCGGCCGCGGGGATTACTCTGAGCGAACGCTGATGAAAGCACTGCAGGGTGATCGGGCCGAGATGTGCATGAACATCGATCGCTGCAGGATGATCACACCTTTTCGTCGTGGGTAATCGCGATTCTCTCGAACATAATCGCGAGCCCTGCAGCGAGCCGATAGATCGAATCGATAATGAGGTTTTCCTCAGCCGTGTCGTCGAAGAATACATTCAGGGACGACTCCATGCCGCCGTCAGGCTTCCAATAGCAAATGAGCATCGGAATTCTGGGGAGGGGGTACAAGATAACGGTAACGTCGGAATCAAAGGCTTTGGGAGCCGATTTTGCACTGAAGATGTGGATCATGTGCTCGAAGAGATCCGTGTGAGCGTCGGCAACCTGCTTCAACGGCTTTTCACATCGCTGGGAGAACAGGGGAGCCCATGTTGCCCCGTTCTTCAGCTCGCGCATAGGCACCCAGTTTCCGGAAACAGGCTTCCCAGCACACGATATCACATAGTTGAGGATCGGTATGGTGATCCATCCGTGCACGTGGCAGATGGAGGTAACGTTCCCCTCGGCATCAACATGAAAGTCCTTTCCAAGGCACTTGATCGTCAGCTTGTCTCCCGAAAAGAAGGCCCCTAGCCTCTCGGCTGAAGACGCGAGATCCATGCCCGCTACCTCGCGTCGCAACTGTTCAAAGGCCTGCTGCTCTTCGCGTTCCAGCGTCCTGGAATCGGCGTTCGCAACGCAGAACATCTCGCGGGCGCTCCTGTCCAAATACGGGCATTGCTCCAAACGCTTCTCACCCTTGAAAACCGCCGCAGCAAACGCCAGGCATGTGAGAGCTCCACACTTTCTGCAATTGGTCCTCGGCAGAATTTTAAATATTTCCATTGCATTGTTGAGTTGAATCATTTCCTCTACTCCGGTTCTCCCACGACGGTCATTTCAACCGGTCTGGTCGTCTTTCTCGAGAGTCAACAGCTTAACTCCATTCTGCATGCGCTCTACTATAACATATCATGCGCGAAGCGTGAAAAAATCACCCGAATGGGCTATTTGCCACTCGACAGGCGGAGGGATGCAGCAGTGCGATCGCGCTCACCGGAGCAACAGCTTCCCCCTCGCGAGCAAAGGGCAACTTTGGGGGTTGCCTTTTTTCTGTCTCCTGTGGTATTCACTTAACAAGACACGCGTCGGGCTTCATGGCCTCATCGCTGTGGAGCCAGGGAAAATGGCCGGCGGTTTAGAGCCGCTGGCAGTACATGACGCTGTCATTACAGAGACGCCTGACGTATGAAGGCACAAGGATTGGTCATGTTGTTGTCCCTCCTCCTTCTACTTAGCCTATCGTTTACGGCACGGGGACCTCATGCCTTTCCTGAGCGGGTAACCTAAAGAGCAGTAATCTCGTGAAAGATCAAAGGCCATGGGGTCCTCCCCATGGCCTTTTTCTTTTTCTGGGCTGACTCGAGAATCCCGCGATCTGAAAGGAGGTGGTGAGACATGGGGCTTGCTGGACTACCGGATTTACGTAAGTGCGGCCGCGGTCCTGACCCAGGGGATTTGAAAGACCACGAATTTATTACTGAAAAGAGAAAGGATCTGAAAATGAGTCGCAAAATCCATATATTCGACACCACCTTGCGAGATGGGGAACAGGCACCAGGCGCGAAGCTCAACAAGAGGCAGAAGCTGGAAATCGCTCAGCAATTGGCGAAATTGGGCGTTGACGTCATCGAAGCCGGTTTTCCGTGCTCCTCCCCAGAGGATCTCCAAGCGGTAAAGGCCGTCTCCGAACAAGTGAAAGGGCCGGTCATTGCGGGCCTCGCACGGGCTGTGCGTGAGGATATCGACGCGGTCTGGGAAGCCGTGAAGGCAGCCGAGCGCCCGCGAATTCATGTGTTCCTGGGATCGTCAGACCTGCATCTCAAAAAGAAGCTTGGGCGCGACCGTGAGAGCGCCCTAGACATGGCTGTGGACGCGGTGCGCTACGCCAAACACTATTGCACTGATATCGAGTACTCCACTGAAGACGCTTCCAGGACCGATTTCCAGTACCTCTGTCGTGTAGTAGAGGCCACAATCCACGCGGGCGCGACGGTGATCAATATCCCGGACACAGTGGGCTATGCCGTTCCCGAAGAATTCGGCGACCTCATTCGTCGGCTCAAAGAGAGCGTCCCGGCTCTGGACAACGTTATCCTCAGTGTCCACTGCCACAACGATCTGGGGATGGCAGTGTCCAACAGTATGGCAGCAGTGAAGAATGGCGCGGACCAGGTGGAATGCGCCATCAACGGCATGGGAGAACGTGCCGGCAACGCTTCCCTCGAAGAGATCGTGATGATTCTCAGGACTCGCCATGATTCTTACGGCGCTCATACGGACATCCGAACCGAAGAGATCTACCGCACCAGCAGAATGGTGAGTCGACTCATGAACATTCCTGTGCAGCCGAACAAGGCAATAGTGGGTGCCAACGCATTTGCCCACTCGTCCGGCATTCACCAGGATGGCATTCTCAAGGACAGACGCACGTACGAAATCATGAGGCCCGAAGATGTGGGCATTCGCCAACACAAGATAGTGCTTACTGCCAGATCCGGACGAGCGGCTCTCCGCCACCGTTTGAAGGACCTGGGATTCAATTTGGAAGAGGAGCAGTTCGAGCGAGTGTACCGCCGTTTCCTCAACGTGGCCGATCGAAAGAAGGAGATAGGGAGTCAGGACCTGAGCTCTATTGTGGAGATCGAATTGACCAAGATACCGGAAACATTCACCTTTGAGAGCCTCCAAATCATGAGCGGCAACACCATGGTGCCTTTGGCTTCAGTCACCCTGATTAAGGAAGGGGAAAGACTCAGAGACGCGGCGGCCGGTAACGGTCCCGTGGATGCGGTGTTCGCGTGCATCGACCGCATCGTGGGACAGCAGGGAATCCTCAAGGACTATGATCTGAAGGCGGTCACCATGGGAAAAGATGCTCTGGGAGAAGCTATGGTCAGGGTTGAAATCCAGAACACCGTTTATTCAGGTATCGGGACAAGCCCGGACATCGTGGAAGCCAGCGCACGGGCATATGTGAACGCGTACAACCGATTCTTCGCCAATTCCCATTGAAAACCGGGATCGAGACGGCGGGTCGAGATCAGGAACAGGAGGAACAGGAGATCTCGGCCCGCCGGCCAACACCTGAAGGGGAAACTTTGCTGTCGCTGTTACAGCGCCTGCTCATGGCAATGTTCAGACCAACGGGCGAGACGCCCATTCGACAAGGGGTCAGGCCTTGTTTCTTGATCTTCCTGTCACCTCTTCAACTCGCCTGCCCGGTCTAGACCGGGCCAGTGGCCTATTCACAGACCATCGTCATCATAGATTCGTCAAGAAACAAGACCTGACCCCAATGCCGCAAACAAATGTTCGACCGAATTCAAGAAAACCTGACTAAAGACTTGGTCCTCAAAGAAACTTTACTTTCCATCTTGCTGGCACGAATCAACGGAGCCATTCGGACCAGTCGCTCTCCACGCGAGCAGTGACCTGTTCGTGAAACGCTTCTACCTCGTCCAGCGTGGTCACTCTGACGAGCTCGATCCTCTGGAGGGCTTCCAGGACTATGCGGGAAATCCAATGAAACGGGATACGTCCCTGGAGGAACAAGTGCACGGCAACTTCGTCCGCGGCGTTCACCATGATTGACGCGGATTCCGCCTCCAGAGCCTGGTATGCAATCTTAAGTAGGGGGAACTTCTCCATGTCCGGCTCGTGAAAATTCAGAGAGCCCAAGGCAGGAAAGCTGACAGGCGCGGTTCCCGATTCGATCCGCTCCGGAAAGGCTAGAGCGTAACTGATGGGAATTCTCATGTCGGTCGCGCCCAGTTGCGCAAGGATCGAGCCGTCACGGAATTCCACCATGGAGTGCACAATGCTTTCGGGGTGAATGACCACTTGGATGCGGGAGCCGGGTACGTCGAAAAGCCAACGCGCCTCTATGACTTCAAGTCCCTTGTTCATAAGGGTGGCTGAATCTACGGTGACCTTTGCACCCATTTTCCATCTCGGGTGACGCAGCGCCTGATCGCGCGTCACTCGCTCCATCTCGTCCATAGTAAGATTCCGAAACGGACCGCCCGACGCGGTAAGGATTATGCGCTCGATGGGTGCGTCTCCGTTCCCGCGAAGGCACTGGAATATAGCGGACTGCTCGGAATCCACCGGTATGAGATTGACACCTGCCTCTGCGACAGCGGCCATGAAAAGGTCCCCTGCCATGACAAGGACTTCCTTGGTGGCCAGGGCGATGTCCTTGCCCGCTGCCACGGCCGCAAACGTGGGTCTGAGTCCCGCGCTTCCGGGTAGCCCTCCTACCACCAGTTCCGCATCGGAAGCGGTTGCTGCCCGGTGAAGCCCTTCGGCGGAAGGCACCACTTCAACACCGGTGTCTGCCACCCTCGCTGCTAGCTCTGCTGCTGCCTCCTCGGTTGAACACGATACGAGTGCGGGGCGGAACTCTCTAACCTGCTTCTCGAGGAGGTCGACATTGCGACCCGCTGCCAAGGCTGAGACCCGGAGCCTATCCGGATGGATTCTCACGATATCCAGAGTCTGGATACCTATGGAGCCCGTCGATCCGAGAACAGAGATCCTTTTCATGCGGGAACCGCAATACCGGTGAGAGTGAGATAGTAATAGAGGACGGGAAAACCCATGATGAGCGCGTCCGCCCTGTCCAGGATGCCGCCGTGCCCCGGCATAAGTGTGCCGAAGTCCTTGACTCCCAACCGTCTCTTGAGGGCCGAAGCCGTGAGGTCTCCCAGAGGCCCCACGATCGCCAGCAATACGGCTGCCCAGAAAAGCGCGGGGAGAGATCCCATCGCGGGAGCCACCAGCTTCATCACAAGCATGCCGGCCACGCAGCCCGCAACGCCCCCGAACAGTCCTTCTACGGTCTTGGCCGGGCTGACTCGTTTCGAGAAATGGTGCTTTCCGCAGTATTTCCCCGCAAAATAGGCCCCTGCATCACCCAAGGAAATGACCACGAGAACGAAGAAGACCCACGCAACCCCCATGTCCAGTCGTCGGAGCAGGATGGCATGAGCGAGTGGAACCGCCACGTAAGAGGTCACCAAGGCCATGTGTGCTGCGGACTCGGTTGTCTGGTCAATGACGTTGTAGAGAAACAGGTGCAAGAGCAGTATCAGCAGCGGCAACAGGACTATCAGGGCCGGAATGCCGGGCGCCGGCAACCAGGAAAATGCGAGGGCGATCCCTATGCAAAGCGCCAAGGTCAGCTCCCTTGCTGGAGAGACCTTGAGGGATGCGAGGTTCCTGGACAGCTCGAATGCAGCTATAGTCCCGCAAGCAGCGACCACCACGGTCACGCCGATCACTCCGCCAAAGGCAAGGACCGGGACAAGTATTGCAATGGCCACCGCTGCGGAGATGATTCGATCACGCAGCATCAGATGGCCCCGTTCCTCGCCTCCACCTGGTCGGAGGTCATCCCGAAACGCCTCTGCCTTCCCCTATAGGCCTCGATGGCTTCCATAAACGTGTTGTCATCAAAATCGGGCCAGAGCACAGAGGT
>CAYZET010000011.1:0-7828 GCA_964477215.1 uncultured Syntrophaceae bacterium | reverse complement strand
ATACGCGCATTCCCAGAGGAGAAAATTGCTTATCCGCACCTCGCCTCCGGTACGAATCAGCAGATCGGGGTCGGGAATATCGTGGGTATCCAGGAAACGGGCCAGGACTTCCTCGGTCACGTCCTGTTCTAAGATCTCCCCGGTCTGCAGGGCTTGGGCAAGCTTCAGAGCAGCGTGAACGATGTCCTCTCTGCCCCCGTACGAGAGCGCTATATTCAGGGTCATGGATGTGTTGGAAGCGGTTTTCTCTTTCGCAGCGCTAATCTTGGCCGCCACATGGGCAGGTAACCGGCCCAAATCACCAATGGTCTTGAGTCGGATATCGTTGGCATGCAGCTCTTCCAGCTCGCTGTCAATAAATTGATTGAGGAGCCTCATCAAACCGGTGACTTCGGTGTGAGGCCTACGCCAGTTTTCCGTCGAGAAAGCATATAGGGTCAACACCTCGATCCCGTTCCTTCGAGCGAATTCGACCGCTCTGCGGACGGCTTTGGCCCCCTGACGATGACCCTCGAGCCTGGGCATCATCCTGCGGCGTGCCCATCGACCGTTGCCATCCATGATGATCGCTACGTGACGGGGAAAATCAGTGTCCAAATTCCAGATACGCTCCCTTTTTTCCGGAGACGACGATTATCCCTCAGCGAGGGCGAATCACCGCAACCTGGATTCGATCCGCACAGGGCCACACCGTACAGGTGGCGAACCTGTCAAATCTCCATGATCTCCGCTTCCTTTTCCGCAACGACCTCATCCACCTTTGCGATGTACTGATCCGTGGTCTTCTGGATGCGCTCCTGCCCCTTTCGTTGCTCGTCCTCGGAAATCTCCTTCTCCTTCTTCAGGTCTTTGAGCAGATCGTTTGCATCGCGGCGATGGTTGCGTATTTGGACCTTGAATTCTTCCCCCATCTTCCTGACGACCTTCACGAGTTCCTTGCGCCTTTCCGCTGTCAGAGGCGGAAGCGAGATACGAATAACTTTACCGTCGTTCATGGGAGTCAGCCCCAATTCGGACTTGTGCAAGGCCTTTTCAATATCCTGAATCGCCTGGGAATCCCATGGCTGTATCACGATTTGCCTCGGCTCAGGAATCGAGAGGGACGCCAACTGGTTGATCGGCGTCGAACTGCCGTAGTAGTCGACCATGATGCCGTCCAGAAGTGCCAGAGATGCCCTGCCAGTCCGAATCCGATTGAGGTCTTTTCGGAGCGCGTCCACGGACTTCTTCATGGAAGCTTCCATTTCTGCATGTGCATCGTCGATCATAATTCCCTCACGAGCGATCCTGCTTGACTGAACGTTTGAAGGAGGGGCTTAGGAGGCAGTTCTGGCGACCGCTCCTCCGCTCGAGGTCATCGAACCAGGGTCCCCACTTTTTCGCCCCTCAATGCTCGGGCCATGTTTCCCTCCGCGTGCAGGTCAATTACGAGAAGGGGGATATTCTTACGGCTCAAGATATCCACACTCGCCGCATCGATCACTCCGAGCCGCCGAGCCAGCACCTCCTGGGCGCTGATGGACTCGAAGAAAACCGCGTCGGGATGAGCGCGGGGGTCCTTATCATAGACCCCCGAAACCTGTGTTGCCTTGATCATCACGTCCGCTTCTATCTCCACAGCTCTGAGGGCAGCCGCGGAATCGGTCGTGAAACAGGGGTTTCCCGTTCCACCTGCGAAAACTACGATGGAACCGCTGGCAATAGCCGAACGCGCACTTTCCATGTCAAAGGTGTCGACGAAACGGCCGACCGGAAATGCGGACATGACGCGAGACCGGATTCCCTCTCTTTCGAGAGCTGCGCTGAGGGCCATGGCGTTGAGCACCGTGGCCACCATGCCCATCTGATCTCCCACGAGTGAGGGAACCCCGATGGAAGCTGCGTCCGCACCTCTCACGATGTTGCCGCCGCCCACCACGATGCCCACTTCATGCCCTTGCCTAAAGGCTTGAGCTATTTGGCCGGCAATCCGGGAAACAGCCTTTTTGTCCAGCCCGACCCCACGCTCACCGGCGAGGGCTTCACCGGAGATCTTCAAGAGGGCCCGGCGATATCGATGAGGTCTTTCCATCTATCCGCTAGCTCACGCCCACCTGAATGCGCGCAAACCGACCCACCGTTATATTTTCGCCAAGCTTCGCAATCTTCTCCTTTATAAGCTGCTCCACTGTCATGTCGGAATTCTTGACAAACGGCTGCTCCAGGAGACACACCTCCGAGAAGAACTTCTTCATCTTACCTTCCGCTATCTTCTCGAGCATCTTGTCAGGCTTCCCGGCTTCCTTCGCCTGAGTCATGTAGATTTCCTTCTCCTTGGCCAAGACGTCTTCCGGCACGTCGTCAGCAGAAACCCACTTCGGGGCACTGGCAGCGATGTGCATACACAGATCCTTCACGAGCTCCTGAAAATCATCGGTCTTAGCAACGAAATCGCTCTCGCAATTGAGCTCGACCAACACTCCGATCTTGCCGGTCATATGAATGTATGACCCGACTCGTCCCTCGGTAGTGGCACGCCCTTCCCTCTTTGCCGCCTTCAGGGCACCTTTTTTTCTCAGATACTCGATAGCCTTTTCCACATCTCCATTGGTTTCGACCAGGGCATTCTTACAATCCATCATGCCAAGACCGGTTTTCTCTCGAAGGTCCTTCACCATCTGTGCTGAAATTGCCATGCCTTATCTCCTATCTCTCAATTCGACGATCCGTTCGTTTGCCGCCGGCTCAACATGATATCTCGCGCAATCAGACCCCGCTTCTTACGGCGTTATGCTGGCTGCCCCTCGAATGGGAGTGTTGGAAGCCTCGCCGGCACCTTTCAGGATTACCAGCCCGGCTTCCCGCGCCCCAGGTTCGCACGCCCAAACCTGTCCAATCTGAAGAAGAAGCGACCGAAATGACGTTTCAAAGGCGGAACATCAATCTCGGAGGGGACTCGAAACACCCCACAGAGTCGGTAACGTTCCTCTACGGTGCATCGGCGGCTCACTTCAACCGCTTGGAGATCTTCGCCAAGCAGTTCTACAGAGTCGCTTCCTCTTCGTCTGCTTCCTCGTCTCCCTCTTCGTCCTCGTACTCCTCTTCTGAGGCAGCTTCCTCGAGGTCAGCACCTGCTGCATTCACGTCAGCATGCGGAGCAGCTCCTGCAGCGGCGACAGCTACCGGGGGAGGCGTGGCAGCTATTTCTCCTTCACCGATTTCTTTGTCTTCTTTGAGCGAAGCTTCGTAAGCGGCCCTTCCCTCGATACATGCGTCAGCGATCCTCGAGGAAAAGAGGCGGATCGCTCTGATTGCGTCATCGTTCCCAGGGATGACATAATCGACTTCATCAGGATCGCAGTTGGAATCGACGATGGCCACGATCGGGATACAAAGTTTGCGGGCCTCCTGGACGGCTATGTTCTCTTTTTTCGGGTCTACAATGAACACCGCTCCGGGAAGTCTTTTCATCTCGCGAATGCCGGCGAGGTTCTTGTAGAGCTTGTCATGCTGGCGCTGTATGTTTACGAGCTCTTTCTTGGTGAAATTGGTTTCCCCAGGATTCTCGAGGATTGCTGCCAACGTGTTCAATCGTTCGATGCTTTGCCTAATAGTGGCAAAATTCGTAAGCATTCCGCCCAACCAGCGATTGTTCACGTAGAACTGGCCGCATCGAGAGGCCTCTTCCTGGATAGCCTCCTGGGCCTGCTTTTTGGTGCCGACGAAGAGGACGCTATTCCCTGAAGCGGTGGTTTCCTGAACGAAAGAATAGGCCCTCTTGAAGAGGCGGACGGTCTTTTGCAGGTCAATGATGTAGATTCCGTTGCGAGCACCGAATATGTACGGCTTCATCTTCGGGTTCCAGCGGCGGGTCTGGTGTCCGAAGTGCACGCCTGCTTCGAGAAGCTGTTTCATAGTAATTGAGGACAAGTCACTATCTCCTTTACGGGTTTTTATCCTCCATCCCTAGTGACGCGTTCCGGTGGCGGACGCGACCCGAAGAGAGCGGGGATGTGTGAGTTAAACGCATATTATCCTGATTTCTGATCCGAGATGCAACAAAAAAACGAGGTCTTCTAACCAGCCCACTAGTACCCTTTCCCCCCTTACCTCAAAGAATTCCTCCCCTTTTCATCCGTCGTTTTCCAACACCCCCACCAGCGATGACGCCCCGTACAACTGCACAACCGCAGCGTCCAGGACCAGCGTCGCAGCCTCGCGCCCATTTCCCCCGAGGTATTGTGCCTCCCCACTCAGCGATTCGGCAAGTCGCTCAATCCATTTCACCAACACGGCCTCACGATACGGCGCCTCCCAGTGGGAGAGCACGGAATCAAGCATCAGGACCGCGGCCCTCAACGATCCAGGGCTTGTACCGGCAATCAGGCCGTCCAGCGTTGTCGCAATCTCCCACGAATCCAGCGACTGCTCCATGGCTGCCGTGCACCTGGGAATCGGTAATGCCTCGACCTCTTCCGCGGAGATGTAATTATTCGTACTCGTCAGCTTTAGCCGCCAGTTCAGTACTCGAGAGTTCAACACTCCGAGCAGGTATGGCCACGGCAGAGCTATATCGCCAAGATAATTCGTCATGTCCCCAAGGAAAGTGCCAGGCCCCACCAGAGCCGCCTTGAGCCGCTTCTTCGTTCCCATGTTCACGACTCTTCCCAGGGCAACTCTCTTCGACTGCCAAGGAGGGTGATCCCCCCCTCGCATTCTTGAGCCGTGCGAACGGGAGCCCCGGCTTCCTCGCGCGTTCGGGCGGCCGTCCCTGTCGAGAAAATGAGACACTACCCAATCCCACCTGTTTCCTCCGGGAGACGGATGCACGACGCGAAACGGCTCAATATGCTCTCCCCTCACGAGGACGTGCTCAGTGGGGCGCGCGGAAAGGAATTTCCTGTGCACCGTCATGTTGATTTCCCCCTGGTGTACCCTGCAGGCAGGTTTCACGTTGGGGCCTCCCCGGAGCTTCGGATAGACTTGAAGGGTTTCCAGAAGTGCCTTTTCCTCACTGCTTCTCAGCAGCGGAATTCGGAATTCGGTCTCGCTCAAGAGCGTGCGAGGGATTTCCACTTCTCTGCAGAGGTAAATATCCCTTTCTCCGTTCCATGAAGCCACGTGCAGAGACTCAGTCCGGGTGCCCTTCCGAGCGACAAGAATGACACACGCCTGGGTGACGCCCCTGAACACGCGCGCTCGCTCTGGAAGCACCAGCGCTTGGAGGACCCTTGACCGGTCGAGCAGCCACCTGCGGATCTTTTCTGCCGAAGAATCTGCAAGCAAGGTGGCCGGGACTATGAACCCCAGCGCCCCTCCCTCCCGGAGCAGCATCAAACCCCTCTCCAGCATCAGGCGATATGTGTTGATCTTGCCGGAGCACGTGCCATACATCTTGCGAAAATAGGCTTGCTCCCGTTGTCTCTCTTCTATGCCCGATTCTTTGACGGACACGATTTCGTACGGCGGATTGCCGATCACCAGGTCGAATCCTGAGGCACGGTCCCGGAAGACTTCAGGATAGCTCATCGGCCAGTGGAGAACTTTCTTCCGAAATGCCCAGGCATCGACGGTCTCCGGATCCAGGTCTTCTCTGCCGAAATAGGCCGCTGCATGATAGGAATTTGAATCCGCGCGCGAATCACCACCCCGCCCACTTTCCCCGTCTCCGATCAGGGAATTGCCGACCAGTACTTGAGGTTCAAGTAGGCCGAATTGCAGAAGACCCTCCACCGCCTCCGCTACCAGGACCGCCCTGCACACTGCTACTGCGATGGGATCGAGGTCGACTCCGTGGAGGCAGGTTCTGACGAAATGGATGCGCAATGCTACCCTTTCGGTCAAGTCGGCCTTGAGGGCATTCGGGTCCACGAATTGTTGGACGTTTTCCTTGAGTTGCCGGATCTTGCTCCTCCGAGATTCATTCCCGCGGCAGGCATCGAGAATTCTTTCGGTGAGTTGATTCAGTGCTTCGACGAGGAATACCCCGGTGCCAACAGCGGGATCGAGAATGCGGATGTCTAGCAGGTGCAGGGGATCCCTGACCTCCAGTGCATCCAGGGCAGAAGACACAATATATCGCACCACGCTTTCAGGGGTGTAGAAGAGTCCCTGGTTCCTCTTACTCACAGAAGACCGTTTTATCCGACTTTCCCCGTTGTCGCCGTACGCCTCCGCGGTGAATCCACGCGCGTACTCATAGAGCTTGCCTACTTCCCCGGGAGCTACACGTCCCAGAGACTCGACAATCCAGTCGTGAGGGGTATCTAGATTGGAGGATCGGACATGGAATTGGTGGATCGGTTGCCTTCCACAAGCACAGGTTGAGGTATTGAGCGGGCCGGGCTTCTCAGAGCGAAGCAGTGCGCGTACGACTTCGCCGAGGGCGTGTGCATACGCTCGATCCGGGGACAGGCCTTCTCGCACGAGATTCCCTGTCAGGCGTGGCAAAACCCGATCAATAAGAATCTGTGCCTTTTCTTGGTCGAACAAGCTGCTCATGAAAAAGAAGAGGACGATTCGTCAAGATGAATCGTCCTCATATCACACCAGAAGAGAAGGGGAAACGATCTTTTCGTTCTAGGCTGCTGCCTCTTCCTTGACCCCAATGGCCACCTTGTACAGGAGGGTGAGGACAAGTGCTCCGACAGCCCACACACCGAGCGTGATAGCCGATTCAGTGAATGTGGGAGCGTACTCCGTGATTTGCTCCAGCGGGCTCGGAATGTAGCCGACGACGATCAGTGCCAGGCCCTTCTCGAGCCACAGGGAGACGAATATCATCGCGCATGCGATAGGAAGAACGGTCAAGTTATTCCTGGTTGCGGGGATGATCATGAGGATCATAGCCGAAATGGCCACGATAAGGTGGACCCAGAACAGTGGCGTGAATGCATTGTGTCCGTGCAGCCCCCAGAAAAGGTACTCGAAATGCAGCTTATGGTCCGGAATCTGGCTATAGTACACGGTAAAGAGCTCGCAGCCAAAGAGAAACATTGTGGCCACGATGGCGTACGCCACAATTTTTGCCACGCCCCGGATGGCCTCGTCTCCCACGTCATAACTGGATACCTTCCTGACGAACAGAGCAAGGAGGATGAGGAGAGACGGCCCGGCAGCAAACGCGGAGGCCAGGAATCTGGGCGCCATGACTGCGGTAAGCCAGAAGCCCCGTCCGGGGAGACCGGCGTACAAAAATGCTGTAACAGTGTGGATGCTGAATGCCCAGGGGATGGAGATGTAGATGAGGATCTTGCACCAGTAGGGTACGGGCACCCCTCCCCGTTTGTCGTAACTCAACACCGTCCAGCCCACGATCATGTTCAGAAACATGTACACGTTCAACACGACCACATCCCAGAAGAGCACCGAATTGGGCGTTGGGTGCAACAGCACATTCATTACCCGATCCGGACGACCGAGGTCGACTGTGACCGAGAGAATGCAGATGATGACAGCGGGCACGGCAATGAACTCACCCAGGATTGTGACCTTGCCGAAGACCTTGTGATTGTGCAGGTAGTAAGGAAGGACGACCATCACGGCCGATGCGGCCACACCGACTAGATAGGTAAGTTGTCCCACATACAGGGCCCAGGAGACGTCCCTGCTCATGCCGGTGATTCCCAAGCCGTACTGGAGCTGCTTGAGATATTGGATGAATCCGAATCCTATAATTCCGAGCAGGATGAGGATCCAGATATAGTAACCTCTGCTGCCTCGTATAACCTTTTCCCACATAGCGACCTCACACGATGTAGTAGCATTGCGGCAATGTCCCGAGCTGGGGTTTGCGGCGGATTGTCGGGTGCTTACGGAGCACCTCCCTGACCTCTGAATTCGGATCTTC
>CAYZET010000010.1:0-27842 GCA_964477215.1 uncultured Syntrophaceae bacterium | reverse complement strand
TGATGGCCGTCGTCCTGGTGTGGCGGCCGCAGGGTTTCTTCGGAGAGGCTTCTTAACATGAGCCGTTACAAAGCGTATCTCCTTTTCGGCTTAACGGGTGTGCTTCTTGTGGGCATCGGCCTGTTCGCGGGTCGTTTCGTGCTCTACCTCACCATGCGCGTGATGCTCCTGGCCATCTTTGCCCTGGGCTACAATCTCCTGCTCGGTAGAACCGGTTTGCTTTCGTTCGGGCACGCTGCCTTTTTCGCGTGCGGGTCGTATGGCATGTCCCTCTGCTTTCTGCATGTTACCCCCGATCCCTTGGTCGGAATTTTCGCGGGAGTGGCCATGGCGGTGATCGCCGCCCTTATCATCGGGTTCTTCTGCGTTCGTCACACGGAAATCTACTTCGCCATGCTTACCTTGGCCTTTGGCATGATGATCTTCTCTCTGGTCTGGAACTTGCGAAGCATCACCGGTGGAGACGACGGGCTTGTGGGAATCGGAAGAGCCCCCTTGCTCGGTTTTTCCATTGCTCGAGACTCTCAGTTCTATTTTGTGGTCCTGGCCTTCTTCGTGCTCACTGTGTGGTTGGTTCATCGTATCCGGTCTTCAGCCTTCGGCCTCGTCCTGGCCGGCATCAGAGAGAACCCTCAGCGCGCGGCCTTTGCAGGCCTATCGGTCAAAGGCTACCGACTGGCAGCATTCGTCATTTCCGGCGCGTTTGCAGGCCTGGCCGGTTCTCTTGCTGCGATGCTGGAAAGCAACACCAATCCATTCTCCGCTCACTGGACTCATTCAGCGGAGCCAGTACTGGTCAGCTTGATCGGCGGGCTGCAGACGTTTACCGGGCCCATTGTGGGAAGCCTCATCTTTGTAGTGCTTCGCGAAATCATCGAGCGGTTCACGCAGAACTGGATGCTGTGGTTTGGACTACTCCTTCTCGTGATCATCATGGGATTCCGTGGTGGAGCGATGGGCGGCGTGGAGAGATATTTCGCTCAGGCTGCCTCAGAGCCCCAGGAGGAGGGCCGCCCATGAGCACACCTCTGCTCGAAGTGGACAACCTGAGCAAAGCTTTCGGAAGAGTAGTGACTGCCAACAAGATAAGCTTCCAGATCCACGCGGGAGGAATCACCTCGATAATCGGCCCGAATGGGGCAGGCAAATCTACCCTCATCAACGTATTGTCTGGCTCTATTCCTGCAGACGAAGGACGGATTTTCCTGCGGGGTAAGGACATAACTCGCCTCCCTACCCACCGGCGAGTACGGCTGGGGCTCTGCCGCTCCTTCCAGGTTGTGAACGTGTTTCCGGCCCTCACCGTGTTCGAGAATATCCAGATTCCCGTGTTGGGCAAGGCCGGCAAGGCCCATCATTTCTTTCGGAAGCTGGGAAAGGAATCCGGGGCTCGAGACGCCGTAATGGATGTTTTGGAGCGGGTGAATCTGGTGAAGCAGGCTCGCACCGTTGCAGGAGAGCTTTCCCACGGTGATCAGCGCCTGCTGGAGGTCGCAATAGCTCTCGCAGCTCGGCCGCTGCTTCTCTTTCTCGATGAGCCTACCGCAGGCATGAATCCCGTAGAACGTGTAGAGATCCTTCAGAACATCCGGAAACTTTCGGCCAGCGGCCGGACGACGTTCGTAATCGTCGAGCATGACATGGACATCGTGTTTTCCCTGTCCGACCGCGTCATGGTGCTCCACCGGGGCGACATCATCTGTGACGGCACTCCCGACCACGTCAGGTCGGATGAGCAGGTGAGGGAGTGCTACTTGGGGGAGGAGGTGGCGGAGTGATCCTTACTGTGAAGGACGTCAATACCTTTTACGGTACTTCCCACGTGTTGCAGGATATCAATCTGGAGGTTGGCTTTGGCGAGGTGGTGTCATTGCTCGGCCGCAACGGGGTAGGCAAGACCACCACGTTGCGTTCCATCATAGGGCTCACGATTCCCCGGAGCGGCTCCATTATCTTCAAAGGGGAGGAGGTTCGCGGTCTCCCTCCGTACACCATGGCCGTGAACGGTGTCGCGTACATGCCTGATGACCTGCGTATCTTTCCGGATCTCACCTGCGAGGAAAACCTGGAAATCGCTGCCAAGGTAGCCCGACGCCAGGGTATGTGGAATCTTGAGAAGGTGCAGGAGCTGTTTCCCGTGCTTCGGGCTCGCCGGAAACAAAAAGGCCTGAACATGTCCGGAGGCGAGAAGAAAATGCTCAGCTTGGGGAGGGCCTTGATGGCCAATCCTGATTTGCTTCTTCTAGACGAGCCCTCAGAAGGGTTGGCTCCTTTGGTCGTGCGCGCACTCCTTGATGCAGTCGACACTATCCGAAAGAGCCGTGTAACAATCCTCCTTGCAGATCAAAACCTTCGTTTTTGCAGAAAAGTTTCAGACCGGGGGTACATCCTGGAGAAAGGTCGTGTGGTACATAGCGACACCATGGAGGGGATTCTCAATACAGAGAAGGTTGTGAAGAAGTACCTTGCACTTTAGCATGGTGTCTTAATGCCTTAACTCGCACGGTACCCGTATCTCACTATGCGTTGAGCGGGCAATCGGTCAGACACCTGGAACGTGGCGGTCCGAATGCTGGCGTGGGGCGCCACTCAAAGGGGTTTCGAGTCCGTATGCGGAGTTGAACCGCATGAGGATCGCTTCAAGCACTGCTCCGCCTATTGCTCTCGCCTTCTCGGAAATAGTGTAGCAGTACGAGACGTCGCCTCGGGGATCTATGTCGCCGACCTTCAAACCCTTCGTGACAGGAGTTTTCGGCCGTATAAGCCCCCGAACGACACCGGACAAAGCGGCCGTCACCGGCTTCCCCGCGACGTGTGCCACAACCGATCCGGCATCCACCATATCGCCAATCGAGAAATTCGATTCGAATATACCGTCGTCGGGCGCCCGAAGAACCCGGCCCACGGTTTCGCCTGCAATGACCCCAGGAACCCCGGTGTTGGGCGAAGCCGGACCGTCGAAGATGAGGCGACCAAGGTTATGGCCTCGGTTCGTCTCTACCACGACGTGCACGTCACTGCCTGCGCAGAATCCGGGCCCGAGTCCAATCACGAGGGGAGCGTCCGCCCTGGTGGTGCCGAGATTCTCCTTCGCAAGTATGGCGTCGATCACCACGTCGGGTCGGATCGTCTCTTTGCACCGATTTTCTCCATCGATGATGATCGCGATCACTCCCCTGTTCCACAGGGTGGCCACCTCTTCGGCGCTGCTCACAAGTCTGGCTTCTGTTCCCTCCACAGTGCTGGAGCCATCATGGACTGCCTCCGAGAAGCTCACCAGTCGTCTGACCGCTAAAGGAGCCTCAATTTCGGTCATGAGAATGTTGTGGAATCCGGCTCTGTGGAGCCGACAGGCCGTGCCGGTAGCCATTTCGCCGGCACCTCGTATGAGAATGATCAGGGAGCTCAAGAGCCGCGACATGTAATCGTATCTCCTTGACGCCATTCGGCCTCGAATGAGCTAAATATCGGATCGCAGGCGTCGGGCAGCTATATGTGTTTCCCCTTCCGGACGAGGTCTTTCAAAACCGACAAGACCTCCTCCTTTCTTTTCAATGGGTAGGAGTCTAGGTACGCTGCTATGTGTTTTTCCTGGATCTCGCGGATTGCTTCCAGGGTATTCCTGCCCTTGCCTGTTATCTGGAGCATAGTCAGGCGTTCATCCCGTGGATCGTTCTTCCTCTCTATGAACCCGGCTTTCTCCATCCGCTTGGCCAACCCGGTCACGTTCGCACCGGTGACCAACATGTGTCTGCTTACGTTACCGACCGTGTCCCGGCCCCCTTCACATCCTACGAGGTACTTGAGAACATTGTAATGAGAAAACGTGAGCCCATATTCTCTGAAAACAGCCGACGAATTCTTCTTGAATAACTCTGAAGCCATCACCACAAAGATCATAATCTTTTCGTCGACGCTCACAGAGTCTGTTTGATCTTTCTTGAGCATAGAGCTTCCGTCCAAAGGTATTAACCCACTCATCACGAGTCGCTAAGAGCCGTGAATCCCCCTCCCTCCGAGACAGACTGGAACAGGGGGATTCGCTCTTCAACCGTTTCATGGCACACAGAGTGTTCATGATGTCAAAAGAGAATGGAGAGCATGGCGAACACGTCCAGGCAAAACCGTGGCCCGGGCCATAAATGATAGCGTGAAAACGCGCTCCGCGCTCGACTATCCAGTTGGCCATAATTCAGATGGCCCCCCAGGGCACGGGTTTCGACGCATGCACCTCCTTGTTATTTCTTCCTCTAATCGCGCTACTTAGCGCGATGTTGTCTCAAGAGCTCTCCACCTGCTTCTTTTCCTGCAAAGCCTTGAGAATCCTCTCGGGGGTTACCGGGAGCTCATTGAAGTTTACCCCTATTGCATCGTATATCGCATTGACAATAGCGGGGGCCGGAGAGAGCTGCGTTCCTTCGCCAGCCTCCTTTGCGCCAAACGGCCCCACCGGATCGTCAGTCTCAATGTCAATGGTGTCCATCTCCGGCACTTCCAGGGCAGTGGGGAATCCATAGTCGAGAAATGAGGGGTTCATGACCTGCCCGTTCTCCACGATCACGTTCTCATAAAGGGCCTGTCCCATCCCGCCTGCAATGGAGCCTTCCAATTGTCCTTCAACCAACATGGGATTAATCGGTCGTCCGCAGTCGTGAGCCGTGACCATCTTGAGAACCTTGACCTTCCCTGTAGTCGTGTCGACCTCCACTTCCGCTGCCTGAGTCATGAACGAGTAGTTCGGGGAGAAGTTGCCCGGCTCGTTGAACAGAGTGGTCGGCTCTTTGGTGTCAGCCATCCACGAGGCCCTTCCCACCAGAGGCATCGGCAGATCCTTATATTGATACGTCTTGATTGCCTGTCCGAAGGGGATGCTGATGTCCGGTGAGCCGGTGACGAATATCTTGCCGTCCCTGGCCACTAGATCTTCAGGATTGGCTTCCAGCTCATCTGCTATGCATTCGAAAAGCTTCTTTTTTACTGATTGGGCTGCTATCCGGGCCGCGTTGCCGGCCCTCACGGTCACCCCACTTCCAAAAGTTCCGGGGTCAAGCGGGGTAATGCCGGTGTCCGCAGCGGTCACCCTGACAGCCTTATAGGGTACACCGAGCTCTTCTGCCACGATCTGAGCTATGACGGTCTCCGCGCCTTGCCCGATGTCGGCCGCACCGCTGAGCACGTTCACTGCTCCATCTCTACCGACTTGGACTACAGCCCCGGAGCTAATGTGACTCATGTTGGTTACTCCACTAGGGAACGACGCGCCGCCGAGCCCAACCCCCCTTCCGAAGGGGAGCTTACCGCGCTTTTCCTTCCAGCCGATCGCCTTCGCTGCCTCCTGCACACTATCAGCGAACCCACAGGTATTGATAACGAATCCTCCAGGATGCGGCTCTCCTGCCTTGATGCTGTTCTTGAAACGGACGTCCGCAGGGTCCAGATTCAACCGTTCCGCCATCATATCCAATTGTCGCTCAACTGCAAAGCGCGCCTGAGGGATTCCATGCCCGCGCATGGCTCCACCAACGGGTTTGTTCGTGTACACGTGGTAGCCCTCGTAGAGCAAGTTGGGGACACGGTACGGAACCATGAGGAAGAAGCATGATAAGGCCATCATGGTCGGGGCAGTGCTGTTATATGCGCCGCCATCCGCATGCGCCAGAAATTGCTGCGCCAGAATCATTCCGTCCTTGCTCATTCCCGTCTTGACGGTGAGGTACATGGGGTGCCGCTGACGAGTTGCAATGAAGACCTCGTCTCTCTCGTACACGAATTTTACCGGCCGCCCGGTCTTCATGGCGAACCACGCTGCACAGAAGTCCTTGGCGAACATGTCGATCTTCTGACCGAATCCCCCTCCCACTTTGGGCTTTATGACGCGGACACTGCTCTCGGGTATTTTGAGAGTAGCTGACAGATTCCTTCTCAGGAAAAACGGTATCTGGGTACTCGACCATAGCACCATTTCTCCCCTGATCTGATCGTATTGGGCCACTGCCGCGTGCGGTTCCATAGGAGCGTGATTCACGGCCTGCGAATAGAAACGGTCTTCAGAAACCAAATGACTCTCTGAAAATGCCTTTTCGACATCACCGAATTCTTTTCGTATGGCAAACGAGGTATTGTTGGCGACACCCTCGTGTATGATCGGCGCTCCTTCTTTAATTGCTTCAAGCGGATCGAATACCGCAGGCAACTCGTCATAATCGACTTCGATGAGATCGATGGCCTCTTCCGCTATCTCTGGGTCGATGGCGCAGACAGCGGCAACTTCATCCCCGATGTATCGGACCTTCCCCTTGGCGAGAGCGTACTCATCCCGTGCCTTTGGCACTATCCCGTACTGGCGGTCCGGGATTTCTGCCCCGGTAACGACTCCCTTCACGCCGAGGAGACGAGCGGCCTTGGACACATCCACGTTCAGTATCTTTGCGTGGGGAAGGGGACTTCGGAGGATCTTGCCATAGAGCATACCGGGAAAAACGAGATCATCCGTAAATTGCGCGGCCCCGGTGACCTTGGCTGCAGCATCTACCATAGGTAGCCTCTTACCTACGACACTGAATTCTTTTTCCATCTAGTCCTGACCTCCCGTCCTTTCGGCCACATCCATCACCGCTTCTAGAATCTTCTTGTACCCCGTGCAGCGGCAGAGATTTCCTGCCATCTTTTTCTTGAGGCTCGCCTCGGTAGGGTGCGGTTCTTCGTCCAGCACGGCCTTCGCGGTCATTATGATGCCGGGCGTACAGAAGCCGCACTGCAAGCCGCCTAGTCTTACAAATGAATCCTGAAGAGGATGGAGCTTACCATACTCGGCAAGTCCTTCTATGGTGACAATTTTCTTCCCAACCGCGTCCATCGCGAGCATCACGCACGAGAGGTAAGCTTCGCCATCAAGCAGCACTGTGCACGCACCACACGCGCCAACATCGCATCCTCTCTTCGTCCCCATGACTCCCAGCTTGTCCCTCAGGACCTCGAGAAGAGTCTGATTCGGAGCGACAAGGACTTCGTACACGTCCCCATTTACGGATAGTTCGATACCGTACTTCACTTCACCTACCTCCCATTGCTTCCTTGATTGACTCTTTGAGCAGCAGGCCCATCAGTTTCCGTTTGAATGAAAGCGAATCTATGGATGACTTCATCAGTCTGGCCTCCTTAGTCACCAGACCGTCTACCGCTTCTATACATTCCTGCCCGAGAGGCTTTCCCCTCATAAATTCCTCGAGCTGGCGTGCTCTGACCGGTTTGCGGTCAACGGCAGTCAGTGCTATCCGCGATTCCCCCTTGGCAGGCGATGTCCAGAAAGCAGCCCCCACGATGGGAAAATCAATGCTGCCCCGATTCGCGAATTTCTTGTACGTCGAGAACGCGTCCGCCGAAGAAGCCGGTATCACAACTTCGGCCAAGATCTCCCCTCGTTCCATATGCAGGGGCATCTTGCCCTCTCCAGAATATATGCTCTCCAACGGGACCTGCCTCGATCCATCCCTCGCCGAAAGAACCACTTCAGCGTCCAGCACCAGCAGAGCCGGTGCTACGTCACCGCAATAGGTCGAGTAGCATACCCCCTCTTTCTTGGCCACATGGCACACGTCGCCACCAGCCTTGAAACAGAGCGGCCTGGCGCTTCGCCACCATTTGGATTGATTAAAATACTTGCATCGAGTCTGCTGACAGAGGTTCCCTCCAATGGTCCCCATCGTCTGATGGTGATACGAGCCCACGGAGGAAGCCGCAGCGGCCAGGGCGGGCAACTTCTCGGCCACAAACGGATCCCTGTAAACGTGCTTCAATGGAGTGAGAGCCCCAATCCGTAGTGCACCGTTCTCCTTTCGGACGTAACTCAGGCCCGCCACTCGCTTGAGATTGACCACCGTGGTCGGCGTTTCCACTCGGTGCTTCATGTTAACGAGCAGATCTGTGCCGCCTGCCAATACCCGTGCCGACGGCTGATCCAGCAGGATTTCGCAGGCCTCTTTGATGCTTTCAGGTTGCCTGTATTCGAACTTCGGTAACCTCACGGTTCTCCCTCCTCTCAGCGAATGAATCGGAAAGATGGATCAAGACCTTGCGGCCGTTAAACGATTGTCCGGGGAGCTTCGGGGAGAAAGTGCCCCCGCTCCCAGCTCTTCCTAGGGGAGATGTCTTACATGTAATTAGTTTACTAGTAATCTTTTATCTCCGTCAAGTTCTTTTTCGTGCCCCCGATCATTCCGTAATCCCAAGGAATCTCAGCCGACAACGTGCTGAGCTACAGGGCCTTTTCAACCGAGGTTGTCTTTCTTTCCAGCTTGGAAGGGAGAGCCTTCAGCCAGGGGAAGCCCGAGACCGGATCGAAATGCTCGAGGCCGGTCAATGCGTTGGCATTTGCCGTCTCCCACCCATGGGTCAGTCTCAGGCAGTCTCGCCGTACCTCTGGGGAAAGATGAGCTCTCACCTCCAGTGTGCCGAATTTGGTGGAGAGAACGACAAGTTCATCATTCTGAACACCCACTTGGCGGGCCGCATCCGGATGAATGTCTACAACCGGCTCGGGCAGCATCTTTTCGTACTCGGGAATCCCCCTGAACTGCCCGTGATGGTAGATCGGCACCCGATCGCCTGTGCTCAGCCAGAACGGGAAGCCCTCGTCTGTTTGTTCAGGCAATTCCAGGGCTGCAGGCACCGTTATCCCCGGCTGCCCCACGGAAAGGAGCTCGCTCGACCGGTAGTGGATCTTTCCGTCCTGAGTGTGCCAACGGTCCTTTCCGGGTCGCTCGACAGGGTACGGAGCCGTGGCGCTCGGACTGCCCTCCAAGTCACTCACTTGGACGTTTGTTCCTGCTAGCCGATACTGCAGGGCATCTCGATTATTGTCCCACGGAAACAGGTCACGAAGACCGAATTTTCGAGCAAGCTCAAAGATGAGTTTCCAGGTCGGCCACCCGAGAGGGGATGAGGTTGCGGGTCGAATGAGGCCAACATAAGGCCTCCCAATTCTCCCGTAATCGTGAAGCTCAAGGTTGTCCAATTGATCTGCGCCCGGGATAACGAGGTGCGCCAAACGTGCAGTGGGAGTCATGAACAAATCGAAGACGGCGAGAAAGTCCAGGCGCTGAAGGGAGTCTCTCTGGCGGAAATGGCCCGGGAATGTGACCATAGGATTGGCGCCGGCGATGAGCATGGCACGGACTGGGTAGGGATCGCTTTGCAGAATGGCTTTCGACAGCAGCATTCCCTGACCCTCTCGTCGACCGTTCGTGAAAAGGGGGGTCCAGTCGCTGCCGAGAGGTGCAATCATAGGAGGGTACCGGTCGGCTCCGGGTAAGGGTTTCAAAGGGACTGACATATGTGAAGGCTTGTTTTCTGGATCGAGAAGAGATTGGAGGCATGCGGCTGCTCGGATGGTCTGAGCTCCGCCCGGCCGATGCTCGAGTCCTAGCCCGACTGCTGTCCAGCCCGGAAGGTTGCCGAACAAGAGGGCTGCGGCTTCGCTGAGCTGGGCCTCCGCAATATCGGTCTTTCCGAGGAGCATGCTGTAAGAGAGTCCACCGACCAAATCGACCAGATCGCTCCATCCTTCCGCTGCACCGTCTTCAGGCTTAAGATTTCGCTCTTCAATGGCTTTTTTTAGGAAAGCGAGCACAAGAAAGCCGTCAGACCCGGGCCTGGGGCGCAGGTGCATGTGTGCCAGCCTTGCACTTTCTGTAACGGAGGGGTCGACAACAATCAGCTCAACCCCCCTTCGCACTGCCTTCCGCAGCTCGCCAAACGTGCGTGGCGAAGAAGCCGCGGGATTGGTCCCCCACAGGATTACTGCTCCAATCCTCTCGAAATCGGGGACCGGTTTGCCTCCGTAGGTGAGAGAATGACCGAGGACTTGTGCGTAGTGGCACAGACTGCCTATGGACATGTAATTGGGCGATCCGAACCCGTTGGACAGATGCCGCATGTACTGAGCAACTTCAAAGTGCTTCAGGCCCTCTCCCTTGAAAAAGACCACGCTTTCCGGCCCGAAGCGCTCCTTGCAGGCGATCAAGCGTGACGCCAGGATGTCGAGGGCGTCCTCGAAGGATATCTCCTGCCATCCGGATTTTGTCTTGAGCTGAGGCATCCTGAGTCGATCGGGAGAGCGGTGAACGGCGCTGAAATTCCTTGCTTTGACGCAAATAAACCCGCGGCTGATTGGATGGTCCGGATTTCCGCGTATGGAGATCCTGTCATGGGCATCAGACACAAGGAGACCGCAGTGCTCATCGCATATCTTACAGATGGTCGGAGTTGGTGGGCTTGCCATAGTCTCTCCTTTGGTCACGGTGGGTGCGCCGGTAATCCCGATATTGAGCGCAGACTCGAATTGCAGGCCCGCCGACACGGTCTCACAATCGGGCAATAGGGCTGACTCAAGGGGGGCTGTAGAGACTGTGCAAGAAAATACTCCGACTTACCTGCCGGGTCAAGCTCGAATCGTGATAAGGCCCGATGGGGAAGGGGAGTCCCGGTACTCCCCCATGGAATTTCAGCAGGGGAGGTTCTGTCGTCAAAAGTGTCATCCGTTGGGAGTGAACCGCAACCAATCATCGCAAACCAAGCTTCTCCATTCGGGTGTAGAGACTGGATCGCTTCATCCCTAACACTGCTGCGGCTCCCCTGGGACCGCCGATGCGCCCGTCCGTCTTGGCTAGCACAAAGCGAATGTATCGCCTCTGCATCTCGTCCAGAGTAGGCAGATCGGCAAAGAGGTCGTCAGAGATCGTCCGAGGTCTCGAAGGAAGCTCGATCTCAAGCCTGTCCCCGGTGGAAAGGAGTACTGCTCTTTCGAGTATGTTTTTCAGCTCCCGCACATTTCCAGGCCATTCGTACTCCGCAAGTCGCGATTCGTCGTCGGTCGATAATTTGAGGTTAGGTTTGCCGTACCGTCCCGTATACTGGCTAACAAAATGATGAGCAAGCAACCGCACGTCCTCCAATCGTTCCCGGAGCGAAGGTATGGTGAGCGGCACCACGTTGAGGCGGTAGTAGAGATCTTCCCGGAAGCGGCCTGCCGAGACTTCTCTGGCAAGGTCCCTGTTGGTGGCACATATGAGACGAAAGTCGGAATATAAGGTTTGGGTCCCCCCGATCCTGACAAATGTTTTCTCCTGAAGCGCTCGCAGGAGCTTCACCTGTATCGACTTCGGGATTTCTCCCACCTCGTCGATGAACAGAGTCCCACCGTGCGCTACCTCAATTCTCCCCTTCCTCTGGCGGTCAGCTCCGGTGAATGCCCCTTTCTCATGTCCGAACAGCTCGCTCTCCACAAGGTTTTCCGGCAGAGTGGTCGGATCCACAACGACGAATGAGCGGTCCCTCCGGGCGCTTGTCCTGTGTATCCGGTTGGCTAACAACTCCTTTCCCACTCCGGTCTCCCCGAGGATAAGCACCGTACTGTCGGATTTGGCTATCATGTCTGCCTGGGCGAGTATCTTTTTCATGATGGCATCCCGGGTGAGGATCTCGCCGCGGCCACCGTGATCCAGTTGAACAGTGCTCTCGGAAGCCTGCTTCTCTACTCGAAGACAATACGAATGAATCTGTCCAAGGTAGATTGTCAAGTATTGTGCAGTTTGAACAAGTCTCTCCGTATCAAGGAAATTGAAAGACCCTTGGAGATATGAGTTATCATGATAAAGTACTCCCCGAGTGTGTCTTCCCACTTGAAAAGGTAGACAAAGAATGGCCTTCCCTGCATAGGGCCACTGATCGGACCGTTCGAGCCTCACCACTTGAGGCTCGTTTTGCTGATACGCTTGTCGAACGAGATCCAGATTAGGCCTAAAATCGTCGGAGGCCACATCGCGTTGAGTCAGGTTACACGTTGCCCTCAGGATAGGGTCTCGGCTGTTCCTCCGCTCGCTGAACCAGAATATGGCACCTCTCTCGGCCCCGAAGAATCGATTCGTAGCCTCCACGGTTCTGGAAAGAAGCCTATCAAGGTCAGCGCTCGGTACTAGGGCTCGGATGACATCCAGGAAGCGCGTGAGGAACTCTTCGCGGAGGTCGTCGCTCATCAGGGTCTCGTCTCTGATCCTCAAGAGGTGGCGAAGGTCGTCAGGGTACAGATCCTCACCGTCGCCGGACAACATCATCCAGGCTCTCTGAGCCAAGTGACGGGCTTCGTCTTGCTCTCCTTTCCTGAGCCGTAGTCGTGCCATTTCAATTCTGGTCATGGCCACCTGGAGTGGGGTTCCGGCACGCTTCAAGTATTTTTCGCTCGCCTCCAGGTCGGCTAGTATTTGTGCCTCATCTTCTTCGCGAATCCTGCAATCCATGGCTCGCAATCTCAGCGCAACCCCGCGCAGATGGATGTTGGGCTCCTGAAGAATCCTGTGAACTTCTCTTTGGAAATTGAGCTGTGAGACAGGAGCTATTCCCGACCGGTGAATCTCATACAACATTTCGAGGACCATGGGCGATGCGTACTGCCTGATTAGTCCTGCTGCTGCCCCCTCCGTCACGGTCTGCATGAGTAGCTCGCGAGCTTCGACTAATCGGCCCTCCAGGCAGTGGCAGTATGCCAGTCCCCCTCTCGAGAAATAGAGAGCCAAATTGTTGTTCGTCTTGAGGGCCTCCTGAAGGGCTCCGGACAAATGATATGCTGCCTCCTGTTTCTTCTTCGCTATGGCGAGCACTATGCCGAGAACTGACCTGATGGTAGCTGCAAGGGATCGGTCAGCCTTTTCCAACGATAGGCGGCGATAATAATCCAGGATACCTATCGCGCGGTGGAACTGCCCCATGTAGGCCGCGCAATAACCAAGCCAGATGGGGGCCGACGGATTAACGATCGCATTTCTCTGGAAGGTCTCGAAGCTCTGTACAGCTCGCTCAAAATGGACAACAGCGTCCTCGAAGAAGCCCTGTATGAAGTAGTATAGCCCCAGGAATTCAGCAGACCGGATCAGGATGTCCTCGTCACCGAGCTCTTCCACGAGTCCCTTACCTTCATAAAAGACCTTTATGGCGTCGTGACGCCGTTCTCCGAAATAGTACAACCTGCCGAGGTGTAGCTTGATGAGCGCCTCGGATCTTCTGTCTCCCACACGATATGCAGCGCCCAAAGCCTGTTGAAGAAGGATGGTAAGATCGCTGAAGCCCTTTCCCATGACAAACCCTAAATCGGAAAGCCCCAGTGCTGCTGCAACCAACAACGTGTCGCCCTCTACAGACTCGACCTCGCTCGACAGACGGCTCAACGCATTGAACGTGCTGTTCCATGCTGCTTCGCGGTCTCCAGCTTGAAGAGATTTGCGTGCCAATTCCAGCTCCAGTCTGGCCGGTTCAACCGATTGACCTGATCTTCCAGTGGGGTGTGGCTCCATGGTTCTCGCCTTGGGAGAGGTTTCTGACGATGATAGCGTTAGGGAAAGCGATGGGTCAACGAGTGTGTCGCAATACCGACGGAAAAAATGTCCCTGCACCGACAAACCATCAATCCCGACGCGCGATTGCATCGTCAAAACAATGACTTGTTATGGCACTCCCTTTGCATATTCCGCGCCGTGCTCGCGAGCGCGCCCCGTCTTCTGGTATCAAGACAAATGAAGAAGTGTTCCCAAACTTGTGAAACCGTGTGCCTGTGAACTTCTCCGCTTGAAAGAGAGGTTTCGGATCGGCGCGAAACGACAACAAACCTAAACACGAACGGAAGGAGTGAGCTATGCCTGTATTCAAAGACACCGACACCATGTATGAAATGCTCGGCAGCCTGTGGAGACATGTCATCTTGGAGACAGAGTTCGGCCCCAAGTTGAAGGATTACGATATCACCTTCAAGTTTGTCATAACGGATCCGCACGGCTACCTCTGGGTTTCCCACGACACGGTGCTCACAGGTGATCAGGCAAACCAGGCAGCGGTCATAACGATGGAGCTCTCCGGCGACACGGTGCACAAGTTCTGGCTCAAACAGATCAGTCTCCCCGTCGCCCTTGCGACGAGAAAGATCAAGTCCAAGGGGCCGATTCCAAAGGTCCTCAAGATCCTCCCTTTTCTGAAACCCGTTTACGAGAAGTATCCGGAGTACTGCGAAAAATTCGGCATGCCGTCTTCATGATTACTTCCTGTCGATCCTGTTTCCGAGGCTCTGGCATTGCCTTTCGGATCAGGAAACGTGTGAACCCAGATCAATGCATCAAAGGAGCGCAACAGAATGGCTTCTAGAGTTCCCGGACATATCGCGTACGAGCTTGAAAGCAAGGCTGAGGAGTTTCCCGATTTTGCCGTGGTGACGTTCGACAATGGGGAATACGGTGATGAGCCTCTTACGTACGCGGACATCGTGTTAAACGGCAGAAAGATAGCGAAAGAGCTGGAAAGAGCAGGCATAGGAAAGGGCGAGACCTTTGCTCTGCTCATGAGAAACCATCCTGAATTCATCTTTTCCCTGTACGCAGCAACAGCGATCGGTGCAATCATGCTACCGATCGACCCGCGCACCACCGGAGATCGTCTGGACTATGTACTCGCGGATTCCAAATCAAAGGGCATCATAGTCTCCAGCGAATTCATGAATAATGCGGCAGAATCGCTTGAGCGAGTTCCAGGGATCAAGGTGATCGGCGTTGCGTACAAGGAGGGGATGAATGTCCCTGTGTGCGACCGATATCCCAACCTCAACGAAATACTGGCAGGGCCCGAGGCTCCGGCGCCGTTGTCCCGAAATGATGATCCCTCAGCTCCGATCGAGATCATTTACACTTCTGGGACAACAGGCGATCCCAAGGGCGTAGTGATTAAGGGAACACGGCTGGCACCCTTCGGTCAACTCGCCAAGCTTGTCTGGCGGTACACCCCTGACGACAAGCTGTACACGGGGCTTTCCCTCAGCCACGGCAATGCACAGGCAGTAACGATGATGCCTTCGCTGCTTTTGAGCATTCCTTCGGTCATCAGCAGAAGGTTTTCGAAGAGCACCATTTGGGACGTATGCAGAAAGCATGGTTGCACTACGTTCTCGCTCTTGGGCGGAATGATGATGGGGATTTACAGCGAGCCTCCGAGACCGGATGATGCGGACAACCCCGTGCGGCTCGTGCTGAGTGCCGGCACGCCGAGAGCTATCTGGGAGGCTTTCGAGAAGCGATTTAACGTGCATATCCACGAATGGTACGGCGCGGTAGAGGGCGGATTTGCTCACAATCCGCCAGGGTCAGGCCCGATAGGCTCATTCGGAAAGCCCATCGAAGGCGTCATGGAAATGAAGGTTGTCAGGGACAATGGTACCGAGTGCGAGCCTGGAGAAGTGGGAGAGTTGATCTGTCGGAGCGTTGCTCAAAAGACAGAGGTCGAGTACCTCGGCAAGAAGGAAGCATCTGAGGCTAAAACGCTCGGCGGGTGGCTCCGCACTGGTGACATGTGCCACAAAGACGACCAAGGATGGTTCTTCTTCGATTACCGAAAAGGCGGGGGACTAAGGCGCGCGGGTGACTTCATCATGCCCGAGCACGTGGAAGCTGCTCTGGCCGGGCACCCCGATGTCACTGATGTATGTGTGTACGGAATACCTTCGAAATTGGGCGCCCCGGGCGAGAGCGATCTCGTGGCAGCCGTGGTGGCGGCAGAAGGGCGGCGAATAGACCCCGGTTCTTTGTTCCGACTTTGCCGGCAGGAGCTTCCCGGAAACTTCATTCCGTCCTACCTGCAAGTGGTTACCGAAATACCCAAGAGCGGTTCCGAGAAGAACCTGGATCGGTTGCTGAGAGATGATTTCAAGGAAGACGCTGACAACGTATATCCCCTCGAGGACTTCAAATAGGCCTCCAAAGGCCCTGTGAACAGCAATGAACGAGGAGTCTACATGAGAAGGTACCAGGAAGACTTGGATTTTCGCGGAGAGGAGTATTTGAACGAGTGGACCTTCTGGTCGTCCCAAGACGTTCGTCGCAAAAAGGGCGTACTTGAAGCTGCAAGACTGATGGCCAACTCGGCCTTCACTGCTCCGTTTGCGGGTGGAGTCCCGCAAACAGAATGTCACCTCGTCTATGGCCAAGAAGAAGTGGAAGCCGTTGCTCGAAAGGTCGAGGAGATCGCTCACGAGAATTCCGCATGGACCGAGTCGTTCCTCTATGAAGCGGTGATGGTACGCGATTCGGACGTGATCCTCCTCATAGGAAACACGCGATGTCACGAAACCCCACTGGACGCTGGCTGCGGACTGTGTGGAGGCGGGCTCGACTGCAGTTATTTCTACGATCGAAAGCCCCATCGCTACGGGCTTGTCGACACTACCGATCGTTCGTCGACCCGGATGGTCAACGGCCCGCTTTGTACGGCACGGGTTGACGATCTCGGGTTTGCGGTCGGTAGCGCATTGTGGACGGCCAACACGTTGTTGGTCGACGCCAGAGCCTTTGCCAGTGTGGGTATAGCCGGCCGAAAGATGGGGTACTGCCGCAACTCCGGAATGGTGGTCGGAGTGCTCGTGGCGGCCAAAGCGAAGAACCCCTATGTGGATATCAATGTCGATTATCACCTTATCAACATGGACAAGGCTCTGGACAACATGAGGAAGATATACCAGACGGCCAGAATCCTCAGAAGCTTTGACTATAGGAAGTGGATTCCAAAACCGCAGAAGCCTACCGAAGAGGAGGCCGAATAATGGGACATCTAGTAGGGAGGGATTACTACCTGGAGCATCTCCTGAGCGTGGCCAAAAGTATCGTTCTTGCAATAAACAAGGCTCCTCAGATCACGGGCAAGACTGCAATCGAAGCGGAAATCCTTTGGGGAGACGATCTCGTTCCGATCATCGAGGTGCTGGAGCCGCTGGCACCAGTAGTGCGCTACCTCCAATGGGATTACGAGACTATAAGGAGGTGCTACGAGAAAGGTGAATCGCCGGTGATCATCGGTATTGGCGGCAAAGCAAACCGTTCCAATCTCGGCTGGAACTGCGGAGCTTGCGGATTCGATACCTGCGCTGAATTCAATGCCTACAGCAAAGACAAGGGAGGCGGTGGGCAGCTCGGAGGGCCTTCGTGCAACTGGAAAATCCTCGATTACGCCATCGCGTGCGACTGGGCCTGTGCCGCTGCTTGGCAGCACAAGGTGGACAACAGGATTATGGGCTCGGTGGGCTTTGCTCTTCAAGCACTCAATTACCTGCCCAACTCCGACATAAAGATGGGGCTGGTCCTGGGTCCACCACGGGATCTTGTTTACTACAGCAGGGAAGAGACTCGCTCCGTGCTCAGCTATGAAGCTGAAAAGGCCGAGATTATACAATCGGTGCCCACAATGTTTGCATGCTTCCCGGGCGGCGGAAATCCCATGTACAAGACCAAACAGGATTGGTGGGCACCACCGGAGTTTATGAGCATCGGCTATTCTGAAGTGGCAATGGAAGTCTTGCAGCGAGTTCTCTACGAGCAGGTCCCGGAGATCGTGGTCAAACATGCGGATGCAGTGGCGGCCCGGTACAAGAAAGACGAATAGTCTCTCAAGAACGGACAAGCGTTCATGCGCAAAGGAGATCATTCATGGATTTTTTGGAGCTGGATCTAAATCTGACCGACGATGATATAGCGCTGAAGAAGGCGGCGCACAAATTTGCGAAAGAGGTCATGAGGCCCATAGCAAAAGAACTGGACGACATGACTCCAGAGCAAGTCATCGCCCCGGACTCTCCGTTCTGGGATTTCATGAGAAAAGCCTATGAGCTCGGGTATCACGCTATCCTCATACCCTCATCGTACGGGGGGATGGATCTCACTTCGTTGCAGCAGTTGATTATCTTCGAAGAGCTTTGCTGGGGCAGCTCAGGCCTTGCTGTTCAGCTCGCGGTGGCCTCTTTTCCTGCGTTTGTTGCCAGCATGCTGCCAGAGGACGACCTCGTCGAGAATATTATCGTGCCCTATTGCGAATGCCGAGACGGGAGCATCAGGGGCTGTTGGGGCATCACCGAACCTGACCACGGCTCTGACACCCTCGTACCGGGATATCCCAGCTACCGCGATCCCGCTATCAAGGCGAATTGTGTTGTGACATTCGATGGTGACGAATGCGTGATCAACGGCCAAAAGTCGTCCTGGGTGTCTGGTGGGACAATCGCTACTCACTGCGCCCTCTATTGTCAGGCCGATCCGTCCATGGGGCACGCCGGTGGAGCATTGCTCGTGGTCCCGTTGGATCTACCAGGCGTCTCGAAGGGCAAGCCTCTCAACAAGCTGGGGCAGCGCGACCTAAATCAGGGTGAGATCTTCTTCGATAACGTGCGCGTTCCAAAGTCGTACATGGTTGCCGGACCGGAAGCTTATGAAGCCATGGTTGAGATCACGCTTTCCGCGACGACGGCTCTGATGGGAGCACTGGGAACCGGAATTGCCAGGGCAGCTTTCGAAGAGGCGTTGAGCTACGCGAAAGGACGTGTCCAGGGTGGTAAGCCTTTGATCGAATACACACACATCAAAATGAGACTGTTTCACATGCTCAAACGGGTGGAAACGAGCCGTCTGATCTCTCGGGCTGCCTACATTTACAATCAGAACACATCTACTCCGGTTGAAGAATACTCGGTCATGGCCAAGATCCACGGTACTCAGGCAGCATTTCAGAATACCCATGAAGCCATACAGATCTTTGGAGGCAATGGCATGGCCAAAGAGTACCTCATCGAAAAGCTCTTCCGAGATGCTCGATCCACCCTTATCGAAGACGGCTCAAATGACACGCTCGCTATCGCCGCGGGTCACAAGATCATCGAGACCTACCCACGGTATTAGGATGCGCTTTTGTTTCTGGGCCGCGACCGGATCTTGAGGCGGAACCGGTGCTAGAGAAGAGCCCCTTTAGCCTCTACCCTCATTTAGGGTACCGTCCGGTCGCGCCAAAGAAACGACATAAGCTGAGATAATCAGGAGGAATCCCATGAGGGATGTATACGTAATCGGGGTCGGCATGTTCCGTTTCGGCAAGTACTTGGAACGAACAATGAAGGACATGGCGGCTGAATGCGTGAAGCTGGTGCTCAAGGACGCTGATATAGGAAAGGACGAGCTGCAGTTTGCATACGTGTCGAACGGTTACTGGGGACTGTTCGAGGGGCAGCACTCCATAAAAGGGCAAGTGCTGCTTTTTCCCCTCGGAATCCAGAAGATCCCCATAACGAATGTGGAGAATGCCTGTGCAGGTGCTTCCACGGCATTTCATCTTGCCTGGATGAGCATAGCCTCGGGATTGTACGATGTCGGGCTGGCTCTGGGAGTGGAAAAACTGGCGCACGCGAACAAAGAGCTCTCCCTCAAATCATTCATGAGTAGCATGGATGTTCTGGATTTTGCCAATCAGGTGCAAAGGATGCTGTCCGCTGTCCAAGGCCTGCCAGTGAAGCCTCCGCCGGAACAAGATGAAGCGGGTAGAGGACGAAGTATCTTTATGGACATGTATGCCGTGGGAGCTCGCTGGCACATGGCCAAATACGGCAGCACGCAAAGGCAGCTCGCAGTTATCTCGTCAAAGAACCACTTCCACAGCACTCTAAACCCGCTGGCGCAGATCCAGAAAGACTTCACCGTTGAAGAAGTCTTGGCCGACAAGCTGGTGTCGTATCCGCTGACGAGGCCGATGTGCGCTCCCATAGGTGACGGGGCCACCGCCGCAGTTCTGTGCTCCGCCACTTTCTTGAAGAAGCTCCAGAATGCAAGGCCTGTCAAGATCAGGGCTTCTGTGCTGGGATCCGGCACTGACAGGGGCCTCGATGGGGAAGACATAGGAGCAAGACTGTCTAGAAAAGCATATGAAATCGCTGGAATAGGGCCGAAGGACATCAGTGTGGCCGAAGTCCATGACGCCACCGCATATGGTGAGCTCCATCAAACCGAAGTCCTTGGCTTTTGCCCTGAGGGTGAAGGAGGCTTGTTTGCGGAATCCGGAGCGACGAAGCTCGGCGGAAAGCTTCCCATCAATACGAGCGGCGGTCTCGAATCCAGAGGCCACCCCATAGGCGCGTCCGGCATGGCACAAATTCACGAGATCGTTACGCAGCTCCGAGGAGAGGCTGGCAAGCGACAGGTTGAAGATGCTCGTCTCGGACTGACGGAAAATGGAGGTGGAACGCTCGGCTTCGAAGAGGCTTCCATGACTATCCACATCTTCGAGAGAGTCTGATCGCAAACCGCAAGCGCGACCTGGTGTGGTGAAAATCTGGCGTCCATGGGAGCAGGAAACGAGGCCACCATGCCGGAGGCGTGTTGCCCGAAACTCAGGGCATATCGCGGGGCTCCGCAAGGTGCCGCCGGGCGGATGAGACTATCGCTCCCTCGGGCATCGTCCTGAATCAAGGGCCATTGTCGTAGGGGCGGTTCGTGAACCGCCCAAAATCAGGGTGCCTCTCGGAGCGCCCCTCCAGACACCTGTCCATCCGAAGCGGGTTCTGAACCAGTTTCGAGAAAGCGGTGGCGCAGCCCCGTTTTACGATCCATTAGACTGATTTTCGGGACGAGATCTCGGTCACCGTTTTTTCTTGACGGGGAGGGTTTGGTCGGTTACCTTCATAGTTAGGAAGACTTCTGAACTAGTACATTATTAAATCTCACACGTGCGCCCCACAGGGGAGTGGCGGCAGACCGTGAGTTTTTCCAGGTTGTGTTGAAGGTCTTCCAAAAAAAATTATCAGGGAATGGAGGAGGGAATTGAGATGAGACAAAAGTCCGTAGCATCTTTGCTGGCTTTGCTCCTGGTAGGCTGCTTTGTCGTCTTCGCTGCCGGCCTTCTCTATGCTGAGTCTCAGAAAAAGCCCACCAGTTACGCCCCCGTAGTCATTACGGAGCCGTTTGACTCCATAGTGGCACGTATGAAGGCGGCCAAGCCCGAGGTGATGAAACGTCAGCAAGATTTGCTGGACCAGCGTTACGATCTGAGCAATCGACCGGCTCAGGGGGTGACTATGTCCCGAGGAAAGCCCATTCAGGAGGGGACGCGAGTCAAACTTCGCGAGGGACAGACCTGGGAACAATTGGCTGCCATGGCACCGGAGCAGATTCGTGAAAAGGACTTGTGGCCTGCCGGATTCTATCCGCTGCCGCATCCGAATCACCCGGAAGGTGGCATGGTGTTTCCTAAGACTCACATCGAGGAGATCAAGAAGCAGGACTTGGGAGATCTTACCCGGTTTGATCTTGATTTCGATCTGCCCGAGCACTTACTGCCTGAATCGCCGCCTGCCATTTTCTTGACGACACGCCCCGATCTCGGTGATGTCTCCAAAGGGAAGGTAGTCACCATCAACAACTACTTCGAGCTCTTTGACGGGATACTCAATCCCAAGCAACTGGAAGGCCTTCGTCTTTTGGTCACACCGTTTCCCCAGCAGCAGTTCAATCAGACCGACGATCGCCGATCCGAAAAACCCCATAGGGGGGTGACCTGCTTTGATTGCCATGTGAATGGTCACACGAACGGAGCAACACACCTGGTGGGCGACATCCGACCGCAGGAGCTCCGTCACCGGCTGGACACACCCACTCTGCGGGGAGTGAACATTCAAAGATTGTTCGGGTCACAACGAGCGCTCAAGTCGGTGGAAGATTTCACCGAATTCGAGCAGAGAGCGGCCTATTTCGACGGTGACCCGGTGATCGCAACGAAGAAAGGGGTGAATGTCCTCGAGCGGGGAAGCCAGGTTCACTTCATGGCTGAATTTCAAGAGCTGCTGGATTTTCCCCCGGCGCCGAAGCTCGACATCTACGGCAAACTGGATCCGGCAAAGGCGTCTGAGCTGGAAATCAAAGGGCAGGAAATATTCTTTGGAAAGGCCAAATGCGCAGTCTGCCATCCCGCCCCGTACTATACTGACAATTTGATGCACAACCTCAAGGCAGAACGGTTCTTCAAGCCCAAGATGATCAACGGGAGAATGGCCTCGGCTGACGGTCCGATCAAGACTTTTCCGCTCAGGGGAATCAAGGACTCTCCTCCGTATCTTCATGACGGACGATTGTTGACCCTTGAGGATACTGCTGAGTTCTTCAATCTTATTCAGGGGCTCAAGCTAACGGCAGACGAGAAGAAGGCACTTGTCGCGTTTATGAGAGCCCTGTAGGCACGAGAGAAGGGCCTGAAAGGGGCTTGGTCGCAACGGGAGCCGCCTGTCGGTGCCCTGACGCCTCACGAAAAGGCAGAGGCGTAATCACGATCACGTTGCCGATCTGAATTTCAGGGATGTGCCGATTGCCATCCCTGAAGCAGCCATAACCCACTGAGACAACTCATTCAAATCGAAAGGATTTCCTGATGCCTGAGTTTGCTAATTCGTTTTCCGGACTGAAATTGGACCGGAAAGTAACGCACGAGGAGCTTGTGAGAGCTATCCGCTACATGATCGCGGCTGAATATGAGGCGGTGCAGCTCTACATGCAGCTCGCGGAGTCCACCGACAACGAGCTGGCCAAGATGGTTCTCGTCGATATCGCCGACGAGGAGCGGGAGCACGCAGGAGAATTTCTTCGACTGCTCAAAGAGCTGGCGCCTGACGAGGAGAAGTTCTATAAAAAGGGGTATGAAGAAGTCGAGGAAATGATCGAAAAACTTAAGAAGGGCCGGTGAGGATTGGGCTTTCGTTCGGTTGACCTGGAACGAAGAGGTGCATAAGCTGTTTGTAGGGGGACTGGCAGGGCCTCAATGAGGTGCGCAACATTCGCCGGACGGTGCAGAGACCCCTCCCTCGGGAGCAGGCCGTAATTTAAGGGTTTCTCGATATTCCCTCAACCATGCGAACGAGGAGGTAGTGTAGCGATCTGCGAGGGGCCTGTGGGTGAGTGCCGCGAACCGGCTTCGTCAATAAGTGTTGGCCGGCAAGCTGACTGAGGTGAGGGGTGCGATGCCGCTTGCGCAGTCCTGTTGTGAGAGTGGCGGGCAACGATAGTGGCCGATTAGCGAACCGGAGATGTAGAGTCGCTCGGCAGGCTAACATGTTTGACTCACGCAGCTCACTTTGGGAGGAGGCGGAACGCTACAAATAAGGGAAGAAATGCGGGCTCAGAAAGAAGATTCGCCGATGCAGAACTTTCGAGAAAAAAAGATCGAGCTGTTTCGGAGAGTCTGCAGAGAGCGGAACATCAAAGTGACGCCTCAGCGCCTGGAAATATTCCTGGAGGTTGTGGATGCGGAGGATCATCCTTCCGCTGAGGATGTGTTAAAGCGTGTTCGGAAGAAGCTGCCTACGGTTTCCTTGGACACGGTGTATAGAACTCTGAGTACATTTGAACAACTAGGGCTGATCGCGAAGGTGTCGTTCCTCGAAGGCAAGACGCGGTTTGATCCGAACACGAAACAGCATCACCACCTGGTCTGCACCAAATGCAAGAAGGTTAAGGATTTTGCTTGGCCCGAGATTGACGAGATCAAGCTTCCCCCGGAGGCGGAGGGCTGGGGAGAAGTGAAGAGGAAGGTCGTAGAGGTACGGGGCATCTGCTCCAAATGCTTGACTTCCGCCAAAGACGAGAGCCATTACAGAGGCACACGTTGAGACAGGCCGGCGGCCGGCAATATCGAGGCAAGAAAGAGTCTGAAACCGGTCCGTACGGAGCCCTTGCCGCGGAGATCAATGCGTTGCACCATAGAACCTGTGACTATGCCGGTCGTAAAAACTCCGCATCTAGGGTCTTGCGGGGGGCGCATGGAATTGTAACAGAGAATCGGCTCCCCTTTCCGTCGCCTTCGCTCTCAACCCAAATGCGGCCGCCGTGAAGCTCCACGAGGCTACGGGTGAGAGCGAGACCGAGGCCGGTGCCCTGTCGACGTCGAGCAAACGAGAAATCCAACTGCTCAAATGCATTAAAGATTCTGCTGTGGTCTCTCTCATTGATTCCGATGCCGGTGTCGTCAACAACGATCATCACGTCGGAGAATTCCGGATAAGCCTTTAGGAAGATCCGGCCGCCGTCGGGTGTGAACTTCATTGCGTTTGAGAGGAGATTAAACAGAATCTGACGGACCTTCAGCGCATCCAGAGCAACTGTACGGCCAGCTAGATTCGGATGAATCTCGAGCTGAAGATCGAGGCCTCGCTTGCGCGCTTCCTCTGTGAACGCTACTAAGCCTTCTCGCAACAAATCGTCAAGATTGACATTCGAGACGTGTAACTCCATCTTTCCCGATTCCACTTTCGAGAGATCCAAGATGTCGTTAATCAAGCTCAGCAGGTGCTTCCCACTTGCCGATATGTGTCCGACTTGCTCCAATTGCTTCTGATTCAACTTCCCGAAAAACTGATCTTCCAGGATTTCCGAGAACCCTATGATGGCGTTGAGTGGTGTTCTCAGCTCATGGCTCATGGACGCCAAAAAGGCGCTCTTGGCTCGATTGGCCAACTCAGCGGCTTCTTTGGCTTCCCACAGCTCCCGTTCCCGCCTCAGTTGGTCCGTAATATCTCGCGAGAAGATGGCCAATCTTTCTACCGAGCCCGCTGCGTCAAATACGGGGTATATCGTGTGATCAAAGTGCGCTCCATCGACCTCGTCGACAAATCGTACCGGTTGCCTGGATTCTGTTACTTTCCTGGCATGGGATTTCCGTTTCTCAGCGACCTCTGCAGGAAAGAACTGGAGGATACTTGCCCCCATCAACTGCTCCTGGGAGCGCCCCAGCCTCCTCGAAGCCACTTCATTGCAAGCCAATACGGTGTAATCAGGGAGGTCAACCAATATGGCCCCGTCACTGCTGGCATTCAAGAGACTGCGGGAGGTTTCCTCACTGCGTCTTAGAGACTCTTCGGCTATTTTGCGATGGGTAATGTCATGGGAAGCCACGAGGATGTCCACGGGAGTGCCATCTTCACCTCGCAGAAACGCAGCCGTGATTTCGGTCCATACCTTGACTCCGTCTCGGCGGAAGTGTTCCAGGTCTCCGACCCGTATTGCGTTCTTGGATTGTTCTCCACGTCTTTCACGAGACAACTCTTCTCGAAACAGCCTGGTCACTTTCTCGCGGGACGAGGGAGAAAGGGTCGTCAAGGGGTCGAGCTCCATGATCTCTTCGACCCTGTATCCAAGCAGCTTCTCAACAGAGGGGCTCACGTACTTGGTCTTGAGATCCATGCCCACGGTCCAGATTACGTCCTGCACCGTTTCGACCAAGGTTCGAAACTGCTTCTCACTCCTTCGCAGCGCCTGTTCCATCAGTATTCGTTCATCGATTTCCTTCAACAGGTCTCGATTCAGCCTCTCGACGGTGGACTTTTCCTCGGTGAGCGATTGAATGAGGTCATCGTTCCTGAAGCGCAGCGTGAGCGATTCCTTGCCGATATGGTGCATATGTCTTCCCGAGGTCAGGAGGACCACAGTGAAAATGAGAATTGCCAGCCCGATAAGAACGTCTATTGAGGATCCCTCATAGAAGTACCGCCCTGTGACGGGGAGCAGCTCTGCAAGGATAGTTGGCGCATAACAATAGCTCACCGGCGAGTACACGACTGTCGCGGCTGAGCTGATTCCTGTGAGAAATAGGGCAAGGAGGAACTGATGGGTCCTTGAGTCGGCTGGAAAGAGGAACACTCCCGAAAGTCCCCAGATGAGACCTGAAATAAAGGTCACAACTGCAAATCGTCTTCCCCAGGCCCTCATCTCGTCGTCGCGTATTTCAGCTCTATTAAATGCGAAAACGAGCAGGTTCCTGGGAACTTGAATAATGAAGTAGCACACGAGCCACGCCAGGAGATGTTGCCACGGAACTACATTCCACAGAGCTACAGGCAGTAGTAGAGCGCTCACCTGAGCGCCGACGAGGCCTGCACGGCTCTGGGTATAAAGCTGGCGCACCTGAGCCCCATGAACCCGGACGCTGTCCGCTGGAGCGCTGGCCTCGGGAACGAACATCGGATTCTCCAATACCCCTCGTCCAAGAGCTCGAAAGTAGCGGCCTTATGATAGCTCGAAACGCGTAGGCATACAACTGCTGAAAGGGAAGCCCGCCATTTGGAACATGTGAAGCCGAGCATTAGTGCAGGCTTTAAGCCTGCATGTTGAAGAAAGACAGCCTGAAAGGCTGCCCTACAAATTTGGAAGATGCTCGAGCGCATAATGTAGTGCAGCCCCGCGAACTGAAGCACGAGCACGCCGGGTGGGCCATCGACCCGCAAAAAAATCTAGGACCGGGGAGGGGATTCCGAATTTCTATATCTTCAAGGAGATCAAACAAATCGGACCCCGTCCTGGCGGGTCCCCAACGGGCCATTCAGAATCCGTACGGGGCTTCGCATTTTTCCCACGCTATAGACAAAAATGATTTGACGGATCGATGATGACAATGCTAACGTGTGCCCCACACTCAGGGTGGGCGGCGGTAACAGATTGTCCCGATCACGTGAGACAGGCATCTTCCGCTCCCAGGCAAGTACGGCGGCACGGTTAATCGTCGAGGGAATCCGGCCGACCCCATATGCGGTGGTACGCATTGAATATGCGTGGCATTCATCGCAGTGGAAAGCCAATGGGCCTGCGATCGACATGTGGTCATAACAGAGGTCGAGATTTCCCAACGGGGCCTGTGGAGCCCCTGAGTTTTGGCCAACACGACACGGGAGCGAAGCCAGAGCCTTCACGCTGTCGTCTATGAGTCAGTTTGCGAATAGGGTTCGGACCTGTTCTTGATGCGCTCCACTATAGGATCTCCTGCATCAGCCCAAGCGGTTCGATAATCGTGCTCGCAGAATCAACACACCATACGGTGATTCTGACGCCAGTGCTTCCGTGAGGTGGTGTCCTGGCAAGATCTCGATGGGACGCGCCGACGAAGGCTGTTGTCAGTCTCTTAGTTGAAGGAGGACTTCAACAGGATGAGAAACGTCTTAGCCACACGGTACGGCATCATCGCGGTGGGAGCGGTAATCGGGGTATTGGCCGCCCTGCTTCAGAAGTTCGGCAATCCTGGGAACATGGGCATTTGCGTCGCATGTTTCGAACGGGACATATCTGGAGCGCTGGGATTACACCGTGCCGATGTCGTGCAGTATCTTAGACCTGAAATTCTCGGGTTCGTTCTGGGCGCATTTGTGGCCGCCCTGGCTGTCGGCGAATTCAAGCCCCGCTCCGGGTCTAGTCCGTTGGCCCGGTTTGTGCTCGGCATGTGTGCAATGATCGGCGCTCTCGTGTTTCTAGGGTGTCCGTGGAGAGCCCTGTTGCGTCTGGCAGGAGGGGACGGCAATGCGATTTTCGGCCTGCTCGGGCTCGCCACAGGAGTTGGCATTGGAACGCTATTCTTCCGGAGCGGCTACAGTCTGGGACGCACGTATAGGCAGAGCCGGGGAGTCGGATTGCTCATGCCGATTGTCATGAGCGGCCTTCTCATCTTGCTGTTCATCTTTCCTCAGATTCCCGGACAGCCTCAAAGCGGGATTCTTTTTTACAGCGTCAAAGGGCCGGGCTCGCAGCACGCAGCCTTGGCCATTTCCCTCATAGTGGGGCTTGCCGTAGGGGTGATGGCACAGCGCAGCCGCTTCTGCACAATGGGAGCGCTGAGAGACTTGATCCTCTTCAATCAGTGGCACCTCTTTTTGGGATTCCTATCGCTCCTGGCCTTTGCATGGATCACTAATCTGATATTGGGTCAGTTTCATCCTGGCTTTGTTGGACAGCCAGTGGCGCACACACAGAGCTTTTGGAACTTTTCAGGCATGGTGGTCGCTGGGCTGGCCTTCGCTCTTGCGGGAGGATGTCCTGGCAGGCAGCTCTTCATGTCTGGAGAGGGTGATGGCGACGCCGGGGTTTTCGTATTCGGAATGATCACAGGAGCGGCCTTTGCTCACAATTTCGGGCTTGCCAGCTCGCCAAACGGCATTGGCCCTCATGGAATGGCTGCAGTCGTTGTCTGTCTGATTGTGTGCT